>JAJPJT010000046.1 GCA_021324095.1 Gammaproteobacteria bacterium
ACCATGCTCATGGACTCGGTGCCGCCCGCCAGCACGAGGTCGGCCTCGCCGAGGCGGATGGTGTTGGCCGCGATCGCGACCGATTGCAGGCCCGACGAACAGAAGCGGTTGATGGTCATGCCGGGAATGGAATCGGGCAGGCCGGCAAGCAGCGCGCCGATGCGCGCCACGTTCATGCCTTGCTCGGCTTCAGGCATCGCGCAGCCGACCACCACGTCACTGATGCGATTGACGTCGACACCCGCGCATTCGTCCAGCGTTTCACGCAACACGTGCGCGAGCATGTCGTCTGGGCGGGTGTGGCGGAACACGCCGCGTGGGGCCTTGCCGACCGGCGTGCGCTTGGCGGCGACGATGTAGGCGTCCTGGATTTGTTTGTTCATGGTGTTCTCCAAAAGCGAAGAGCGATTGTCCGCAAAGGACGCAAAAGACGCGAAGAGAATCAGCAGCAAATCTTCATTGTTTTTCCTTTGCGTTCTTCGCGTTCTTCGCGGACGGCTTTTAGTTTCTGAGCGGTTTTCCGGTCGTCATGGTGTGCGCAATGCGTTCCTGGGTCTTCGGCATCTGCGCCAGTTCCATGAAGTGGTGGCGTTCGAGATCGAGCAGCCATTGCGCGTCGACGGTACTGCCGCGTTCGATGTTGCCGCCGCACAAGGTGTCGGCGATGCGGGTCGCGATTTCCATGTCGTGCTCGGAGATGAAGTGTCCCGCCAGCATGTTCACGAGTTGCGCCTTGATCGTGGCGGTGCCGACGTCGCCTGCGACGTGCGTTTGCTGCTGCAGCGGTGGGCGCCAGCCGGATTCGGCCAGCGACGATGCGACGTTCTTCGCGACGTACAGGAGTTCGTTGGCGTTGAACACCACGACGTCGGATTCGCGCAGCAGGCCGAACTGTTTCGCCTCCAGCGCGCTGCCCGAAGTCTTGGCCATCGCAACGGTTTCGAAATAGCGCTTGGCGGGATCGAACGGGTCCGTCCCTGGCGCCGCCGCGCGCGAGCAACGCTCGGCTATTTCCTTTAAACCACCTCCGGCGGGCAGCAGGCCGACGCCGGCCTCGACCAGGCCGATGTAGCTTTCCAACGCTGCGACCGTGCGCGCCGAATGCATCTGCAATTCGCAACCGCCGCCGAGGCACAGCCCGCGCACCGCGGCGACTGTCGGAACGAGGCCATGCTGCACGCGCTGCGTCGCGCGCTGGAAATTCGCGATCATCGCTTCGAGTTGCGAAACCTTGCCTTCCTTCAGCAGCGCGAGCACGCCCTTCAGGTTGGCGCCAGCCGAAAACACCGGGCCGGATTGCCACACCACCAGTGCCTTCAGCTTCTGCTCGCCGAGGCCGACGGCGTGTTGGATGCCGTCCAGCACCTGATCGTCGAAGGTGCACATCTTGGTCTTGAAGCTGACGATCCCGACGTCGTCATTGCCGAGCGTCCACAAGCGGATGCCATCGTTTTCCCAGACTGTGCTCCCCTGGTCGAATTTCTCGCCGATCAGCGCGTCGGGGAACAACTGGCGCTTGTAAACCGCCGCAGACGATCGCGGGACGTTCTTCTTCTCGCGCGGCGAGTACGAGCCGTCCGCGAAGTGCACGCCCTTGCGGCCGTCGGTGACCCATGCGGGCAGGGATGCGTTGCCCATCGTCTTGCCGGCGGCGATGTCTTCCTGGATCCACTTGGCCACCTGTTCCCAACCCGCGGCCTGCCAGGTTTCGAAGGGACCGAGCTTCCAGCCATAGCCCCAGCGGATCGCGAAATCGACATCGCGCGCGGTTTCAGCGATGCCTTCAAGGTGATACGCGGTGTAGTGGAACAGGTCGCGGAAGCACGCCCACAGGAATTGCGCCTGTGGATCGCTGGACGCACGCAGCTTCGCGAACTTTTCGGCAGGGTTCTTGATTGCGAGGATCGCTGCGACTTCATCCGACGCCTTTTGCTCCGCTGCGCGGTAATCCTGTTTCGCAAGGTCCAGCACCTGGATTTCCTTGCCGGCCTTGCGATAGAAACCCGCACCGACCTTGGCGCCCAGCGCGCCTTTCCCGATCAGCGCGGTCAACCATGCCGGCGACTTGAAGTGTTCGTGCCACGGATCGTCGGGCAGGGTGTCGGCCATGGTCTTGATGACGTGCGCCATGGTGTCGAGACCGACCACGTCGGCGGTGCGATAGGTCGCCGATTTCGGGCGCCCGATCGCGGGGCCGGTCAGCGCGTCCACCACGTCGAAGCCGAGCTTGAATTGCGTGGTGTGGTGCATCGTCGCCAGCATCGAGAACACGCCGATACGGTTGCCGATGAAGTTCGGCGTATCCTTCGCGAACACCACGCCCTTGCCCAGCGTCGAAGTGAGGAACGCTTCCAGCCCTTCGAGCAACTTGGGATCGGTCGCCTGGCCCGGAATCACCTCGACCAGGTGCATGTAACGCGGCGGATTGAAGAAATGCACGCCGCAGAAGCGATGCCGCAGGTTCTCCGGCAGTGCCTCAGCCAGCTTGTTGATCGAGAGGCCCGAGGTATTGCTGGCGAGGATCGTGTGTCCGGGGATGTGCGAAGCGATTTTCCTGTACAGGTCCAGCTTCCAGTCCATGCGCTCGGCGATGGCCTCGATCACGAAATCACAGTCCTTCAGTGCCGCGAGGTTTTGGTCGTAGTCGGCCGGCACGATCGCGGCACCGAGATCCTTCACCGCCAAGGGGGCCGGCGACATCTTCCCAAGATGCTGGATCGCCTTGACCGCGATGCCGTTCTTCGGTCCTTCCTTGGCGGCAAGGTCGAACAGCACGGTTTCGATACCGGCATTGGTGAGGTGCGCCGCGATCTGCGCGCCCATCACGCCGGCGCCCAGCACGGCGGCTTTGCGGATGCGAAGGATGTCAGACATGTGATCTCCGGATATTTGAAACGATTCTTGGCTCGAAAGAGGGGTCGAGGGACGGGTAGTGGGGGTCTGAATTGGAGGGTTCAGGCGACGTCAAGGCGTTCGGATTTTGCGCCCCCGCTACCCACCCCCAATCCCCGCTTCACGCCCGCAAGCCCGCGGCGGTGAAATGGATCAAGTGCTTGGCCATCTGCTCGCGATGCGCGCGCTCGGACTCGCCGCTGCGGCGCTGGATCATCCCGAAGTCTGCCATGGCGTAGGTCAGCGCGCCGACCGCGATGTCGAGCCGCCAGTACAGCTCCTCCTTGTCGAGCTGGGGCAGCAGGCGCGCAAAGGAAGCCGCAAAATCCTTGAGCACATGGCCATAGTTCTCCGACAGGAAATTGCGCAGGTTGCTGTTGTGCTCGGCAAATGCGCGCGCCAGCACGCGCATGAAGACCGAACCGCCCTTGCGGTCGAGCGAGAGTTCCAGTGCGGGGGTGATGAAGGCATCCAGTACCGTTTCGAGGCTCGCGTTGCCCGCGGCTTCGAGTTGCGCCAGCCGTTCCAGCCTGCGGCGGCTCAATTCGTCCAGCCGCCTGCGGAAAACTTCTTCGATCAGGTTGTCCTTGGAACCGAAGTGGTAATTGACGGCCGCGAGATTGACCTTGGCCGCGGCGGTGACCTGGCGCAACGAGGCGCCGGCGAAACCACGCTCGGCAAACAGTTCCTCGGCGGCCCCGAGGATCCGCTGACGCGTGGAGAATTGCGCGCTGTGCTGCATACCCGCCGGCGTTTCAAACAATCGTTTGAAGTCTAGGCTGGTTGGATGCGCGGGTCAAACTCGGGGTCGGCGCTTCCGAATCACGGCCTCGGGGAGTTGAAGCGGCTCCACAGCGCGTACGGAAGGCCGCCGGACGGCAATGCGAAGCCGTGGCCAATTGGATTGCATTCGGCTAGAATCTTTCGCTCTTTTGTGAGCTAACTCCGCATTTTGTGCGGTTTTTTTGGGATATGCTCAACGAACCCGGACGGGCTTCGTGCGCATTTTTATTGTCTTGTCTCAGTCGAGGAACCCATGGCGCTGGAGCGCACCCTTTCGATCATCAAGCCCGATGCCGTCGCCAAGAACGTGATCGGACAAATCTACAGCCGTTTCGAAAACGCGGGCTTGCGCGTCCTTGCCGCGAAGATGAAGCACCTGTCGCGGGCGGAAGCCGAAGGTTTCTACGCGGTGCACCGCGAACGCCCGTTCTTCAAGCCGCTGGTCGAATTCATGGTGTCCGGCCCGGTGATGATCCAGGTGCTGGAAGGCGAGGGCGCGATCGCCAGGAACCGCGAGCTGATGGGCGCCACCAATCCGAAAGATGCCGCGGCGGGAACCATCCGCGCGGATTTTGCACAAAGCATCGACGCCAATGCGGTGCACGGCTCGGACGGCCCGGATACCGCACGATTTGAAATCGGATACTTCTTTGCCGCGACGGAGCTGTGCCCGCGGTAAGTTTTTGCGTTCATGCACGAACGCGGGGATCAAAAACGGCCTTCCATGGCCTGACTTTCAACAAGAGCAGTTGCATGACGAACGTCAGGACCAATCTGCTGGACTTCGATCGTAACGGACTGCGCGACTTCTTCGCCGGCTTGGGCGAGAAGCCGTATCGCGCCGATCAGGTGATGAAGTGGATCTACCATCGGCTCGAAAGCGATTTCGGCGCGATGACGGATCTCGGCAAGTCCCTGCGTGAAAAGCTGCCGGAAGTTGCGGTGGTCGCGCCGCCCAAGGCCCTGCTGGACAAGGCGTCCAGCGACGGCACCCGCAAGTGGTTGCTTGGACTCGACGCCGGCAACGCGGTCGAAACCGTGTACATCCCGGAGCCGACGCGCGGCACGCTTTGCGTGTCTTCGCAGATCGGCTGCGGATTGAATTGCCGGTTCTGCTCGACTGGCACGCAAGGCTTCAACCGCAATCTCGCGACCTCGGAAATCATCGGTCAGGTCTGGCACGCCGCGAAGCAGCTCGGCAACGTCACCCACCAGCAGCGCCGCATCACGAACGTCGTGATGATGGGTATGGGCGAGCCCCTGCTGAACTTCGACAACGTGGTGCGCGCGATGGCCCTGATGCGCGACGACCTTGGCTTCGGTTTGGCTTCCAAACGCGTGACGCTCTCGACGGCGGGCGTCGTGCCGATGATCGACAGGCTGGGCGAAGTCGCGGACGTGTCGTTGGCGGTGTCGCTGCATGCGCCGAATGACGAACTGCGCACGCAACTGGTGCCGCTCAACAAGCGCTGGGGCATCGGTGAACTGCTGGATGCCTGTTCGCGCTACGCTGCGCGCAAGCCGCGTTCCACCATCACCTTCGAGTACACCTTGATGAAGGGCGTCAACGACGCACCCGTACTTGCGAAACAACTGGCCAGGCTGATGCACCGCTTGCCGGCCAAGGTGAACCTGATTCCGTTCAATCCGTTTCCCGGCACGCAGTACCAGCGATCCGACGAAGCCGCGATCCGGGCGTTCCAGGCGGTTCTGTTGAACGCCGGCGTGCAGGCGATGGTGCGGCGCACCCGCGGTGAGGACATCGATGCGGCGTGCGGCCAATTGAAGGGGAAGGTGTCCGACCGGACCCGCCGCCACGCGGAATTCCAGCGCCGTCTGGCGGCGCAAGCGACCGAGGTGCAGGCCCATGCCGCGTAAGTCTTGTCTTGTATTGGGGATGATGGTCTTGGCGCTCGGCCTTGCCGCCTGCAAGCACGATCCGGGGATCATCAAGTACCCGACGCCGATGACCAATCTCAATCAGGCGCCGCACGACACCACCCAGGAAGACAAGCAGGCCGCGGCGCAGACCCACACCCAGCTTGCCGCCGCCTACATGGGCCAGAATCACCTCAAGGAAGCCGAGACGGCCTTGCGCAAGGCGTTGAGTTTCGATGACAAGTACATCCCGGCGCACACCATGCTCGCCATCCTGGACTGGCGAATCGATCGCCTCCAGGACGCGGACAACGAGTTTCGCACGGCGGTTTCGCTCGATCCTTCCAATGGCGACACCAACAACAACTATGGCAAGTTCCTGTGCGAGCAGGGCAAGCGCGACGAAGCCATGAAGCATTTCCAGCGTGCGCTGGCCGATCCGTTCTACAAGACGCCCGCGGTCGCCAACACGAACGCGGGAACCTGCCTGGCGAAGTTCAAGGATTACGCGGGCGCCGAGCCGTACCTGCACAAGGCGCTCGAGATCGACCCCAATTACGGCCCGGCGCTGCTCGCGATGGCGCAACTGGACCTCGAGCAGGGCAAGGCCTTCGAAGCACGCGGCTACATGCAGCGTTTCGAGTCGTCGGGCCAGGCCACGCCCGAATCATTGTTGCTTGGTTATCAGATCGCCACCCGTCTTGGTGACAAGGATACGGCCACCAACTATTCCAATCGCCTGCAGGATCAGTTTCCGAATTCCGCGCAGGCGCAGTCGCTGAATGGCCAGAATCATGATTGATCATCAGGAGCCAGGGGATCTCTTCACCCATTCCGATTCGATGCATCAGGAACCCGCGACGGCAGCCACGCCACAGCACCATCTCGGAGTCTCGTCGAGCGGATCGATCGGACAGAAACTTCGCGCCATCCGCGAGTCCAAAAATTTGTCCCTAGCCGATTGCGCCCGTGACCTGCACCTCCCGGTCAAGGTGCTGGAGCGGCTCGAAGCCAATGACTTCGGAGCCTCCGAGCATTTCATCTTCCTGCGTGGTGCCCTGAAGAGTTATGCGAAATTCCTCGGCCTGCCGTCCGGAAGCTGCGATGACGTGCTGCGTGCCGCCGCCCCTGCCGAACAGCCGGCCCTGGTATCGGTGGCGCACACTTCGCGGTCGCGTTGGCTGCTGCAGCGCTACGGAACCGCAGCAACCTACATCGTCCTGACCGCAACCATCGCGGTCCCGCTGGTGCTGCTGGGATTGCGCGGTGGCCTGCAAAGGCCGACCGCAAGGATCGTATCGCTGGACCAGCCGGCGGTTTCCGCGCAGGCGCCCGTGGCAAGCGCGACTCCGCCGAGGACATCGGCTGCCACAGCGTCCCCGGACACCACGCCATTTCGGGCATCGATGACGCCTTTTGCGGCGATCGGAATCAACGACGAGCAGACCGCCGCGCCGGCCGCCGCCGCGTCCACCTCCGCGCCTCCGCCAGCGGCGCCGGCCGGGCAGCACACGCTGACCCTCACCGCCAACGCGGATTGCTGGTTCGAGATCACCGGCGCCGATGGCAACAAGGTCGATTCCGGAATGCTGCATGCGGGCGACTCGCGCACCTGGCATTCGGCGGGGTTGTTGCACGTGACCCTGGGCAACGCCAGCGCGGTGAGCGTGACCCGCGACGGGCAACCGTTTTCCCTCGGCGCCTTTCGGCGCGCGAATGTGGCCCGTTTCGACGTATTCGGGTCCCCGGTCGCAAGCGAAAGCGACTGAATCGGTTGCGAAGCCCTCATTCCCGCTGACGGATGCTCGTTCTCGCCGACACGATCGTGCTTCCACACCCCCGAAACGCGCGCCAAGCGCACGTTTCCGCCCCCTTGACTCGAGGGGGCGAGCAGACTGGGACATTCTCACCATAGGTGAATCAGAAATTACCTTGTATGCTTGCGCGTTTCCGCGCCCGCGCGGAATATCCGTGTGCACGTGAGTGAGCGATGGCTTTCGAAGATTACGACGAGTTCGAGCAGGGCGAACAGGTCCGCAAGTGGATCAAGGAAAACGGCGTCGCCGTCGTGGTCGGCGTGGTGCTCGCGCTGGTGCTGATATTCGGCTGGCGGCAATGGCAGGCACACAAGGCCAACGTCGAGATCCAGGCGGCGTCACAGTTTGGCGTCGTGCAGAATGCCGTGCAGGGCGGCGACAAGCAGGCGATGGCGGCCGCGCTGGGGGATCTGCAGAAGAATTACGCGAAGTCGGCCTACGCGGCCTTTGCCAGTGCCGAGGTGGCCGAGTACGACGTCAGCAAGGATCAGTTGAAACCTGCCGCTGAAAACCTCGAGTGGGCCGTTGCCCACACCGATCAGCCGGCCTTGCATGCCCTGTTCTCCCTGCGCCTGGCACGCGTGTTGCTGGCCCAAGGCCAGGCGCAGCAGGCGCTGACGACGATCGACCAGGTGCCTGCGGGTGAGTACGCGCCGATCGCCGCGGAACTTCGCGGTGATGCGCTGCTCAAACTCGGGAAGCTCGACGCAGCCCGCACGGCGTATCAGGACGCGCTGTCCAAGCTCGACAAGGGCGCGCCGGGGCGCAACGTCGTGCAGATGAAACTGGACAATCTCTCGCAGCCCCAGGCTGCCCCGGCCGGGAAACAGGTCCAATGAAGCGCCGCCATCTTCTTCTGTTCCCGCTCCTGGTCGCAACGTTCGCGCTGGCCGGCTGCGGCCTCTGGAGCAAGCTGTTCAATCGCGGATCGAATATCCAGCCACCCAAGCCGCTGGTCGAATTCACGCCGACGGTGCAGGTCCAGAAAATCTGGTCGACGAGGATCGGTGACGGCGCCGGTCGCTCCGGTGTGCGACTGCAACCGGCGTATTCGGACGGCAAGCTGTACCTCATCAGCACCGATGGCAAGATCGAAGCGCTGGACGCGTCGACCGGCAAGGAAATCTGGCGGCAGTCCACCCGCGTCGGCGACGGCATCTGGCCGTTCAAGCGCAAAAAGCCCGGACCGGACGCGCGCTACGCGGGCGGTCCCACTGTATCGGGCAGCCTGCTGGTGGTCGGCACGCTGGACGGGCACGTGTACGCGATGGACGCTGCGACCGGCAAGCAACTGTGGAGCGCGGAGGTCGATGATGAAGTGATCTCGCCGCCCGCGATCGACGCCGGCACGGTGTACGTCCGCACGAATTCGGGGTACGTCTACGCATTCGACGCCAATACGGGCGAGCGGAAGTGGCTCAACGACCAGGCGAACGTGCCGTTGCTGAGCTTGCGCGGCAACGGGCCGCTGCTGGCGGCGCACGGCGTCGTGATGTTCGGCAGCGATGACGGCAACGTGGTGTCGCTGCGCGGTGATACCGGCGCCATCCAGTGGAAGCTGCCGATCACCAAGGGGTTGGGCCGCACCGACATCCAGAAATTGAACGACGCCGACGACACGTTGCAGCTCGACGGCAGCACCCTGTACGCAACCGCTTACCACGGCGAACTGGCCGCGATCGACGCCGCGCAGGGCCAGCTTGTCTGGAACCGTCCTTTTTCGAGTTACGTCGGAGTCGGCGTGGCGGACAATGAACTGGTCGGCGTCGACAGCAATTCCGTCGTCTGGGCGTTCTCCAAGGATGGCGGCGGCGACCTGTGGAAGCAGGACGCGCTGGAATACCACTGGCTGACCGCGCCGACGATCCAGGACAAGTACGCCGTCGTGGGCGGCGTCGAGGGTTACGTGCACTGGCTGGACCTGTCCAACGGCAAGCTCGCCGCGCGTGTCCGCTTGTCCAAGGACGAAATCCGTGCCCGCCCGGTCGTCAATGGCGACACGGTGTACGTGGAAGACGAGAAGGGGCACGTGGCCGCATATCGCATTTCCGGGTAAAGCCATTCCTGACACGGATTTGCACGGATGCACACGGATAGAGCAGAAGCTTTTTTGACGCGGATAAAAGGCGGATAAGCGCGGATAGAGCAAATGCGTTGATGGAAATCAGGTAGAGCTTTATCCGTGTCAATCCGCGTTGATCCGTGTCTAAGTGTTTTCTTTGCTGCTGATCCGTGTGCGTCCGTGTAGATCCGTGGTTTCGCATTTCGTGGCGGCTGAAATCCTCCGTCCGGGAATTCAAATCCCATGTTGCCTGTCGTTGCCCTCGTCGGTCGCCCCAACGTCGGCAAATCAACGCTGTTCAACGCGCTGACGAGGACGCGTGACGCGCTGGTCGCGGATCTGCCGGGTGTCACCCGTGATCGCCATTACGGCGTCTCCCGTCTGGGCGCGCGTCCGTTCGTGCTGGTCGACACCGGCGGCCTGTCGGGCGAGCGGGTGGAGATCGACGCGCTCACCGAAAAGCAGGTCCAGCTTGCGATCGACGAGTCCTGCGTGTGCGTGCTGCTGGTCGATGCGCGCGAAGGCCTGTTGCCGCAGGATCGCGCCATCCTCGACCGGCTGCGGCGCGCCGGCAAACCGGTGCTGTTGGCGATCAACAAGACCGACGGACTCGACGCGCAAGCCGCGCTGGCCGAGTTCGCGGCGCTGGGCGTGGCGGCGACATTCGCGATCGCCGCCGCGCACGCGCGCGGGCTCGATGCCTTGCTCGCGGCGGCGCAACCGCTGCTGCCGCCGGATGCCGACGCGGACGCCATGGCGGAACACGGCGAATCCACCGGGACACGCGTTGCGATCGTCGGCCGGCCGAACGTCGGCAAATCGACCTTGGTGAACCGCCTGCTGGGGGAAGAGCGGGTGGTCGTCTCCGACGTCGCGGGCACCACGCGGGATTCGATCCACGTACCGCTCGAACGCGATGGCAAGCGCTACGTCCTGATCGACACCGCCGGCGTGCGCCGCCGCGGCCGCGTCGAAGACGCGCTGGAGAAGTTCAGCGTCATCAAGACGCTGCAATCCATCGCCGCGGCGGAAGTCGCGGTCGTGATGCTGGATGCCAGTGAAGGCGTCACCGACCAGGATCTGGCGCTGATCGGGCAGGTGCTGGAAGCCGGGCGCGCGCTGGTGATCGTCGCTAACAAGTGGGACGGCTTGGGGCAATATGACCGCGAGCGTTGCAAGGCGGGGCTCGAACGCAAGCTCGATTTCGTCGCGTGGGCGCGGATAGTGTTCCTGTCGGCGAAGCACGGCTCCGGCTTGCGCGAGTTGATGCGTGCGATCGACCGCGCCGGCGCCGCGGCATCGCGCGAACTCGGCACGTCCGATCTCACGCGGGCTCTGGAAAAGGCCGTGGCGGCCCACCAGCCGCCGCTGGTGCGCGGGCATTCCCCGAAGCTGCGCTTCGCGCATCCAGGCGGCGATCATCCGCCGACCATCGTGATCCATGGCAGCCGCACGAAGCACATCGCGGACAGCTATCGGCGCTACCTCGAAAACTTCTACCGCAAGCGTTACAAACTCGAAGGTACCCCGATCCGCATAGAATTCCGCGAAGGCGAGAATCCCTATGCGGGCAAGCGCAACGTGCTCACCGACAACCAGCAACGCAAACGCAGACGCATGATCCGTCACGTCCGGGGCCGGCGATGAGCGGCGTGCACACCTTGGGCGTCATCCTGTCAGGCGGGGCCGGAAGCCGCGTCAACGGCGCGGACAAGGGAATGTTGACCATCCATGGCGAACCGGTCGTCGCCCGCGTGGCGGCCACGCTCCGGCAGCAATGCGACGACGTGTTGATCGTCGCGAACCGCAATCACGCCGAATACGAACGCTACGCGCGGGTGATCAGCGACGAAGTGCCTGGACATGCCGGGCCGCTGGCCGGCGTCGCCGCGGCGCTGGCGTGGATCGTCGAAACCCAGGCTGCTGCGTTGGCGGATTGCCAGTGGCTGTTGACGACGCCGGTCGACTGTCCGGATTTCCCCGCCGACTTGTTCGCGCGCCTGCACGCTGCCATGGAGGCCGCGCCTCAAGCTACCTGTGCGTACGCCCGAGACGAACACAGGTTGCAACCACTGTTCGCGCTGTATTCACTGCGGAACAGGGATGCGTTGCTGGAGTCCGCGCGCAAGGCGGCGGCGCTGCACGCGTCGGCGCTGCGCTGGCACCTGGAACTGCAGGCGCAGGAGGTCGACTTCCGCGACCGTACCGAGGCGTTCCACAACCTCAACGGGCCGGAGGATTTTAAGGAGTACGAGCGTACGCATGGCAGAACCTGAGTACCCGGTCCGCATCGGCCTCGAGCAGGCGCTGGAAATCGTTGGCGCGCGCGCAGCGCAACATCGCTTGCCAGTGGAAACCGGGGACCTCGCGGACGCGCAGGACCGCGTCTTGGCCGAAGACATGCGCGCGCCTCATCCATTGCCGCCATTTGCGAACTCCGCGATGGACGGGTTCGCGCTGCGCGGCGGCGACCTGCCCGCGCAGGGCGAGCGCACTTTCGCACTGATCGGCGAAGTATTCGCAGGCGCGGATTCCGCACCGCCCATCGGCGCGGGCGAGTGCGTGCGGATCACGACTGGCGCGCCGTTGCCGCCGGGTGCCGACACGGTGGTCATCAAGGAAAACGTCGTGGTGGACGGCGACAGCATCACGGCCAAGGCCGGCGAAAAGCTGCACGCCAATGTGCGCGCGGCGGGCGAGGACTACATGGAAGGCGTCATCGCGATCGCGTCCGGGACTTGGCTTCGCGCACCGCAACTCGCAGTGCTGGCCGCACTCGGCATCGCACACGTGCCGGTACGGCGGAGGCCGCGTGTCGCGGTCATCGCGACCGGCAACGAGTTGGTGCCCGCAGGCCAGCCGCTCGCGTTCGGACAGATCCACGAATCCAACGCGGTGATGCTGGCGTCGCTCGCACGTGAAGCCGGCGCGATGGTGGTTGCCCGGCGCTGCGTGCGCGATGATCCCGAGGCGTTGCGGGAGGCACTGCTCGATGCCGCGCTCGAGGCCGATGTGATCGTCACCAGCGGTGGCGTTTCCGCGGGCGAAGCCGACCATCTGCCGCGGGTTCTCGCGACGGTCGGCGACATCCACTTTCACAAGGTGCGCCTCAAGCCAGGCATGCCGACCCTGTTCGGGCAGATCGGCGCTTGCCTTCATTTCGGGCTGCCGGGTAACCCGGTCGCATCGGCGGTGACGTTTCGTGTCTTCGCCGGTTTTGCCTTGCGCGCGATGCTGGGCGTGACTCAGGTTCCGAAACCGTCGTGTGCGCGCCTTGCCGCGCCCGTGCACAAGCGCCATGCGCGCGCGGAGTTGGCACGCTGCAGCCTGCATACCGACGAGCAAGGCACGCAGTGGGCAATGCCACACGCAAAGCAGGGATCGGGCATGTTGCGCGGTCTCGCGGAATCGGGCGCGCTGGCATTACTGCCGGCAGATGCGCATGAATTCGCAAAGGGTGACGTGGTCATGTTGTGGCCGGAGTATTTCTGACACGGATCAAAGCGGAAGAAACGGAGAAGCATCTGACACGGATCAAAGCGGAAGAAACAGAGAAACGTCTGACACGGATCAAAGCAGATAAGAGCAGATGATTTTGTGCTCTATCCGTGGCCATCCGCTCTTACCGTGTCCAAGAGAGATCTCTTGACACGGACCAACGCGGATCGGAGCGGATCGTTTTGTGCTTTATCCGTGACCATCCGCTCTTATCCGTGTCCAAGAGAGAGCTCTTGACACGGACCAACGCGGATCGGAGCGGATCGTTTTGTGCTTTATCCGTGACCATCCGCTTTTATCCGTGTCAAATGGCTTTTGCGGGATAATGCGCCGATGAGCATCCACGAACTCTCGCCGCGTGAAGCATTGCAACACCAAAAGTCCGGCGCATTGTTGCTGGATGTGCGCGAAACCTTTGAACATGCGACCGGCATGGCGGCCGGTGCGGTGCCGTTGCCGCGCGCTGAATTGCCGCGGCGCATCACCGAAATCGCGCCCGATCCCGCGACGGAGATCCTGACCATCTGTGCCCACGGCCAGCGCTCGCTGCTCGCCGCACGGACGCTGCAAGGATTGGGTTACACCAACATCACGTCCGTCGCGGGCGGCACGGCGCGCTGGATCGAGGAAGGATTGCCGGTCGCCAAACCCGGCGGCGACGAGGATTTCTACGATCGCTACTCGCGTCATCTGCGCCTGCCGGAAGTCGGTGAGGCAGGACAGCGCAAGCTGGAGCAATCACGGGTCGTGGTGCTGGGTGCGGGTGGACTGGGTTCGCCGGCTGCCTTCTACCTTGCGGCTGCGGGCGTCGGCACGCTGGTGATCGCCGACGACGATGTGGTCGAACGCAGTAACCTGCAGCGCCAGATCCTGCACACCGACGATCGTGTCGGTGCGTCCAAGCTGGATTCGGCAGCGCAGACGCTGCACGCCTTGAATCCGCGGGTGAGCATCGAAGGGTTGCAGGAACGCGTCACGTCGGCGAATGTCGAGGCGCTGCTGGAGGGCGCGGATGTGGTGCTGGATGGCGCGGACAATTTTCCCGTGCGCTACCTGCTCAATGATGCCTGCGTGAAACTCGGGATTCCGCTGGTTTACGGCGCGGTTCAGCGATTCCAGGGCCAGGTGAGCGTGTTCGATGCCGGCCGCGCGCGGGGGAGGGCGCCTTGCTACCGCTGCCTGTTCCCGCAGCCGCCGACCGCGGCAGACGCGCCCAATTGCTCTGAAGCTGGCGTGCTGGGCGTGCTGCCCGGGGTGGTCGGCATGTTGCAGGCCACCGAGGCGATCAAGCTGATATTGCAGGTGGGCGAACCGCTGGTGGGGCGCGTCCTGATGTTCGACGCGCTCTCCATGCGCTTCCACGAAACGCGGCTCGCGCCCGATCCCGAATGCCCGGTGTGCGCGGCGGGCCGGCCTTTTCCGGGATACGCAGATTACGAGCAGTTTTGCAACGCGTAGGGCAGTGTGAGCGGCTCATGCAACCCGAACATGCGCGGCACCCCCTCACCCTTTGCCCTCTCCCCAGAGGTGAGAGGGGAACTCAAGGAGTCGCGCTGCGCGCGATGGTTTCTTGAATGGAGCGGGGCGCGCGGCGGAGTGGTCCCGCTCCGGCGCGACGATGATCGTCAGCCCTGCGCCTTCCGCGCCTTCGCGAAAGCCGCCAGTTGCTCCGGCGTCGCTTCGCTCTGGTACTTGGCTTTCCACTCCGCGAACGGCATTCCATAGATGGCTTCGCGCGCTTCGTCTCTCGACAAGTCGAGGCCGCGCTCCGTTGCCGCTTCGCGATACCAGTCGGCAAGGCAGTTGCGGCAAAACCCGGCCAGGTTCATCAGGTCGATGTTCTGGACGTCTGTGCGTTGTTCGTTGAGATGTTTCAACAGGCGCCGGAGGACAGCCGCCTGGAGTTCGAATCCCTCGATCATATGGAAGCCCTCGGATTATTGCGGGTCTGAACGTCACACCGGCCGGCGCGGGCGGCGGTTACGGGGAGAAGATTAGCCGCGCCGCCCGTCACGTTTCCGTGATGTGGATACCGTCTGGAGCAGGCGGCCGCCGCGCGGCGCGGCATTGTGCCGGCTGGCACGCGACCGGATAATGCGGGTTTTGCGACCGGCAGGCAGATGACGGCTCGTATTCTCGATGGGCGCAAGGTCGCCGCCGAAGTCCTCGACCACGTGGCGGTGGGCGTCCAGGCACGCGTTGCTGAAGGACGGCACGTGCCGGGGCTGGCCGTGGTCCTGGTCGGCGCGGACCCCGCATCCGCGGTATACGTCCGCAACAAGCGCAAGGCCTGCAAACAGGTCGGCTTCAAGTCGTTCGACTTCGACCTGCCTGCGGACACCAGCGAGGCAGACCTGTTTGCGCTGGTGGACCGGCTGAACGCCGATCCCGCGGTTCACGGCATCCTGGTGCAACTACCGCTGCCGGTGCACATCGATGCTGCCACGCTGATCGATCGGATCGATCCGCGCAAGGACGTGGACGGCTTCAGTGCGATCAACGTCGGCCATCTCGCCTTGCGCCGGTTCGGGCTCAGGCCTTGCACGCCCAAGGGCGTGATGACCTTGCTGGGATACACCGACCGCCCTGTGCGCGGCCAGCATGCGGTGGTGGTCGGCGTATCCAACCACGTTGGACGGCCCCTGGCGCTGGAACTCTTGATCGCGGGCTGCACCACGACCTGCTGCCACAAGTTCACGCAAGGCCTCGAACACTACGTGCGTCAGGGCGATATCGTGGTCGCCGCCGTCGGCAAACCCGGCGTGGTCAAGGGCGAATGGATCAAGCCGGGCGCGGTCGTGATCGACGTCGGCATCAACCGGATGCAGGACGGACACCTGGTGGGCGACATCGAGTTCGAAGCCGCTGCCGAACGGGCATCATGGATCACGCCGGTGCCGGGCGGCGTCGGGCCGATGACCGTCGCAACCCTGATGGAGAACACGCTGGAGGCGGCGCAGGCGATCGACGCCCATTGATTCGGGAGCCACAAATCTTCGGGTTTCAATCCGGTGTGCCGTGCGATCCGGGCGAGCATCCGCGGACCGATCTCCTCACCGTCATGGAAGGCGAACACGAAGTCAGGCCAGCCGCCGCGCGCGAGTGTCTTGTGCGAACCCGTTTGGCGTTTGAGAGTCCAGCCGCTCCGCAGCAGGCCGCAAGTACGTGTCTGGCCTTGGCAGACGGCCAGCGGCTAGACGGCCAGCGGCTCATGCCGCCGCTAGCAGAAACCGGAACGCCTGCGGGCGTGCTTCGCCATGTTCCAGCTGTTCGGCCAGCACGCGCAAAGCAAGGGTTTCGGCCTTGGCCATCGCCTCGTCCGCCGTGGCGCCGTAGGCGAGGACGCCGGGCAACTGCGGGACTTCGGCCAGCCAGCGGCCATCGGTTTCCTGTTCGGATTGCAGGGTGAGGTCCATGCCGGACATGCTACACGAAACGTACGGCGCGGCGTGCCGGCCGCGACAACCCGCGTACACGTCGGCGTATAATCGCGCATTGCATTGACGGACAGCATCCAATGCGCATCCTCGCCGAGGCCCTGACCTACGACGACGTCTATCTCGTCCCCGCCCATTCCTCCGTTGTCCCGCGCGACGTCGATACCTCGACCGACCTGACGCGCAAGATCCGCCTCAACATTCCGCTGATGTCCTCGGCCATGGACACCGTGACCGAAGCGCGCCTCGCGATCACGATGGCGCAGAGCGGCGGCATCGGCATCATCCACAAGAACATGACGGTCGAACGCCAGGCTGCCGAAGTGCGCCTGGTGAAGAAGTTCGAGGCGGGCGTGATCCGCGATCCGATCACGGTCGGGCCGCACACCTCGATCGGCGAGGTCATGCACATCACCCGCTCGCACAACATCTCCGGCGTGCCGGTGGTCGAGGACGGCAACAAGCTGGTCGGCATCGTCACCAGCCGCGACCTGCGCTTCGAGAAGAAGCCGGACGACCCGGTGAAGAACATCATGACCCGCAAGGACAAGCTGGTCACGGTGAAGGAAGGCGCGGACGAAGACGAAATCATCGGGCTGCTGCACAAGCACCGCATCGAGAAGGTGCTGGTCGTCAACGATGCGTTCGAACTGCGTGGCCTGATCACCGTCAAGGACATCCAGAAGGCGCACGACAATCCCAATTCCGCGAAGGATTCGCATGAGCGCTTGCGTGTCGGCGCCGCCGTCGGCGTCGGCGGCGAAACCGAGCGGCGCGTCGCTGCACTCGCCGAAGCCGGCGTGGACGTGGTCGTGGTCGATACCGCGCACGGCCATTCGCAAGGCGTGCTCGACCGGGTCGCCTGGATCCGCAGGAATTTCCCGGATCTCCAGATGATCGCGGGCAACATCGTCACCGGCGATGCGGCACGCGCGCTGCGCGACGCCGGCGTCGACGCGGTGAAGGTCGGCGTCGGCCCGGGTTCCATCTGCACCACCCGCATCGTCGCGGGCGTGGGCGTGCCGCAGGTCACGGCGATTGCGATGGTGGCCGATGCGCTGAAGGATTCCATCCCATTGATCGCCGACGGCGGTGTGCGCTATTCCGGCGACGTCGCCAAGGCCATCGTGGCAGGCGCCTCGTGCGTGATGTTGGGTTCGATGTTCGCCGGCACCGAGGAAGCGCCGGGCGAGATCGAGTTGTACCAGGGCCGCTCGTACAAGAGCTACCGCGGCATGGGCTCGCTGGGCGCGATGCAGAGCGGTTCGTCCGACCGCTATTTCCAGGAACAGGCCGCTGCCGACAAGCTGGTGCCGGAAGGCATCGAGGGCAGGGTGCCGTACCGTGGTCCCCTGCGCGCCATCGTGCACCAACTGGTCGGCGGCCTGCGCGCGTCGATGGGTTACTGCGGCTGCGCCAGCATCGAGCAGATGCGCACCATTCCGCAGTTCGTGCGCGTCACCGGCGCCGGCGTGCGCGAGGCGCACGTGCACGATGTGCAGATTACCAAGGAAGCACCGAATTACAGGCTGGATTAACGGGGCAGGGGCGAGGGGCGAGCAGTGAGGGCGCTCCGCTCGATTTCTCGCGCCAGCTTGAAGTCTCCGGTACACGCGAGGTGGTAAGTGCGCCCTCGCTACTCGTCCCTAATCGCTCGCTTCTGATCCCATGCGCGACCTACATAGCGACAAACTCCTCATCCTCGATTTCGGCTCGCAGTACACGCAGCTGATCGCGCGGCGCATTCGCGAGATTGGCGTGTACTGCGAGATCTGGGCGTGGGACCACGAGCCTGCGGAGATCGCGAAGTTCGCGCCGAAGGGCGTGATCCTTTCAGGCGGCCCGGAATCGGTGATCGAAGCGAACTCGCCACGCGCACCCGGGCAGGTATTCGCGCTGGGCGTTCCGATCCTCGGCATCTGCTACGGCATGCAAACCATGGCCGCGCAGCACGGTGGCTCGGTCGAGGGCGGCCATGCGCGCGAATTCGGGCATGCGACGATCGCCACCGAAACCTGCGCGCTGTTCCGTGGCACGCCGGCGAAGCAGAATGTGTGGATGTCGCACGGCGATCGCGTGACGGCGCTGCCGCCGGGTTTCGCGCTCGCGGCGTCCACCGAATCGGTGCCGATCGCGGCGATGGCCGACGAGGCGAGGCGCTGGTACGGATTGCAGTTCCATCCGGAAGTGACCCATACCGAGCACGGCGTGGCCCTCCTGAGGCGCTTCGTGGTCGATATCTGCGGGTGTGCCACGTTGTGGACGCCGGCGCGCATCATCGACGACGCGGTCGCGCAGGTGCGCGAAGCCGTCGGAACTGACAAGGTGTTGCTGGGGCTTTCCGGAGGCGTCGATTCTTCCGTGGTCGCGGCGCTGCTGGAAAAGGCCATCGGCGACCAGCTTACCTGCGTATTCGTCGACACCGGCTTGTTGCGGGCCGGCGAGGGCGACCAGGTGATGGACACGATGGCGCGCCACATGGGCGTGCGCGTGATTCGTGCCGATGCATCGGATCGTTTTTTCGATGCCTTGCGCGGCATCGAAGACCCCGAGGCCAAGCGCAAGATCATCGGAAAACTTTTTGTCGAGGTATTCGACGAGGAAGCGCACAAAATCTCTGGCGTGAAATGGCTCGCGCAGGGCACGATCTATCCGGACGTGATCGAATCCGCAGGCGGCAAGACCGGCAAGGCGCACGTCATCAAGAGCCACCACAACGTCGGAGGTCTGCCCGAAAAGATGCACCTCAAACTGCTGGAACCCCTGCGCGAGCTGTTCAAGGACGAGGTGCGCCGCATCGGGGTCGAACTCGGCCTGCCGCGCGAGATGGTTTGTCGGCATCCATTTCCGGGACCTGGCCTCGGCGTGCGCATCCTGGGCGAGGTGAAGCGCGAATACGCGGAAATCCTGAAACAGGCCGACGGCATCTTCATCGAGGAATTGCGCGCCGCCGATCTGTACGACAAGGTCAGCCAGGCGTTCGCGGTTTTCCTGCCGGTGAAGTCGGTCGGCGTCGTCGGCGACGGACGCGCCTACGAGTGGGTCATCGCGCTGCGCGCGGTGGAGACCATCGACTTCATGACCGCGCACTGGGCACATCTGCCGTACGAGTTCCTCGGCAGGGTTTCAAGTCGTATCATCAATGAGTTGCGCGGCATTTCTCGTGTGGTTTACGACATTTCCGGTAAGCCCCCGGCGACGATCGAGTGGGAGTGAGACGACCCCGCCGCGGGGGAAAATCGTTAGAGAGCCGGTTGCGTCGAGCCTGGACAACGCGCAGGCCAACGGAAATCGTGCCGCATTTGTAACTCCCGGTTGCGTCTGCCGTAACCGAAACTTGCGTTGTCGTCAGCCGTTTCCGGGGAAACACCATGAGCCGCCCACGATCTGCTGCTCCACGCAAGCAATCCGGCTACGCGCCCGTCAGCGGCCTGGACATGTACTACGAGATCACCGGCGAAGGGGAACCGCTGGTTTATATCCCGGCCGCTTTCGCCTTCTCCGGAATCACTGAGTTTCCCGAACTCTCCAGGCGCTGGCGCGTCGTGCAGGTGGACCTGCAAGGCCACGGCCGCACCGCCGACATCGATCGTCCGCTGAGTTTCGAGCAACATGCCAGCGACATCGTCGCACTGATGCGGCATCTCGGAATAGGGCGCGCGCATTTTTTCGGCTGGAGCTATGGCGGTCTCATCGCGATGCTGGTCGCGATGCGCCATCCCGAGAGGGTGGATCGTATTGCCACGTATGGCTCGCTTTTCGGCGCGGCGGGGGACGCGATCAGGCCCGACAAGTTCGGCCCGCCCATGGAACCCATGCCCGATGGGATCGCCCATCGATTCGCCCGTGAGCATTACGAACGCGTGGCTCCCGATCCCGATCATTGGCCCGTCATCTGGAAGAAGGTGATGGACATCGCCCCGTATGAATTCACCGGCGAGCAGCTCGCGTCGGTGAAGAACCGGGTGCTCGTCGCACTGGGCGACAACGACTTCATCCGGCTGGAACACGCGCTTCATGCCTACGCGGCAATCCCGAACGCCGAGTTGGCGGTCATTCCGGACGCCACGCACTTCCTGCCTTATGACCGCCCGTGGAAGCTGGAGCCGATCCTCGCGGAATTTTTTGCTGCGCCGGAAGAACGGCTGCCCTTCGGCACCATTGCGACCGGCTATCAACCAGGCTGCACGCGATAAACGAGAAGCCTACGCGGCGCGCCGCGGCCGCCGCACGACCCTGATCTTGCCGCTGCCGGAGCCGCCGCAGAAGAATTGGTCGCCGCCATCGGAATCGATTCCCGAGACTGCAACGCCGGCCGGCATGGCGAGTTCCTCCAGGACCTTGCCGGATTCCGGATCGATGCGCCTCAGGTCGCTCTGCTCGTTCTCCCAGGTGCCGTGCCACAGCTCGCCGTCGACCCAGCTCACGCCGGTGACGAAGCGATTGGATTCGATAGTGCGGAGCACCGCGCCGGTATCGGGATCGATCTGGTGGATCTTCCGGCCGCGATACTCGCCGACCCAGAGTGTGCCCTCCGCCCAGGCCAGCCCTGAATTGCCCTCCTTGCCGGGCGCGGGAATCGTGCCCAACACGCGACCGCTTTCGGGATCGATCTTCTGGATGCGGTCCTCGGCGATCTGGAACAGGTGCTTCCCGTCGAATGCGGTTCCCGCGTGCGCGGCGACGTCGATCGAACGCAGGGCTTTGCCGCTGTCCGGCTCGATCGTGTTCAACTTGTCCCCGGAGGCGAACCAGACGCGCTCGCCGTCCCAGGTCAAGCCATGCACACGCGCGGCATCGGGGAAGGGGCCCAGTTCGCGAACGACTTCGGCGGGTGAACGTTTCATGTCGTGATCCTCGGGTGATGGGCACCTTTGCATGTCCGCGATAGCGAGCGGCGCTTCATTTCCGGCCAGCTTGCCGCGAAAGCGGATCATCCGGGTGCGGCGTGCCATGGCCGGTTTCCAGGTACTGTTTCAGGCTGATGAGGAAGGACGCCCAGATGGTGGCTGACATCGCAAAGAGATCGTCGGCCTGCTGGAATCCCTGATGCTTGAAATGCAGCATCGTGTCGCCCCCGTCCGCGTCCATCTCGAACTCGACTGTGGTGCCCGCCCAGTTCGGCATAGCCGCCGAAAGCACGTTCCAGGCGACGCGCGTGGTTGGCTTCAGCTCCTCCAATAGTATTTTCAGGATGCGCGTGCCACCGGCGAAACGGATTTCTCCGCTGTTGCCCATCATGGAATCAAAATCGGCATCGCGTGAGAGCCAGTTGCGGACGCCTTCGACGCTTGCGATCGCCCGATAAACGCTTTCGCGTGGTGCATCGATCTTGAGCAGATGCATGATTTCGGCCATGGAATCTCTCGGGTGGAGGAACCGGGGTGATTCGACGGCGCCACTCTAGTCGCCCGGCAGCGGAGCAGGGAGCAACAATGTTGTCGTGAATCCCGGCACGGGTGAAGCCAGCCAGCGGCGTGCGCGACCATGGCCCAGCGGTTGCACCTTGCCTGCGGCGGCGAGAGTTTCGAGCGCGCGCTGGGCCATGCGCTGGCTCGACCCAAGCGCAAGCGCAAGTGCCGAGCTGGACCAGGCCTCCCCGTCTGAAAGGACCGCGAGCACCACTGCGTGCTCATCCTCGACGGGAAGCGCCAACACGGAGACGCCATGTGGGGAGCGCGGCTGCAGCTCGAAGCCGCGTGCCGTCGCGCGGACTTCGGCCAGCCCCCGCAGCGCGGTTCGCAACCGTCCAATCTCCACCCGCAAACGCGCACGATGCGTCTCGTCCGCATAACGGGTCTTGAAAGCCGCCGTGATCAGGTCGTTGCGCGGCGCATCGGCGGGCCACGCTTCGGCGAGAGCACGCGCCAGCGCAAACAGCACCGGGCGCGACGCCAGTGCAATGCTCCGACCGGCGTCGCGAACGGCGAATCGGCATGCATCCACGAGCAGGCATTCCGAAGCAAGCAACGCTTCGACCTGCGCCAGCGTAAGGAACCGTTCATCGCCGCGCGAGAGCAGGCGGGCTGCGGGTGCATCCAGCGCGTCCGCGAGGATGGCGACTTCTGCCTGGAGTGCCGGCACGCGAGCCTCTCGTGCTGCAACGGCGGCGCGCTCGATCGCCGCGCGCGCCACGCCCGCGCGCGTGCGCCGCATGGCGATGCCGGCCGCACCGAGATAGTGCATGGCGCGCAGCGCGGGCGGCAGCGATGACGGTTGCATGCCGGCCAGCGCACGTTCGGCTTCGTCGAGATGGCCGATCAACAGCCATCGGCGGATTTCCAGATAGCGCGCATGCGCGGCGTTGATCCGATCGCCGTGCGCTTCCAGCACCGCGCGCGCTGCATCGAGGGCCTGTGCAGGCCAGGCAAGTTCGCGCGAAGCCAGTGCGATTTCGGCTTCGGCGATCACGCAGCGCGCGCGGGCAACGGGTTCCCGGTGGCCGAACGCTTGCCCCGCGCGACGGACGAGGCCTTTCGCATGCGCGAAGTCTCCGAGCTGCGCCATCGCGATGCCGCGCAGCGCCAGTGCGGGCGCGTCCTCGCGCAGCGCGACACGCTTCAGCGCGCCCAGCGGATCACCGAGCGCCAGCGCACGCGCCGCAGCCGTGATCAGCGAATCCATCAGGTCTTCTCGAATCGCGCCACGATTGTCACTCCCACCGGCAGAGCATTGCGGCCTAGTCTGGCTTCCGTCGATTCACCCGCTGCCGCATCGTAGCGGCGCAACCTCAAAGGAGATGACCATGGCAACGCATCCGACCGCAACACGTGACGAATGGCTGAAGGCGCGGCTCGATCTGCTCCATGCAGAAAAGGATTTGACGCACAAGAGCGACGCACTGGCGCAACGGCGGCAGGCGCTGCCGTGGGTGCGGGTGGAAAAGGATTACGGATTCGAAACGGACGATGGCAAAGCCTCACTGGCGGATCTGTTCCGCGGACGCTCGCAATTGCTGGTCTATCACTTCATGTTCGGACCGGACTACACGGCGGGCTGCCCTTCCTGCTCGATGATCGCCGACGGCTTCAACGGATTCGTCGAGCACCTCGCGAACCACGACGTGATGCTGTGGGCTGTGTCGCGGGCGCCACTCGCAAAGCTGCTGGCATACAGGAAGCGCATGGATTGGAGATTCCCGTGGGCATCATCGTTCGGCAGCGATTTCAATTTCGACTACGCGGTCGGCATCACGGAAGCGCAGCAACGCGATGGCGGTGCCGAGTACAACTACCGCCGCGAGTCCGCGGCAAAGACCGCACGGGCGCAGGTCGAGGGCCGGCAGGTCGCGGAGTGGAGCTCCGGCTTCGGCAGCGAGAGCCCGGTGGCCCAATTCGCGCGGGCGTGCGGTACCGATCCGTTCACCTACATCCGCGAAAGGCCAGGCATGAGCGCGTTCGTGCTCGAAGATGGCACTGTCTATCACACCTATTCGACCTACGCGCGCGGGCTGGACGGCTTATGGGGCGCGTACCAATGGCTGGACCGTGCGCCGCGCGGCCGCAACGAAGCGGGCGGCATCTGGTGGCGGCGGCACTATGAGTACGACGGCGTTGAAGCGGAGCCGGCCGTCACGGCAGACGCATGATCGAAGGGACGGACCATGACTGAACGCTGCACAACCGTAGCTGTCGATCGGGCCGACACAGGCGCAGGCAGTGCTTGGCGCAAGCTGGGTGCGGCCGACTGGCTGCACCTTGCGGCCACGCCAGTTTTCGGGGCACTTGCGCTGTTGACCGGCACGACAAGTGGCGCGACTGCGGACATGCTGTGCCCGGCGACCGGTGGAATGTCGCTGCTCGGCGGGATGGCCGCGATGTACCTGCTGATGGGCGTCTTCCACGCAGGGCCGTGGTTGAAGCTGCTTGCGACCGCGCGACGCAATCACGAATAGGTTAGGGAAGGTCTGATCAACATGGCCGTTCACCCTTCGATACCTCAGGGCGAACGGCCAAATGATTGATCCCGTTCGTGGTGAGGTATCGAACCACTAACGAAACGAAGCAAAATCAGAGCATTGTATGGACGCCTCCCGTTTGGCAAGGACGTTGGCTTCGACGGCAAACAACGTTCGGTCGCAGTTTTGTATCCGGCCTTTGGTGCAGACTGGAGTGCCTGCTGGCCCTGATGGAATCCGCTGATCCACACCTCATTTCCTTACCGGGCTTGCCGCCCCGGACTCTGATCAGGCTTGGTGGATCCCGGTCCGACCTGTTTGCCATCATCACCTACGTTGCCCTGCGCAACCGCGTTGTCACCTCCAAGGGTGCAGCCAGCTTTCGTCCAACGGCTCCGTCAGGCCGGTTGGCTTCCGTAGTTGGCATCCCACACGCGCTGATGGGCCAGCAACGCCCATAGTGCGCGCGCGGTCTTGTTGGCCTGCGCCACCACAGCGACGTTTGTCGGCCGCCGCCGCGCGAGATCAACCAGCCACGCCGACGGCGCCTTGCTGCGCAGCAGGACCGCACGGGCACCTTGTACCAGCAACGTGCGCACGTAGGTATCGCCCCGCTTGCTGATGCCAAGCAGTTGAAGGCGGCCGCCCGTGCCGCGCTGGCGGGGTACCAGCCCCAGCCACGCCGCGAACTCGCGTCCGGAACGGAACGCACGCGGGTCGCCCATGGTGGCCACCACGGCCGTCGCGGTGAGCATGCCCACACCCGGTACCGCCGCGATGCGACGGCATGCCGCATCTTCCTTGAACCAGTCCGTCAGCCGCCGTTCGATCTCGGCGATCTCGTCATCCAGATGTCCGATCCGTGCGAACTGCTCGCGCAGGGTATCCACGAGCACCTGCGGCAGGCGTTCCGCGATGCGTGTGAACGCGTCGACGACACCTTTGCGCAAAGCTGCGCGGCCACGCGGCATCACCTCCCCGTACTCGGTCAGTAGTCCGCGCAGCGCGTTGATCTGGGCGGTACGGAACTTCACCAGTTGCTGACGCATGCGGTGCAGCGCCAGCACGGCCTGCTGCGCCTCCGTCTTGATCGCAACCGCCTTGATTCCCGGCTGTTGCACGGCCGTCCAGATTGCCTGCGCATCCGCCTGGTCACTCTTGTTGCTGCCCGCGAACGGCCGCACCTGCCGCGCCGGCAACAGCTTCACCGTGTGGCCCATCGCCGTCAGCCGTCGCGCCCAGTGCTGCGCACCGCCACACGCTTCCATCCCGATCAGGCACGGCGCGCGGTTCGCAAAGTACTCGAGGAACTTCGCGCGCTTCAGCTGTACGCGCCGCAGCTCGCCGGTCCGCGCATCGACCTCGTGAACCTGAAACACGCGCTTGGCGATATCCACACCGCTGATTGTCTTGGTATCGTTCATGTCGGACCCTCCGGATTGCCTTGTGGAGACCTCGGTCTACCACGCCTTGGGCACTTCGATGCCGTCGGCCCGGAGGGTCCACTTGGCTACTTCCTATCTGCTAAAGGTGGGAGGCGTCCATCCCATTTCCTTAGGGTGAGCCGGGCTTCGCCCCGCGAATCCCGAGAATGCTTACGCCGCCAGCAGCAGCTCCACCTTCACCCAGCCCGGCTCGCGTCGGTCGAAATGCTTGTAAGCATCGATAACCGAGGTGAAAGGTTCCCTTTGCGTGAGCACGTCACGCGGATCTATCACGTTCGATTTGACCTTGTTGACGAGGTCAGGCACGTAACGCCGGTGATTGCAGTTGCCGACCCGCAGGGTGAGGTTCTTCATGAAGGCTTTGCCGATCGGAAAGCTTTCAACCTGCTCGGGATAGACGCCGATGACCGCGAGCGTGCCGGCCTTCGCCGCCGCTTCGATACCCCAGCGCAAGGCTTGTGACGGCGCATCGCCTGGAACCCAGTTGCCGTCGTGCGGATGCGCATCCGGCGCGGCTTGTTTCGCTTCGTTGTCGAACTTCTCGTCTTCGCGATCATCGGAAGGTTTGTGCGAGCGTACAGCGTCCACGCCGACCGCATCGATGACGCGATCCGCACCGATTCCGCCGGTGAGTTCGCGGATGACTTCGACCGGTGAATCTTCGTCGAAGTTGATGACCTCTGCGCCTTGGGCCTTCGCCGCATCGAGGCGACTTTCGACCCGATCCACCGCGAAAATCCTGCCGGCGCCCATGAGGCCGGCGCTCGCGATGGTGAACAGGCCCACGGGGCCGCAGCCGAACACGGCGACGGTATCGCCGTGCTTGATCCTGGCCAGGTCGGCGCCGAAGTAGCCGGTCGGGAAAATGTCGGAGAGCAGGATCGCCGCATCGTCCGCGACTTCCTCCGGCAGACGCACGAGGTTGACACTGGCGAACGGCACGCGCACGTACTCGGCCTGCATGCCGTTGAAGGGCCCGGTCGCTTTCGGGCCGCCGTAAAATGCGGAACCCGCCAGCCGCCCGTTGGGATTGGCGTTGTCGCACTGGGAGTAATAGCCCGCGCGGCAATACGAGCAATAGCCGCAAGCGATGGTCGAGGGCACGACCACCCGGTCGCCGCGGGCGAGATTGCGCACCTGATCGCCAACCTCTTCGACGACGCCGACGCCTTCATGACCCATCACCGTGCCTTCCTTCATGCCGGGCATGGTGCCGCGGATCATGTGCAGATCCGTGCCGCAGATTGCGCTCGCGGTAATGCGGACGATGGCGTCGCCAGGTTGCTCGATGCGGGGATCGGGAACATCGTCGAGGCGAATGTCGCCGATGCCATGGAATACGACGGCTTTCATGGCGTGCTCCCGATGACGCTGGCGGAAAAGAAGCCGCCGATCTGCTCCAGCAGCATGGGGCGCAGCTTGAAATCCACTCCGAAAAGCCGGGGCCTGGCTTCGGCGCGGTCCGGAATTTCGTAATCCCGGGATGTTTGACCGACGGCGATCGTGCTGTTCATATGCACCTCCGATGTGCATGCGATGGCTGCGACGCCGGAGCCGAACACGGCAAGATCGCAGCAACAAGCTCCTTTCGAATTTTCAGAATACGATGCAGCACGACACGCCGCAACCGGATTTTTCCGAACGCGACTTCGCGTTCATGCAACGCGCGCTGGCACTGGCGATGCACGCACGTGACGTCGAAGGCGAGGTGCCGGTCGGCGCGGTGCTGGTGCTGAACGACAACGTCGTCGGCGAAGGCTGGAACCGTAACATCACCCTCAACGATCCGAGCGCCCACGCCGAGATCGGCGCGCTGCGCGATGGCGGCCAAAAGCTGGGCAATCACCGGTTTCCGGGCTCGATTCTCTACGTGACGCTCGAACCTTGCGCGATGTGCGCGATGGCGCTGGTGCACGCACGCGTCGCACGGGTCGTGTACGGCGCCACCGATCCCAAGACGGGCGCTGCAGGCAGCGTATTCGACACGTTGACGTCCGAGCTGCACAACCACCGCGTCGAAGTGCAGGGCGGCTTGCTGGCGGAAGCTTCGGCAAGATTGCTGCGGGATTTCTTCCGGGCCAGGCGCTGAAGCGCGCACGCTGAACAGACGCGCAACGAGTATTCACGCCAGCGCGCTCAGAAAAAGTTTCGCGCTCCGGAATATTTTCGCAAACCCGTACGGCTCCCGCGCGCGCAATCGCGCGCATTTGGCCGCAGCGCGTCGGTGGCATATCGGATGCATGCAACTTGGCTTTCAGCACACGGAGGCTACGGCCATGGCACGGTATCGCGAAAGATACGCGTGGGAACGCGGTGATCACGGGATCGGTGAGATCGCTCGGCGCAACGCGGAGGCCGATTATCACGAGAAGTTCGACGGCGATCAGCGCACGCAAAATTATCCCGATGACTACGGAACAGCAGGCAATCCCGAACCCTACGATCGCGGATATCGTGACGAGTATGGGCGCTACATGGAGAGCTACAGTGCGCGCACCGGCCACCGACGCGCCGGCGGTTATCACGGCCGTGGCCCAAAGAACTACGCGCGTTCGGACGAACGCATCCTGGAAGACATCTGCGAGCGGCTGTGGGACGCGGACGACGTCGACGCCAGCGACGTGACGGTCGAGGTGAAGAATGGAGAGGTCACGTTGCGCGGCAACGTCGAGCACCGCGGCATCCGGCACCGCATCGAGGACATCGCCGATTCCTGCGGAGGCGTCAAGGACATCCACAACGAGATTCGTGTTCAGCCCCGCAACGAATGGCCGTACGACAAAGGCGTCACGCCCGGAACCACCGACAACTCGCGCGGAAATCCGAAAAGCCGCGGGCAAGGCGAGGGCATGGTGCAATCGGCGATCGAGCAGATGCCGCCCAAATAGCTCGCGGGCCGTACTGTCAAGCGCAAAGCGGTGCGCTCGCCGAAGCATTGCGTGCCCAAACGTATTTCAACGTGGGGCGTTGATGCCCATCGAAAGAGACCACGAGGTCAACCCGAACTGCTTGAGGGACCATCCTGAAAGCGGAGATCGACAGCCTCCAACGTGCATGCGGAACGCCAGGCAAGGAAGCATAGGAGATGGCGATTTCACTCAATCACACGATAGTTGCCGCAACCGACAAAGAAGCATCGGCCAAATTCTTGGCAGAAATGCTCGGGCTTCCGGCCCCGACGGTGCTTGGCCATTTCGTCGGCGTGCAGGTCGGCGACACGTCACTGGATTACCTCGATACGGATCAGCCGATCACGCAACAGCATTACGCATTCCTGGTCAGTGAGGCCGAATTCGGCCATGTCTTCGAACACATTCGCGAGCGCGGTCTGGATTTCTGGGCGGATCCACGCCGTCGCAAGCATGGCGAGATCAACACGTGGGATGATGGCCGCGGATGCTATTTCGACGATCCCAGCGGGCATCTTCTGGAAATCATCACGCGACCCTACGGCAGCGGCGGCACGACCGCTTCCAACCCGCATCCGTTGATTGCTCCCAAGCTCAGGCTTGGCGAGCATGAAAGTGGCCTCACTCGTCAGGACGGCGCAAGCGGGGGCGGCGCGCTTGCCAGAGCGGAAAGTTCCGATCAGGGCGAGTAAGACTTGTATTTGCCCAGCCCATTCGCGAGAAGCGTAGTGCGCATTGCGCTGAGGCAGGAACTGTCTTCGTAGAGTCCGCAAAATGATCGGCGCGAAATTGTCCGGTACCGATCCGTATGCTCGAAGACGTATTCAGGTGCTCGATACAGCAATGAGCTATGTCGACGCCGGTCACGGCGATCCGATCGTTTTCCTGCACGGCAATCCGACCTGGTCGTATCTCTGGCGCAACATCATTCCTTTCGCCACGGATGCTGGGAGATGCCTGGCTCCCGATCTTGTCGGCATGGGGCAGTCAGGCAAGATGCCGTCGCGTTCCTATCGCTTCAGCGGCAGCGCTGGAAGTATCCGCGCGAGTGCTTCGACCTGTACAAGTCGAGCACGATGCACACGATGAAACGCCGGCTTCCGTGGCAATATTGGGTGATGATCGCAGCTGGTTTGCTGGCAATTCCCATGATCTGGTTCGCGGTGCATCGGATTCTGTCGCTGCGCCATTTGTCGCAGGATGCCGGCACGGCGCCGGCGACGTCGCCGACCGTCGATAGTGCTGGTCGTGTCTCGCCGTTCTCGGGTGACGAGAAGTATCGGTGGGCGACGCCTGCCGATTACGTGAAAGACCATCTCCCGCGCGTCGCGAATCAGCCATGGTCTGCGCCGGTTTTCGATCAAGTGCCGGTGAAGGCCCAACCTGATCTTCTGTGCATCGAGTACGACGTTCCGGCCGCGCCGGAGCATGCTGCCTGGAAGCGGTGCAGCTGCTATACCGAACAGGTGACGCCGTACGAACTCCACAGCCTCGAAGAGTGCCGCCGCTATGCCCGATACGGTGTCTACAATCCGCGCCGGCCTCCGGTCGGTGGCGATCGCTACGCGGATGCGCGTCAGGACGAGCCTACGCGCCGCAGCGAGGCGGGCGCGTGGCAACCGGACTGGCGCACGCGGTCGTACGTGCAGCCTGAGCGCACGCAGGTCACGGCGCAGCCTGCTACAGACTGGGGCAATTAGCCGCCGAGCAGCGCCGTTGCCGTCGTGAGGTCCGCCAGCATCGGCGAGCTTGCGACCAGTGCGACTATGATCCGTAGTCCACGTATGACGTGCCGGTGTTTCGGTGGTCTATGCCGTTGCTCTTGGGGTGTGGGGCGAAGCCCCGCGGAGGCGCTTTTGATCCGGGCGGGTGCGTTCGCGCTGCGGGGAGCTTTGGGGGCCCGGGGCCTGCTGTTCGCCTGGTGAGGATCATTCCCGTTGACCCGCTTTTGATCTTCCACCAATCGGAGCCGCGTGGGCTGGTGCTTTGCCGACACGTCCGCGAGCTCGTACAGCGGGCGCAGTGCGCCGGCTGCTTCATCGGAGCGGATCATGTATCGTTTTGCCTCGGCGGTCATGCACTCGCGCATCCACAAGCAGAATTCGATGTCGCGGGCGTTACAGCGATAGCCGGAAGCGGTGTAGATCGTGCCGTGTTCGTCGTAGGTCCAGCCTTCGAGGGGGCCGGACAGTTCTTCATATCGCACAGGGGAGAAGTTCCATGAATGTCAAGTCGTGGGCACTCGCGATCGTGCTCCATGGGAGCATTTTCGCGGCGTTCGTTGGGTTCTTGCTGTGGAACAGCGGGCACTTTCGTAAGCCCGTGTCGCCGGCCGATCCCGTGGCCGAGTCGCAAGCAACCTTGCCGGTGGTGCCGGTGCTGCGTGTCTACGATCCCGTGCGCGACACGCTGCGCGAGGATTTGAAGGCCGGTCGCGCGGTGTGCTCAGGTGGCTATTACGCGCGTCAGGCGGTGGACGGGAGCACCGTCCGTATTGAGACGAGGGACGGGCCTGTGACTTGCCCGTAGAGGCTCCGAGCGAGCCTCGCGAGCCACCGCCGCAAATTTGACACAATAGGCATTTGCATCAATCAAAGGAGTGCGAGCCCAAGGCGAGCAGCCGGTTATCGCGCCCGCCCCTGCACCGAATGTTGCCTGCGGCCACCAGCCCGTAGCACTTGTGCGGCGCCGTCGCAACTTGATTGGACGCGCGACCCGCGGCGTATCATGCCAAGTCGTTGTGCATGCCGCTGCACGTTTCAGGCAAGGAAGAGCCGCACCATGAGAGCGAGATCGCCACTGTGCATCCTTGCCATCTCCATTGGCGTGCTCGCGCTGGCCGGGTGCGGCAAAGGCAACAAGGCAGCACAGCCACCACCGCCGGCGCAGGTCGGCGTGATCACGGCCGAACCGCAGGATGCGCCGCTGACCAAAGATCTGGTCGGCCGCCTTTCAGCGTTCCGCACCGCCCAGATCTACGCGCGCGTGCCCGGCGTGCTGTTGAAGCGCACGTACAAGGAAGGCAGCGAGGTCAAGGCAGGCCAGTTGCTGTTCCAGATCGATCCGGCCCCACTCAAGGCGGCGCTGGCCAATGCGCTGGCGGGACTCGCGCAGGCGCAGGCTTCCTATACGAACGCGCGCGTCACCGCGGATCGTTCGCGCAAGTTGGCGCCCAAGGGCTACATCTCCAAATCGGACCTGGATACCGCGCTCGCCAACGAACGGACCGCGAAGGCCGCCGTGCAGGCCGCCCAGGCTGCAGTCGAGACGGCGCGCATCAACCTTGGCTACGCCGACGTCAGGTCGCCCATCGCAGGGCGCGCGGGCGAACAGCAAGTGACCGAAGGTGCGCTGGTCAGCCAGAGCACCCCGACGCTGCTCACCACCGTGGACCAGATCGACCCGCTGTACGTGAACTTCACGATCAGCGTCGGTGAGCTCGACGAGTTGCGGCAGACCCAGCAGCAAGGCAGCGTGACGCTCAGTCAGCCGGGGAAGTCGACCGTGCAAGTTTCGCTGCCCGACGGCACGCGCTATCCCGAAGTGGGCACCGTGGACTTTTCTTCGGTCAATGTCGATCCGACCACCGGTGCGGTGAACATGCGCGCGCTGTTGCCCAATCCGAAACATGCGCTGCTGCCGGGCAGCTATGTCACGCTGAAGGTCATGCTGGGCGAGCGCCGCGGCGCATTCCTGGTGCCGCAACCGGCGGTGCAGCGTGACACCAGCGGCAGCTACGTGTTGATCGTCGGCAAGGATGGCAAGGTTGCACGCCGCGACGTCACCACCAGCGGCATGCAGGGCCTCGATTGGATCGTCACTTCAGGACTCGCAGCGGGCGACGAGGTGATCGTCTCCGGCGTGCAGGCGGTGCGGCCCGGCGCACCTGCCAAGGGCGTGCCGTGGCAACCACCCGGATCGGCCGCTTCCAGTGGCGGCTCCAAGTCGCCGATGTCCGCCCCACCCTCCAGCGGTGCGTGACGGGTCGGCGCGATGTCGAATTTTTTCATCGACCGTCCCATCTTCGCGTGGGTCATCGCGATCCTGATCACGCTGGGCGGCGTGCTGTCGATCTTCAGCCTCGGCGTCGAATCGTATCCGAGCATTGCGCCGCCGCAGGTGGTGATCCGTGCGAGCTATCCAGGCGCCAGTGCCAGCACCGCCGAAGGTTCGGTCACGCAGGTGATCGAGCAGCAGCTCACCGGCATCGACAACCTGTTGTATTTCAGTTCCAGCACCAGTTCCACCGGCAACGTTTCGATCACCCTCACCTTCGAATCCGGCACTGATCCCGACATCGCGCAAGTGCAGGTGCAGAACAAGGTCGCGCTCGCGACCCCGCGCCTGCCCAGCGAAGTCACCCAGCAGGGCGTGGTGGTCGCGAAGGCCAATTCCGGCTTCCTGATGGTGGCCGCGCTGCGTTCGGATAATCCCAGCATCGACCAGGCGCGCCTCAACGACATCGTGGCTTCGCAGGTGCTGGATCAGGTTTCACGCGTGCCCGGCGTCGGCAGCACGCAGCAGTTCGGTGCCGAATACGCGATGCGGATATGGCTGAATCCCGACAAGCTGCATGGCTACGGACTCTCCGCGACTGACGTGCTGAACGCCGTGCGCGCGCAGAACATCCAGTTCGCGGCGGGCTCGCTGGGCGCCGATCCGGCGACGAACGGCTGGGGGTTCACCGCCAACGTCGCGGGGCCGGGACGTTTCAGCACGCCCGAACAGTTCCGCAACATCATCCTGCGTGCCAACAAGGACGGCACCGCGGTGACGCTGGGCGATGTCGCGACCGTCGAGTTCGGCCCCGAGGCGTACGGTTTCGACACCACGTGGGACAGCAGACCGATCGCCGGTTTCGCAGTCCAGTTGTTGCCCGGCGCGAACGCGCTGTCGGTCGCCAAGGCCGTGCGCGCGGAGATGGATCGCCTGCAAACGAGCTTCCCGCAGGGCGTGTCGTGGTTCGTGCCGTACGACAGCACCACCTTCGTCACGATCTCGATCCACGAGGTGATGAAAACCCTCGGCGAAGCGATCGTGCTGGTGTTCCTGGTGATGCTGATCTTCCTGCAGAACATCCGCGCGACGATCATCCCCACGATCGTGATCCCGATCGCGCTGCTGGGCGCGTTCCTGGGGATGCGCGTGCTCGGGTTCACCATCAACCAGCTCACGCTGTTCGGGATGGTGCTGGCGATCGGCATCGTGGTGGACGACGCGATCGTCGTGATCGAGAACGTCGAACGCATCATGACCGAGGAAAGCCTTCCGCCGAAAGAAGCCACGCGCAAAGGCATGAGCCAGATCAGCGGCGCCGTGGTTGCGATCACCGTGGTGCTTGCAGCGGTGTTCATCCCTTCCGCGCTGCAACCCGGCGCGTCCGGGATCATCTACCGGCAATTCGCGTTGACCATTGCGGTGTCGATGGTGTTTTCGGCATTCCTCGCGCTGACGTTCACGCCCGCGTTGTGCGCAAGCCTGCTGCGGCCCGAACACGAAAGAAGGAAGAATATCGTGTTCCGCAAATTCAACGATGTGTTCGGCTGGACGCACCGCACCTATTCCGGCCATGTCGCCCGCGCGGTGCGCCACGCGCCGCGCTGGATGGCCGTGTTCGTGGTCGTGGCGATACTGGCCGGATTCCTTTACACCCGCCTGCCCGGAAGTTTCCTGCCCGAAGAGGACCAGGGCTACGCAATGGCGATCGTCCTGCTGCCGCCGGGCGCCACCAAAGACCGCACCGACGCGGTGATGAAGCACATGTACCAGGTGCTCGCCAAGGACCAGGCCGTCGAAGGCGTTATGCAGATCACCGGCTTCAGCTTCCAGGGCAGCGGCGAGAACGCGGGCATGGCCTTCATCAAGCTCAAGGACTGGAGCCGCCGCAGCGTCAGCGCGATGCAATTCATCCAGCGCGCGAACATGCAGATGCACATGCAGATCCGCGATGCGCAAATCTTCGTGGTGAACGTGCCGACCGTGTCGGGCCTCGGCCAGTTCGGCGGCTTCGACGTTTACCTGGAAAACCGCAGCGGCTCCGGCCGCCCTGCCCTCGATCAGGCCACCGGCATGCTGCTCGGGAAAGCCGCGCAGGACAAGGTGCTGGCCGGCGTTCATCCCAATGCGCTGCCGCCGGCGCCGCAATTGCAGTTGACCATCGACCGGCTGCAGGCGGCGTCCATGGGTTTGTCGGTCGGTGACATTTCCAACGCGATCAGCCTGATGCTCGCACCGGTGTACGTGGACGATTTCACCTACGGCGGCCGGGTCAAGCGCGTGATGATGCAGGCCGCGGCGCCCTTCCGGATGAGCGAGGCCGCGTTCGGGCATTTCTTCACCCCGAGCAGCACCCAAACCAATCCCGACGGGACGCCGGCGATGATCCCGATTTCAAACGTGGTGCACGGCAAATGGGAGATGGTGTCGCCGTCGCTGACGCGCTTCAACGGCTACCCCGCGACGGAGATCGTAGGATCGCCCGCGCCGGGCTACGCGTCGGGCGACGCAATGAAGGCGATCGAACAGATCATCACCCAGGATTTGCCGCACGGCTTCGGTTACGACTGGACCGGCCAGTCGTACCAGGAACTCCTGTCCGGCAACGCTGCGACGAAATTGATGCTGTTGTCGGTGCTGGTCGTGTTCCTGGCGTTGGCCGCGCTGTACGAGAGTTGGTCGATCCCGATCTCGGTGCTGCTGATCGTGCCGCTGACCCTGCTCGGAACCGTGGTGTTCACGATGGGCCGCGGCCTCGCCAACGACATCTATTTCAAGATCGGCCTGATCACCGTGATCGGCCTCGCCGCCAAGAACGCGATCCTGATCGTCGAATACGCGGTCGCGGAACAGAAAGCCGGCAAAACCCTGCGCGCGGGCGTGATCGAAGCCGCCCGCCTCCGCTTCCGGCCGATCCTGATGACGTCGCTGGCCTTCATGCTGGGCGTCCTGCCGCTGTTCGTCTCCACCGGCGCGGGTGCCAACTCCCGCCACGCGATCGGCACCGGCGTGATCGGCGGCATGATCTTCGCCACGTTCTTCGGCCTGCTCCTGATTCCCGTGTTCTACGTCACCGTGCGCCGCCTCGCCGGCGACAAGATGGATGGTGAGCCGCCGGAAACTGCGGTCGGGAAATCCGATGCTCCGAGCGGAACGCAGTAACTCAGCGATGCTAAGGGTGAAACAGGTCTTTCAGTCTGGTGAGGAACGAGCCCGTTCGCATGCGTTGCATCATGCGACCCCATTGAGCTTCGGCGCGCACACTTCGTTCATAACCATGCTCTTCATCCTTCATGAGCTCAAGCGCGCGCGTATCTTCGTCGGCGTCCAGCCAGTAGCCATGCCGATTCGGGCAAAACTCCATTTGCAGATCGTATGCCCGATAGTTGAAGCGCTGTAGCTTCGCTCCACACTGCGGACACTTTTGTGCAGTCGGCGTGGAGCTGAAAACCAGCGTTCCCTTTTCATCCTCGCCCAGATCGAACGCCTCATTTTCGAGTTGATCGAGTTCCTGCGCGTCCAGCCACATGCCTTCGCAGGACGGACAGACGCTCATGTCAACCTTGTGTCTTGTCTTGGCGATCAGCTCCACATTGCATTTGGGGCACTTCATCATTACCTCCACCAGGGCATCACGGTTGGGGCGAGCGTCTTTTGCAAACTTCGACGCCGTGAATTCGACAGTTGTTTGGTTCTCCGATGGAGCATGGGCTCACCCCAACCTACTCTGCTTCGTTGATCTGGATTTGCTGGTTTTCCTGACTGGGACGTCGGCGAATCCTCAGCCAATCGCCTTGTCGACCACTTGTTGTGCTTCCGCAAGAATCGCTTGCAGGTGCTTGTCGTCCTTGAAGCTTTCCGCGTAAATCTTGTAGATGTCCTCGGTGCCGGACGGGCGCGCGGCGAACCAGCCGTCTTCAGCGATCACCTTGACGCCGCCGATCGGCGCGCCATTCCCCGGCGCCTTGTCGAGCACCTGCAGGACGTTGCTTCCCGCCAGCGCGTCGAGCTTGACCTCGTCGGCCGAAAGCTTCGCCAGCTTCTGCCGCTGCGAGTCGTTCGCCGCGGCCTCGATGCGGTCGGTGAACGGCCGGCCCAGTGCGTCCGCCAGCGCGTCGTAGCACTCGCCGGGATCGCGCCCCGCTTTCGCCGCGATTTCCGCAGACAGCAGCGCCGGCGCGATCCCGTCCTTGTCGGTGGTCCAGACGGAGCCGTCGTGGCGCAGGAACGACGCACCCGCGCTCTCCTCGCCGCCAAACCCCAACGTGCCGTCGCACAGGCCGGGCGCGAACCACTTGAACCCCACCGGCACTTCATAGAGTTTCCGCCCCGCCTTCTTCACGACGCGGTCGATCAGCGCCGTGCTGACCACGGTCTTGCCGACCGCGAGCGAGTCCGGCCAGCGCTTCCGCTCGCCGAACAGGAAATCGATCATCACCGCGAGGTAGTGGTTCGACGGCAGCAGACCGGACGATCGGGTCACGACGCCGTGGCGGTCGTGGTCCGTGTCGCAGGCAAACGCGACGTCGTATTTGTCCTTCAGCGCCAGCAACCGCTGCATCGCATATTCCGACGACGGATCCATCCGGATCTTCCCGTCCCAATCCACCGTCATGAAGGCGAAGCGCGGATCGACTTCCTCGCTGACTACGGTGAGGTCGATCCCGTAGCGATCGGCGATCGGCGCCCAGTAGTGCACCCCTGCCCCGCCCAGCGGATCGACCGCAAGCTTCAGCCCCGCAGCGCGAATCGCGTCGAAGTCGATCACGTTGGCGAGATCGGCGACGTAGGCATCAAGGTAATCGTGCGTGTGCGTGCTCGACGCCGCGCAGGCCTGCGCGAACGGCACGCACTTGACGCCGGCGAGCTGCGCTTCGAGGTAATGGTTGGCCTGCTTCTGCACCCAGCCTGTGATCTCGGTGCCGGCGGGTCCGCCGTTGACCGGGTTGTACTTGAATCCGCCGTTGTCGGGCGGGTTGTGCGAGGGCGTGATCACGATGCCGTCGGCGAGGCCGCTGTCGCGTCCGCGGTTGTGGACGAGGATTGCGTGCGAGATCGCGGGTGTCGGCGTGAATTCGCCACCCTTCGACGACATCACCTCGACGCCATTGGCCGCCAGCACTTCCAGCGCACTGCGGAAAGCCGGCTGCGACAGCGCGTGGGTATCGAAGCCGATGAACAGCGGCCCGCTGACGGATTCCTTCGCCCGGTAGTCGCAGATCGCCTGCGTGATCGCGAGGATGTGCCATTCGTTGAAGCTGCCGTCGAACGATGAGCCGCGGTGACCGGAGGTTCCGAATGCCACGCGCTGCGCAGGATCCGACGGATCCGGCCGCCTATCCGCGTAGGCCGCCAAAAGCTTGTCGACATCGACGAGGATGTCCTTGGGAGCCGGCTTGCCGGCGAGCGGACTGATCTTTTCTCCGCTCATCGAAGTGTTCCCGTGTTCCCCCTCACCCCGACCCTCTCCCCACAGGGGAGAGGGAGAAAATCACGCCGCCCGCTTCGTCGACGCTCAGGACAGGCTTGACCGAGAGAGGCGCCACATATTCCCCTCTCCCCCAAACGGCTCCATCGTTTGGGGGAGAGGGCCAGGGTGAGGGGGCGAGCAAGAACGCCGTGAATCACGAGGTCACCCTGTACTCCGACGCGCGGCGCGGTAGCGCCGGATCAGTTCATTGGTGGAACTGTCGTGCTCGAGCTTCGGTTCGTTCGCGTCCTGCAGTTGTGGAATGACTTTCTTCGCGAGCTGCTTGCCGAGTTCCACGCCCCACTGGTCGAACGAGTCGATATGCCAGACCGCGCCCTGGGTGAATACGCTGTGCTCGTACAGCGCGACCAGCGCGCCCAGGGAACGCGGCGTCAGGTTTTCGGCGAGGATGGTGTTCGTGGGCCGGTTACCCTCGCAGACACGATGCGGCACCAGCCATTCCGGCGTGCCTTCCTCGCGCACCTGTGCAGGCGTCTTGCCGAAGGCCAGCGCTTCCGTCTGCGCGATCAGGTTGGCCATCAGCAGATCGTGCTGCCCGCCGAGCGGATTCAGCGAGTGCATGAAACCGATGAAGTCGCAGGGGATCAGCCGCGTGCCCTGGTGGATCAATTGATAGAACGAGTGCTGCCCGTTGGTGCCAGGCTCGCCCCAATAAATGGGCCCGGTGTCATAGTGGGCGCGCTCGCCTGAGAGCGTCACGTGCTTGCCGTTCGACTCCATCGTCAACTGCTGAAGGTACGCGGGAAAGCGCTTCAGGTATTGCACATACGGCAGCACGGCAACGGTCTGTGCGCCGAAGAAATCGTTGTACCAGACCGCCAGCAGACCCATCAGCAAAGGCAGGTTTCTCTCGGCCGGCGTGTTCCTGAAATGCTCGTCCATGGCATGGAAGCCCGCCAGCATTTCGCGGAAAGCTTCCGGCCCGATCGCAAGCATCGTCGAAAGACCGATCGCGGAATCCATCGAGTAGCGGCCGCCGACCCAGTCCCAGAAGCCGAACATGTTCGCCGTGTCGATGCCGAACTTTTCGACCTCTTCGGCGTTGGTCGAGACGGCGACGAAGTGCTTCGCAACGGCAGCCTCATCACCGCCCAGGTTCTGCAAGCACCAGTCGCGTGCCGCGTGCGCGTTGGTCAGCGTTTCCAGCGTGGTGAAGGTCTTCGAGCAGATGATGAAAAGCGTCTCCGCCGCGTCGAGATCGCGCGTGGCTTCCACGAAGTCGGTGGGATCCACGTTCGACACGAACCGGAAGGTCATGTCTCGGCGGCTGTAGTGCTTCAGCGCCTCGTAGGCCATCACCGGCCCGAGGTCAGAACCACCGATGCCGATGCTGATGACGTTCCGGATCGGCTTGCCAGAATGCCCGCGCCACTCGCCGGAACGCACCTTGTCGCTGAACGCGGCCATCCGGTCCAGCACCTCGTGCACTTCGGGGACGACGTTCTGCCCGTCGACCCTGATCACCTCGCCGTGCGGCGCGCGCAGTGCGACATGCAGCACCGCGCGCTTCTCGGTTTCGTTGATCTTGTCGCCGCGGAACATCGCGTCGCGGCGGGCGAACACCCCGCGCGCCCTGGCCAATCTCTGCAGCAGGCGCAGCGTTTCGTCAGTGATGAGGTTCTTCGAGTAATCGAGATACAGCCCCGCCCCTTCCGCCGTCAGCCGCTCGCCGCGTTGCGCATCGCCATCGAACAGCGCCTTGAGGGTGGTGCCGCGCAGCGACGCCCAATGTTTCGCGAGCGCCTTCCACTCCGGCGAAGTCCGCAGCGACGGCGCCGTCATGCGCGCGCTCCATGCGCCGCCGAATGCGGTTCCATTCTGGATGTTTTTTGCCGGATGCGGCCCAGCAGGTCATTCCAGGATTTCACAAATGCCTCGGCGCCTTCGCGCTGCAGTTGTCCCGCCAGTGCGGCGTCATCGATGCCGGCCGCCTTAAACTGCGCAATCACCTGCTCGCAGTCGCCGCCGTCTTTCGCCATCGTTCCACGCAACTTGCCGTGATCGGCGAAGGCGAGCAGTGTCTTGTCGGGCATCGTGTTGATGGTGTCGGGCGCGGCGAACGCCTCAACGTACATCGTGTCGGATGCTTCGGGATCCTTGGTGCCGGTGCTGGCCCACAGCAGGCGTTGCGGATGCACGCCCGCCGCGAGGATCTTCTTCCAGCGCGGCGTCTCGCGCAGTTCGCAATACGCCTTGTACACGCGCTGGCCGATCGCGATGCCGAGGCGGTTCTTCAGTTCGACCGGCACCCTGTCCTTCACGGCAACGTCCCAGCGGCTGATGAACAGCGACGCCACCGAATCGACATTCGGATCCTTGCCCTCGGCGATGCGGCGCTCGATGCCGCGCATCCAGGCCTCGGCCGCTGCAATGTACTGCTCGCGCGAGAACAGCAACGTCACGTTGATCGGCACGCCGCGGTAGATCGCTTCCTCGATCGCGGGCACACCGGCCGGCGTTCCGGGAATCTTGATGAACAGGTTGTCGCGTCGCGCCTGCGCGTGCAGGGCGACGGCGGACTCGATCGATGCATGGGTGTCGTCCGCCAGCAGCGGCGAAACTTCCAGCGACACGAATCCGTCCACACCGTCGCTCGCGTGGAAGGCCGGCTTGAACAGGTCGGCCGCGCGCGTCAGATCCTCGAGCGCCACCGAGAAAAACAGGTCTTCGCCCTGCTGACCCCGTCCCAGCAACTCCGAGATCGATTCGTCGTAATCGCTGCCGCCCGAGATCGCCTTGTCGAAGATCGAAGGGTTGGAAGTCAGTCCCGTGACATTGTCTGCTTCGATGTAGCGCTCCAGCGTGCCGTCATCGAGGATGCCGCGGGTAATGTTGTCGAGCCACAGGCTCTGACCGAGGTCGTGCAATTGCTGGGTGGGATTCATGGATTACTCCGTGGCGGTTGCCGGTTGCATGGGTGAAAGAAAAGCGTCGACCCGCAGTTGACAGAGTTCGCCGACGCTGCCGAGTTCGATCTGCGCGGGCGGATATTCCTTGCGGGCGGCAGGGTCGTTCGCGTAGTGGCCCTGGCGGACGAACACCGTGGTCAGGCGGTCGCGCCAGCGGCGCTTCATGCCGTCGAGGACGCGCAACTTGTCCTCGACCATCACGTAGCGGTCGGCGGGAAACCGCCGCGCCACATCGTCCAACATGCGCTCCTTGTGGACGTAGATCAAGACCCGGCCCTCGACGGCGCCCGCGATGCCGGACATGTTGATCTTGCGCGGCTGCAGCACCACGTCGCCGTCGGACAGCACCACGCAGCGACCGAATTCCGACAGGTACGCGATGGCATCGAGCGCGCCCGGATACAGGCGCTCGTCGAACGGATATTCCAGCAGGAACGCCGCCAGATCCTGCGCGCGCAACTCGTCGTCGCATTCGAGGCGGAACTTCTGGATGGCACCCAGGTAATCCGCGTACCCGAGCTGGTCGCGCAGATCCTCGTAAATCCGCCAATACGCTTTCGCCGCGTGGGCGCCGAAGACCTCCGCGATGTGCCGGTCGAGGTCGTCCTGCACCCGGTCGTTGTCGAGCAACGTGTTGTCGACATCGAACAGGAACACGATGGACCGCGCTGCGCTCATGAGCCAACCTTGGGCGGCGCATCCACCTTGGGATCGTTCCAGCCGCCCGCGTCCGCGATCAGCGCGTCGGCCTGCTTCGGCCCCCACGTGCCCACCTTGTATGTGTGCACCGGCACCTTGTCGCCGAGGATGGGATCGAGCACCCGCCAGGCTTCTTCCACGCAATCGTCGCGGGTGAACAGCACGGAGTCGCCGTCGATCGCGTCGCCGAGCAGGCGCTCGTACGGGGCCATCGCGGTGCGCACGTGGCGATGCGCGACCAGTTCGACGGGATGTCCCTTCATCGCCTCGCCCGGCACCTTGACCCGCGCGCCCAGCGAGATGATCACGTCCGGGCTCAGGCGGAAACGGAAATGATTGACCGCGCCATTCGTGGGCGCGTCGAATACTTCCTGCGGCGGATTCTTGAGCCGCACCAGCACCTCGGTGCACTTCACCGGCAACTGCTTGCCCGCGCGGATGAAGAACGGCACGCCTGCCCAGCGCCACGTGTCCATGTGGATGCGCAGCGCCGCGTAGGTTTCGACGGTCGATCGCTTCGAGACCCCCTCCTCTTTGCGGTAACCGTCGAACTGGCCGCGCACCACGTCCTCGGGCTTCAGCTCGCGCATCGAGCGGAACAGCCTCAATTTCTCGTCGCGCATCGCATCCGCGCTGCGGTTGGCGGGCGGCGACATCGCGAGCAGGGCCAGCACCTGGAACATGTGGTTCTGCACCACGTCGCGGATCGCGCCGACCTCGTCGTAGAACTTGCCGCGCCCCTGCACACCGAAGTTCTCGGCCATCGTGATCTGCATGCTGGCGATGTGGTCGCGGTTCCAGATCGGCTCCAGCAGGGAATTGGCGAAGCGGAAATACAAGAGGTTCTGCACCGGTTCCTTGCCGAGGTAATGATCGATGCGGAAGATGTCGTGCTCGCGGAAAAACCGGTGCAGCGTGCGGTTGAGCGCGCGCGCGGACTTCAGATCGCGCCCGAACGGCTTTTCGACGATCACCCGCGCGCCCTGCGAACACCCCGATGCAGCCAGGCCCTTCACCACCGGCACGAACATGCTGGGGGGAATCGCGAGGTAATGCAGCGGATGCTGCGCGTCGCCGAGCCCCGTGCGCAATTTGTCATAGGTTTGCGCGTCGCCGTAGTCACCGTCGATGTAACGCATCAACTTCGACAATTTCGCGAACGCAGCCTTGTCGACGCCGCCGTGTTCCTCGAGGCTGTCGTGGGCGCGCTTGCGCAGTTTGTCGAGATTCCAGCCGGAGCGCGCGATGCCGATCACCGGCATGTCCAGCCTGCCGTCCTTGATCAATGCCTGCAGCGCCGGAAAAATCTGCTTGTAGGCGAGATCGCCGGTGGCGCCGAAGAACACGAAGGCATCGGACTTGGCGGTGGGCATCAACTCGGCTCCTTCTGCATGGTTGCGCGAATGTGGTGGGCCGCGCCGTCGTCGATCAGCGCGATGCCCTCGGGTGAACCCTGCAACGTTACACCATCCACTTCGATCGCGGCGATCCCGCGGCACACGTGACCCGGATTGTCTACTTCGATTCGCCAAGTCGTCTTGCCGCGGCGAAATGTCATGGCGAAGCCTTTCCACACTCGCGGAATGCAGGGTTCGAGCCGCAAGCGGTCCCCGTGCAACCGGCAGCCCAGCACCCATTCCACGATGGCGCGGTACAGCCAGCCCGCCGAACCCGAATACCACGACCAGCCGCCTCGTCCCACGTGCGGCGCCACCGAATAGACGTCCGCGCATTCGACGTACGGTTCGACCTTGTAGCGCTGCGCATTTTCCGGCGTATCCGACTTGCGTATCGGATCGAAAATCTCCAGCAGTTCGCCGGCCTTGTCGCCGTCGCCCAGCATCGCGAACGCGATCAGCGACCAGATCGAGCCGTGCGTATATTGGCCGCCGTTCTCGCGCAGCCCCGGCGGATAACCCTTGATGTAACCCGGATCATGCGTGGTCCTGTCGAACGGTTCGGTGAACAGTGCGACCACTCCGTCGTTGCGGCGCACGAGGTGCTCGTTGACCGCGCGCATCGCCCTTTCCGCCCGCTCGCGGTCGCCCCTGCCGCTGATCACCGCCCAGGATTGCGCCATCGACTCGATCCGGCACTCGGAATCGACGGCGGTGCCGAGCGGCGTACCATCGTCGTAGAACGCGCGCCGGTACCACTCGCCGTCCCATGCCTCGGTTTCCAGTGCCAATTCCAGCACGCGTGCGTGGTCGCGCCAGCGCGCCGCACGTTCGTCGCGGCGAGCTTCGGCGAACGGGGCGAAGCCGCCGATCACCTTGATGAGAAACCAGCCCATCCACACGCTTTCGCCCTTGCCGCCCGCACCCACGCGGTTCATGCCGTCGTTCCAGTCGCCGGTGCCCATCAGCGGCAAGCGATGGACGCCGAGCCCCAGGCTGGCCTCGATCGCGCGTGCGCAATGCTCGAACAGCGTGCCATCCTGCGCAGATTTCGCGGGCGCGAAGAACGAATCGGCTTGATCCGGCTCCAGCATATCGCCATGCAGGAACGGCACACGCGCGTCCAGGATCGCGGCATCGCCCGTGACCTCGATGTAATGCGCGACCACGAACGGCAGCCACAGGCGATCGTCGACGATGCGTGTGCGCACGCCCCGTCCCGACGGCGGCAGCCACCAGTGCTGCACGTCGCCTTCCTCGAATTGGCGTGATGCCGCCAGCAGGATGTGTGCGCGGGCCAGATCGGGGCTTGCGATACACAGCGCGCCAACGTCCTGCAACTGGTCGCGAAAACCGTACGCGCCGCTGGCCTGGTAGAACGCCGTGCGCGCCCATACCCGGCAGGCCAGCACCTGGTAAGGCAGGCAGCGATTCACCAGCAGGTCGATCGAGCGCTGCGGCGTCTCGATCTGCAGGGGCTGCAGGACGCCGTCCCAAAGCTCACGCGCCTCCGCGAGCAGCGCATCGACATCCGCGCGGCGGTGGCGGGCGACCAATGCCTGCGCGGCCGCGCGGTTCCGCCCCTCGCCGAGCAGGAACACAAGTTCTGCCGTGGCATCCGGTGCAAGTTCGACGGACGCCACCAGCGCACTGCGCCGGGCGTCGTTCCCAGGAACGGCCCCGCCTTCGCTGCACGCGATGAAGGCCACGGCTCCTGTGAATTCCTCGCGCCAGGCGTTGCGCGCGAACACCGCGGCGCGCCCGGGATCAGGTTCGACTTGCGTGGTCGCCCGCGCGTCGCTGCCGATCGGACCCAGCATCCACCGCACCACCTGCGCGACCGTGATCCGGCGTGCCCGGTCACTGCGATTATGCAGACGCAGCCGCGAAACCTTGACGGGATCTTCGGCCGCGACGCACTGTACCAGCTCCGTTTCGATGCCGTGGACGTTCGCATCGAAACGCGCGTAACCCGGGCCGAATCGAGCGACATACGTCGCCCCTCCCGCGCGCGGCGGCGATGCGGTGGCACTCCACTCCGCGCCATCGCCAGCGTCGCGCAGCAGGAAAACCTCACCCGGCGGATCACGCACCGCGTCGTTCGACCACGGCGTGATCTGGTTCTGCTGGCTGTTGACGGCCCAGCAATAACCACCGCCGGTCGCAGTGACCAGGAAGCCGAAATCGGGATTGGCCACGACGTGCGACCACGGCGCGGGCGTGCTCGCGCCATCGCGCAATATCGTCACGTACTCGCGGCCATCCTTGCTGAAACCGCCGACGCCGTTCCAGAAATCGAGGTCCCCGGGTGCGGGTGCGGATGCGGGTTTTCCGCCGCGTGCGCGGTGCGGCTTGACGATCGGCAATTCAAAAAACGCGGCGCCCGGATCATCGGGGCCCATCGCCAATTGCTTTGCGAGATCGCCATCGCATCCGTCGAGCACGACGGATGCGGCGGTGAGCAGCCCATTGCGCAGACGTTCGTCGAGCTCAGTGTCGCGCAGCACGAACACCGAGCCTTGCGCCTTGTCGCCCGACGCTGCGTCTCCGATCAGGTTCTTCAACGCAGTATCCAGCGCACCGGCAGCGCTACCGGCGGTATTCAGGACGACCAGATCGGCGGCCACCCCGCGAGCACGCCAGTAGCGTTGGGCGCGCAGCAATGTCTCGGCGAGGCTGATTTGTCCCGCATCGTCCAGGCGCACCAGCACGATCGGAAGGTCACCCGAAATGCCCTTCGCCCATAAAACCGGTGCGCCCCCCTCGCCTTTTGCGATCGTTTCGGCCTCGGCGCGCCACGAGAGATCGCTGCCCACCAACGCACCCGCCAGCCGCTGGAACAGGCGTGCTTCTGCGGCGTCGATTTCCCCCGCGTCCAACGCCTGCCGTGCCGAGGCGTGCGCCCGGGCGAACACGTCAGCGCACGCGGCTGGAGATAGATAACGACGAATCAGCCGAAGCACCTCGTCGCGCGAAGCCCCCATCGCGATGAGGAACGCCGCGCGACGCGTCTGGCCCGACGCGACGATCACGCGGGTGCGCAGGCTGAAAACCGGATCGAGCACCGTGCCTACCGTGCCGGACAGGTGCTGCCGCGCCTGCATGGCGGCCGGCGCGCGCAACGACCCATCGCGGCCGATGAAGCGCGCGCGGTCGGTTTCGCATTCGCGCGTTCCGGCTTCATCGCCATCGACCACCAAGGCGTGCGCGGCCCAGATATCCGGGTCGGACGGATCCTTCTTGCGCCGCCACGCCAGCAACACGCCATCGTCGATGGCGGTTTGCACGAACATCTTGGAATACGCGCGATGCGCATCGTCGGCCCGCGCGGGACCGAGCACCAGTTCGACATAGGACGTCAGTTCGACTTCACGTTCGACCAACCCGTCGTTGCGAATTCCCACGCCGCGTACTTCCACTGGTTGCTCGGGATCGACCGCGACCTCGAGCGTGGTGACCAGCGCTTCGTCGCGGCGGGCGAACCGCAGCATCGCCTCCTCGCTCCAGCAGCGCGTCGCACCGCCGCAAGGCGATGCCGTCGCGGACCATGTCGCGCCGTTCGCGGTATTGCGGAGGTAAACGTAGAACCCCTGCTCGCCACCAGGGTCGCCGGTGTGCCAGCGCGTGACGGCCAGGCTTTTCCAGCGGCTGCATCCTGAACCCGACGCCGTCAATGTCGAGCTGTATTCGCCAGAACCCAGCAGATGGACGATCGCAGCGGTCGTACTGGCATCAGCAGGCATGGCGGCAGGCTTTCCTGGCGGCTTCTGGTCGCGCAACGCCCGCCAGTATGCGCTGCCGCGCCTCAATCATTCGTGAAAGCATGCGGCGGTGCAGCTTGACCGCGAAAGCGATCGCGCAGAGCATGCCGGGCTTGACCGCTTACTCGTGCATCGGGGCTGCTTCAGGGAGAACGTCGATGTCGGACATTGCCACAAAGCCAGGCGCCTGCCCGGTGCACGCGCATGGAGCGTCGCAACCGGAAGCGCTTTCGGCTGGCGTCGCGCCGCAGCTCACGTGTTATCAGGTCGATCCCCGCGCCGCACCGATCATCGCCGGTCGCCGCGACCGCGCGTGGATGGATCAGACCAACGATCACTACGCATACCGTTGCCTGCCATTGTCGATGGCCAACACCAGCGGCTGGGAACTGACTTCGCCGTTCGACTTCGAGGTGACGTGGAACGGAGGTCAAGGTATCGACGCGATCATCGCGCGTGCACCGGGCGTCGATCCCAACGCGCTGCGTGCGTTCATCACTTCGCATTTCGGCCACGGCATCCTGACCTTCCATACCGGCTGGCTGTTCCGCACATCGCCCGGCTGGGGGCTTTGGGTGCGCGGCGCGCCCAACTGCGCGAAGGACGGCATCCATGCGCTGGACGGCATGGTCGAAACGGACTGGCTGCCGTTTCCGTTCACGATGAACTGGCGTTTCACGCGACCGTGCACGGTCCGCTTCGAGCGCGGCGATCCGTTCTGCTTCATCACCTTCTGTCCGCATGTGCTTCTGGACGACGTGACGCCGAAACGCGCGAGAATCGACGACGATCCGAAACTCAAGGCCGACTACACAGAATGGGGCAAATCGCGCGCCGAGTTCAACAAACTGCTGCACGACGGCGACCCGGCGACCGTCGCGAAGAAGTGGCAACGCGGCTATTTCCAGGGCAAGTCCATCGACGGCGAAGCGCCGTTCCATGTCAACAAGCGTCGCCTGAAACCCGTCGAGTAATGAGTAGCGTCTCCGCCTGACGCTGTCCCGTGTTCCCCCCCTCACCCGCCAAGCGCTTCGCGCTTGTCTCCCTCTCCCCACAGTGGAGAGGGCGGCCTCAGGCCGAGCGCTTAGCGCTGGGTGAGGGAGTGAGGTCACAGGTACGGCATCGCGTTCAAGTCGCGGAGCAGCAAGGCGCGCGTTAACATCGTGGATTCGCGGTGCGCGATGCTGCGCCAACGCTTTCCAAGGAGAACGCGATGCAACTCGGAATGATCGGCCTCGGCAAGATGGGCAACTTCATGGCCCAGCGCCTGATGAAAGCGGGCCACGATGTGATCGGGTTCGATCCCAGCGACAAGGCGCGCCAGGCCTTGACCGATGCGGGCGGCAAGCCGGTCGATGCGCTCGACAAACTGGTCGGCGCCTTGCAGGCGCCGCGCGCGGTGTGGGTGATGGTGCCGGCAGGCAAGGTCGTCGACGAGACGATCGAAGCGTTGAACGGCAAGCTCGCCAGGGGCGACGTCGTGATCGACGGCGGCAATTCCAATTACCGGGACGACCAGCGCCACGCCGAACTGCTGTCGCACAAGGGCATCGACTACGTCGATTGCGGCACCAGTGGCGGCGTGTGGGGACTGAAGGAAGGCTACAGCATGATGGTCGGCGGCGATGAGGACGTCGTCGATCGCCTGCGACCGATCTTCGAGGCGCTCGCGCCCGGCAAGGACAAGGGCTGGGGCCGCGTGGGGCCCGTGGGATCGGGACATTTCGTCAAGATGGTCCACAACGGCATCGAGTACGGAATGATGCAGGCCTACGCAGAAGGCTTCTCCATCTTCAAGCACAAGGAAGAGTTCAAGCTCGATCTGGAGCAGATCGCGCAGATCTGGCGCTACGGCTCGGTGGTGCGCTCGTGGCTGCTGGATCTGGTCGCAAACGCGCTGCAGCGCGACCCCGAAATGAAGGACATCGCCGCCTACGTCGTCGATTCCGGCGAAGGCCGCTGGACGGTCGCGGAAGCGATCGACCTCGACGTGCCCGCGCCCATCATCACGGCTTCGCTGATCGAACGCCTGCGCTCCCGCGATGCCGATTCGTTTTCCGACAAGCTGCTGTCGGCGATGCGCAATGAATTCGGCGGTCATGCGATGAAGAAGGAATGACCCGCGTACCGACCGCCCTGCCCGCGCAAAGTGCGCGTTGGCACGTATTCCCCGATGACGCGTCGCTGGTCGCCAATGCGCTGGCAGGCGTCATGGCTGCATCGCGCGACGCCATTGCGCAGCACGGTGCGTTCGACATCGTGCTCGCCGGCGGCAACACGCCGCGCAAGCTGTATCGCGCGCTGTGTCGCGCCGGCGCCGACTGGTCGCGCTGGCACATCTGGTTCGGCGACGAACGTTGCGCACCGCCCGACGACCCCGAGCGCAACAGCAGGATGGCGCGTGACGAATGGCTGGATCACGTTGCCGTTTCCGTCGGCAACGTGCATCCCATTCCGGCGGAATCAGGTGCACGCGAGGCTGCGACGCTGTACGCACGTGACTTGCGCAGCGTCGATGCCTTCGATCTCGTGTTGCTCGGACTTGGCGAGGACGGCCACACCGCCAGCCTGTTTCCGGGACACGACTGGGGCGTGCACGACGATTCCCCGGACGTGCTCGCCGTCTTCGACGCGCCCAAGCCGCCACCGGAACGCGTGTCGTTGAGCGCGGCGCGGTTGTCCGATGCCCGGCGCGTGTTGTTCCTGGTCGAAGGGACCGGCAAGCGCGCCGCCGTCGCCGCATGGAAGCGCGGTGACACGATTCCCGCCGCGTCGATCACGCCGGAATCTGGCGTGGATGTGCTGCTGGATGCCGCGGCGGCCGCGTGAACGCTGCTACCGACGTCCATGTCTTTTTCCGCGCGCCTCCCGGGCGCGCGGGCCCCTTTTTGCATTGCCTGAAAAGCGCCGTCCGTGGCCCAAAAACTCCGTGGGCGAAAGGGCTAGGCGCTCGTGGCGGTGATCTCGACAACGTCCTGTTGTCTCGATTGCCCTTGCCGCTTGCCGATCGCGCGCCGGCGCGAACTCCTACGTCCCTGTAGTCGAACATGCGCGCCTTTCCCACGCGATCGGCTGCGCGGCTGCGGCACCGCCAACGGCGCCGATTCTCGCTTCGTTACCGGCCATCCATGGCCTGCGTCATTCCAAATTGCGAATTAGCAGGTCATGGATGACCGGGAACGGAGCAACGCTTTTATCGCGCCCTTGCACGACGCCGACTAAATCGGCAGGGATTGCCGATTTGAACGCCGCAGACGGCCCAAAGGGCGAGCCACAGGGACGTGGCGAGTTGCACCGCAGCGCCAAGCGGGAGCAAGGCGCGCATGTTCGAGCGCAGGGATGCGCGAGTTCGCGCCGGCCCGCTTGGCGCGAGAAGCGCAGGGAAGTTGAGGCAACACGATGTTGCCGAAACCGTCGTGCCGGGCGCATGGTTTTGGCCCTGAGGTTTCCCCACGATTCCGCCAATCGGATCAGGGACTTGGCAGGAACGTTGCGCGCATGGCGCAGTCTTGAAGGTGTCGAAGCCATCGAGGACCGCCGACCCA
>JAJPJT010000078.1 GCA_021324095.1 Gammaproteobacteria bacterium
GGCCGAGCGTGAGGCTGCAATCGCGATGCCGATACTGGCCGACACACCATTCCGGCCGCCAGTAGGCGACGCCCCGGGCAGTCTTGATCGCCAGATCGTCGGCCGGCTTTCCCATGTACAACAGGTATGGCGGACCCCACTGGACGGCGGCGACCGCCTCGCCAAGCTTGGCCATGAAATGCTTTCTCCACTCGTGCGCGCAACGCTGGCTGCAGCATAGTTACAGGTCGGTGCGAGCCACCAATGAAAAGACGAGCACGTGGTATAACTAACGGTTGTATGCATCTTGCCGCGAGCCGGGCGTGCGGCCGGTTTGATGACAGGTTCGAGGGCGTGGGAAGCTGCTCGATGATGAAGCGCCGTCCTGCGCAGGGAATGCCATCGAGGCGGTCACGAGGGGTGAAATCGCCATGCGCCTGCGCTACATCGAGTTGTTCCATGCCGTGCTCACCACCGGCAGCCTGACCGGGGCAGCAAAACTTCTCAACATTTCCCAGCCGGCGGCGAGCAAGGCATTGCAGCACGCCGAAGATCAGCTCGGGTTTCCGATGTTCAGCCGCGTGCGCGGCCACCTGCAGCCGACGCAGCAGGCGCTGCTGCTGCGCGATCGCATCGAAAAGATCATCCAGGACGTGCACGACCTGCAGCGCCTCACCGCGAACATGAGCCAGCCCGAGAGCCGTCCGCTGCGGGTGACGTGTACGCCGGCGCTGGCGTTGGCGCTGTTGCCCGACGCGGTCGCGCAGCTGCGCAAGGCGTTTCCCGGCGCGATCGTCGAGCTGGCCACGCGGCACTCCATGGCGATGTGCGATTCGCTGGCGCTCCGCGACACCGACATCGGCCTGACGCTGCAGGACACCGGACGCCAAAACCTGCATCGGGAACCGCTATGCAGCGGAAGGGTCATGGTGATCGCTCCGGCCGGCTGGTGGTCGAAAGCGGAGTTGGCCCAGCCGCTGCCGGTCAGCGAGCTCGCCAACCAGCCGATGATCGGCATCGTGGTGGCCGATGCGCTGGGCAACATGTTGCAAAGCCATCTGGCGCAGGTCGACCCGCCGCCGCGGATCTCGATCTGGGTGCAGACGTACCAGTTGGCTTACTCGCTGGTCGCGAACGGCGAGGGACTGGCGCTGGTCGATCCGTTCACGGCTCGCTTCTGCGGCACGAAGCACATCCAGATTCGCCCGCTCAAATTGCAATTGGATGTGGTTTTGTACGCGATGTACCGCCCCGATGATCCGCTGAATCCGATGCAGAAGCGTTTCCTCGAGGCGGTGCGCCGGCTTGCGGAGCAGATGCTGGCGGAACCCTGATCGCGCCTGCTCGCGAAACGATCACTGTCGTCCGCAATGCGCCCAAGAGTTCCGGATAACCCTCGGCTATGGCGCATGGCGGTCTTTTCATTGGTGGGCCGCGCCTGCGCGTGCTTATGCTCGTGGGCGCCGCCGTGCGTCGCGATGAAGGGGTCGTCTGGATGCGTTCGACGTTCGCGAAAGCCTTGCTTGGGATTTTGTTGCTCGCGTGCGCCGTTGCGGCACACGCGCAGATCGACATCGTGCCGGAACCCCAACATCTGGTGATGGGGCAGGGAGTGTTCGCGCTCTCGCGCGGCATCCGTATCGCGGCACCCGCGGACGCGCGCGCCCAGTGGATCGCTGCCTTTCTCAGGGACACGATCATGGCGCAGACCGGTATCGCGACGGAGGTCGTGACCGCACCTGCGAGCGCCCGGATCGCGCTGCGCATCGACCGCTCCATTCATGGCGATGAAGCCTACCGGCTGAGCGTCACGCCCCAACAGATAACCATCGTGGCGTCGGACGATCGCGGCCTGTTCTGGGGCGTACAGAGCCTTCGGCAATTGCTGCCGCTGCAGCACGTGGCGCGGCCCGCGATCCCGGCGGTGGACATCGCGGATGCACCGCGCTTCCCCTGGCGCGGCGTGATGCTCGATGTATCGCGGCATTTCTATCCGGTCGACTTCATCAAGAAGCAGATCGACCTGATGTCCTATTACAAATTCGACGTGTTCCACTGGCACCTCACCGATGATCAGGGATGGCGCATCCAGATCAGGCGCTATCCGGAGCTGACCCGGATCGGTGCATGGCGAACGGGACCGGATGGCCGTCGTTACGGCGGCTTCTACACGCAAAAACAGATCCGCGAAGTCGTCGCCTACGCGCGCGACCGCAACGTGATGGTGGTGCCCGAAATCGAAATGCCCGGCCACACCAGCGCGGCCATCGCGGCGTACCCCGAGCTTTCCTGCAGCGGAAAGCCTGTTTCCGTGCCGAGCGCATGGAGCGGCTTCCGCAATGTCGATTGCGTAGGCAAGCCCGGCACCTACACGTTCCTCGAGAACGTCCTCGATGAAGTGATGGCACTGTTTCCGTCGCCGTACGTCCACATCGGCAGCGACGAGGTTCCGTTGGGCGTGTGGGCCGACTGCACCGCATGCCAGCGACTCGCGAAGGAGCACGCGTTGCAAGGCGAGCCGGGCCTGCACGGGTATTTCGTCAACCGGATCGGGCGATTCCTGACAAGCAAGGGCAGGACGATGATCGGTTGGGATGAAATGCTGGAAGGCGGCCATCTCGATCCGAACGCAATCGTCGAAGTGTGGCAAGGGCCTGACGATGCATCGGAGGCGTTCGCCAACGGCAACCGGATCATTCTTGCCGCGCCGTTCTACCTGGACACGCCGATCAACGACAGGACCCTGCAGGACCTGTATCGCACCGATCCGTTTGACGATCCGCCATACGCGCAGCATGCGAACCTGGTGCTGGGCGGCGAGGCGCCACTATGGAGCGAGCGTGCGACGCCATTGAATGCCGACGCGCGCCTGTACCCGCGCTTGCTGGCGATCGCCGAGCATTTCTGGAATCCCGATGCTCACGACTGGAAAAACTTCCTGGTGCGTGCACGGGCCCAGGAGGCCTGGCTCGCCGCGCAGCAGGTTGCCTACGGTCCCGAGGACAAGGACATTGTCGATTACGACGTGCACCTGGTCCCGGCGTACAGGCGCTGGCGCATCCGCGCCGCGCGCGGCTACGACGACCTCGATTTGCATTACACCCTCGATGGCAGCCGGCCGACACTCGAATCGCCATGGTTCGAAGACGTGCTGGACCTCTACGCCCCGGCGACCGTACGGATCGCGCCGTTTCGCGGCGCCCGGCAATCCCAGGCGAGCCATGTCGTCCACTTGGTGCAGAACCTGGTGCTTGGCGATTCGGTGACGTTTGCCACGCCGCCGGCCTGGCGGTATTCGGGTGGTCCGCTGCGGCTTACCAACGGCATCCTGGGCAGCAGCCATTTCTACGACGGGAGCTGGGATGGATGGCGAGGTACGGACATGGACGCTGTGATCGACCTGAAGCAACCGACTGCAATCCGTTCCGTCGATGTGCGTTTTCTTGTCGCTCCCGGCAACTGGATCCTGCTGCCGCGAAGCGTGAGCTTCGAGGTTTCCGACGATGACAAAACCTGGAAATCCCTGCAGACCGTCCCGTTGAGTCCCGATCCGGACGGCACAAGCACGTATATTCGCGACGTCGTATTCCATGCGGATACGCCCATCACGACGCGTTATCTCCGCGTCGTGGCACCGTGGTATGGCAGCCCGTTGTTTGGCGTGAAGACCTGGATTTTTTCCGACCAGATCATCGTGCGGTGAGTTTCATGGCATGGCTCGGGATCGATCGAGCCTGATCGAAGCCGAGACCTCCCACGCTTTGAGCGGTTCGAGTGTCAAACCTTTCCCCAACGGAGCCGGGGAGAAGGAGCAACGGAGATCCCGGCGTAGTGCGCACGACACTCCCGCCGCGGCCCGACTCCCTGTGCCGCCCGGCGTGCATAACCGCGGGATATGGCAAGTCGTTATCTTTTCATTTGTTGCGACTTGTCGCCGGTGGTACATCATTGCCGGTTGCCCGTCGAAGCGCCTGCAGATCGGAAAAAGAGCGGGTGAGTATGGCGCCGGCGTGTCGATTTTCCATCTGGAGGGAGGTTGCTCATGAAGTTTCAGAATGTGCACGCGCCGCGTCGCGGCGTGGCCATGCGCCGCAAGGTCCTGGCGCTGGCCATCGGCTCGTCGGTGGCCATGGGGTTTGCCGGCGCGGCCTGGGGCCAGGCGACCGAGGGCACCATTTACGGCACGGTTCCCGTAGCGTCCGGAGAAGTGGTACGGATAACCGGCACCGCCGGTTTCAACCGCACCATTCCGGTCGGATCAACAGGCAAGTATTCGGTGATCGTTCCGGTCGGCACGTACACCGTGTCGCTGCTGCAGAACGGCACGGTGATCCAGACGCAGCAAGATGTGAGTCCAGTGGCCGCAGGTTCCGTGGAAGTCGATTTCGCGACCACGGCCAGCAATGCCGAGACGCTTTCGACGATCAACGTCACACGAGCCGCCATTCCGCTGATCGACGTGAAGACCACCAACCAGGTCCTCACGATCACGCAGCAGCAGTTGCAGGTGTTGCCGTTGCAACGTACGGCGGAAGACATCGCGATGCTGGCGCCTGGCGTCCAGCCGGGCTCGGCGGTGCTGGTTGGCGGTCCGCTGGGCACGCCTGCGGTGACATTCGGCGGCGCTTCGACGGCGGAGAACCAGTATTACATCGACGGCATGCTCACCAGCGCCGTGCTCGACAACCAGGGCGGCATCGGCCTGCCGTACAACTCGATCGAGCAGCAGCAGACCTTCATCTCAGGTTATGGCGCGAAGTACGGCCGTTCCATCGGCGGCGTGATCAACCAGATCGGGCGCAGCGGTTCCAACGATTGGCACTTCGGCTTCCGCGCGCAGTGGACGCCGACCAATTGGCAGAGTTCGCCGGACAACTCCTATTGGGGCAATCCGTATGTCACGCGAGCCGGCCTGAAGGCAGGGGACCTCTATGCGTACAATCGGGACAACCATGGCATGAATACGGTCTACGATGCCTATGTCAGTGGCCCGATCGTCAAGGACAAGCTGTTCTTCTTCCTGAGTGCCGAGCAGGACAATTCCAAGGCTTTTTCATTGGGTAGCGAGTTCGGCAACGCAGCGTACACCCAGACACACGAGCCCAAGATCTACGCGAAGATCAACTGGAACATCAACGACAGCAATGTCCTGACGGCGACCGCACTCCAGAGCTCGCTCAAGACATGGGACTGGAATTACAATACCAACTACACGTTCCCGGCGTACCCATCACCTGTTCCGCAGCCGACGACATTCTTCAACGAGGGCCAGACCGCCAAGAACGTTTACCGGATGCTGGCGCTGAATTACACCTCTTACATCACCGACAACCTGACGTTGCATGCGATGGTGGGCAAATCGCATGAGCAGTACGGCAACACCCAGCCGTCCTATCCCGGGTTCGATCCGAGCCTGCCGTTCGTCGGCAGCATCTCGAACGAAAACCCCGCCTTTACCCCGAACGGGCCGATCAAGAATACGCAGGGCACGCTCACGATCTCGCCGAACGGCCACAGGGTCGATCTGCTCGACTACCGCCTGGATCTCGATTACAAGTGGCGCAACCACGATTTCCAGGTCGGTATCGACAACGACGTGCAGACGGACCTCGACGATGGCGTGCAAACCACCGGCCCCGGCTACGGGTGGGCCTATGGCTTTGTGGGGTCGGGTGATCTGAACAAACCGATCATCGGCACCGATCCCA
>JAJPJT010000049.1 GCA_021324095.1 Gammaproteobacteria bacterium
CGGGCCCCTGCTTCCCTTCAGCGCTTATGGCTTCTCGCGCGGGTCCGTGCGGCCTTGCGCGCAGCTGCCGATCGACCTTGAACGCCTTTGGTGCGCGCTGCCTTCCTCGCGGAGGCAGAGCGCTCGGCTGCGCTGCGTTTGCGGGCTGCCTTACGCGCGTGTTTCGCGAGCGCCTTTTTCGACGCCGCCGAATGGCCTTCGCGCTTCAGCGCCCTGGTGGTCGCACGCGACCGCTTTGCTGACGGACGCCTGGTTTTCTGCCGGCCCGCCTCGAGATCGCGCTCGGCGCGCTTGACCGTCTTGCGCGAAGCCTTGCCCTTTTTTGGAGGCGGCAGCTTCACCCCGGCCCGCCGCGCTTCGGAAAGACCTATTGCGATCGCCTGCTTGGTCGAACGCGCCCCGTGCTTGCCTTCGCGCACGTGCTCGATTTCCTCGCGCACGAATTCGCCGGCCTGGGTGCTGGCGGATTTGCCTTCGCGCCTGTCCTGTTTCGCCCGCTCGATCGCCTTCTTCGTGGGCATCGCACACCTCCTTGTCTGTGATCAGTGCTTCATGATGCGCCGTCGATCGCCGGATGTCGATTCAAGGGGCGAGGAGCGAGGGACGAGGGGCACCGCAATTCCCTGGTCCCTGGTCCCTCGCCCCTAGTCCGGCCCTCAAATCTCCACCTGCGCACCCAGTTCGATCAGGCGATTGCCGGGAATGTTGAAGAACGCGGTCGCGGGCAGCGCGTTGCGCGCGAGAAAGGCGAACAGCTTGTCGCGCCACAGCGCCATGCCGGCCCGGTCGGTGGCGACGATGGTTTCACGCGAGAGAAAGAACGTGGTGTCCATCATCTTGATCTCGAGGCCACGTTTGCCGCACTCGTGCAACGCCCTCGGCACGTTGGGATCGTCGGCGAAACCAAAGCGGAGGGTCAGCTTGTGGAAATCGTGGCCGAGGTCGGTGAGTTCGATCCGTTCTTCGGGCTCGGCGTACGGCGTTTCCAGCGTATCCACGGTCAGGATCACGTTGCGCCTGTGCAGCACCTTGTTGTGCTTGAGGTTGTGCAGCAGGGCGTGCGGCACGGCATCGGGGTCGCTGACCAGGAATATCGCGGTGCCCTCGACGCGGGTGGGTGGATGCTCGGCGAGATTGTTGATGAACGGTGTCAACGCGAGGCCGCCGTGCTTCAACTGGCGCAGCACCAGTTCGCGCCCGCGCCGCCAAGTCGTGAGGATGGTGAACACCGCGAGCGCCAGCACCAGCGGAAACCAGCCGCCGTCCTCGACCTTCAATGTGTTGGCGCCGAAGAACGACAGATCGATGGTCAGGAAGAACGCGCCGAGGCCGATGATGATGAGCGGGTTCCACTTCCACATTCGCCACGCCACGATCAGGAACAACGTGGTGTCGATCGCCATGGTGCCGGTCACCGCGATGCCGTAGGCGCCGGCCAGCGCATTGGACGAACCGAAACCGATCACGACCAGCACCACCAGGATCATCAGCAGACGATTGATCCATGGCAGGTAGATCTGCCCGGCTTCCTCGTTGGACGTGTGCACCACCGGCATGCGCGGCAGGAAGCCAAGCTGGATCGCCTGGCGCATGATCGAGAACGATCCAGCGATCACGGCTTGCGACGCGATCACCGCCGCCGCGGTCGCCAGCGCGATCATCGGATACAGTGCCCATTCGGGCACCGCGAGGAAGAACGGATTGCTGGCCGCCGCGTGGTAATGCACCAGCAGTGCGCCCTGCCCGAAGTAGTTCAGCACCAGGCCTGGCATCACGAATCCGTACCACGCCACCGTGATCGGCCTGCGTCCGAAGTGGCCCATGTCCGCGTACAGCGCCTCGGCGCCCGTCACGCAGAGCACCACGGCGCCAAGCACCAGGAAGCCGCCTGCACCATGATGGACGAAGAAGTTGAATCCGTACCACGGGTTGATCGCGCGCAGCACCATCGGGTGCTGCACGATGTTCCAGATCCCGATCAGGCCGAGCGCCACGAACCACACGCACATCACCGGCCCGAATACGCTGCCGACGCGGCCGGTCCCGCGCTTTTGCACGAGGAACAGCGCCACCAGCACGATCACCGCGATCCACACCACCCAGTGCGCCAGTTCCGGAGCCGCCACTTCCAGGCCCTCGACGGCCGAAAGCACGGTGATCGACGGTGTGATCACGCCGTCGCCGAAAAACAGCGCGGCACCCAGCACCGCGGCCAGGATCACCAGCTTGCGGGTGCGCGGATACTGGCGCGTGGCGCGTTGCGCCAGCGCCATCATCGCCATGATGCCGCCTTCGCCCTCGTTGTCGGCGCGCATGATGAAGGTGATGTATTTCAGCGCTACCACGATCAACAACGACCACAAAACCAGCGAGAGGATGCCGAGCACGTTGAACGTGGTGACCGGCATTCCGTGCTGGTCGCTGAAGGCTTCGCTGAAGGTGTAGAGGGGACTGGTACCGATGTCGCCGAATACCACGCCGATCGCGCCGACCACCATCACGTGCATGGCCTTCCTGGCCGGATCGACGGTGTCGGTCGGCTTGGTTCCGGCCTGTTCGTTCATCGTCCCAGCGCCGCCCGCAATGCCTTGCGGATGATCGCCTCGGCGTCGTCGCCTTCCGCGGCCGACGCGGCGGCGAGGCGCGCAGCCTCGGCCGGCTTGTAGCCCAGTTGCTGCAATGCCGCTTCGGCCTCGCTGCGCGGGTCGCGCGCAACTGCAGGACCCGATGGAGCCGCCGCGACGGTGCTTCCGACGCGGTCACGCAACTCCACCACGATGCGTTCGGCCGTCTTCTTGCCGATGCCGGGAATGCGCGTCAGCGCGGCCACGTCGCCGGCCTGCACCAGCCGCGCGAATTCGGATGTCGGCACGCCGGACAGCACTGCCAGCGCGATGCGCGCGCCGATCCCGGACACCTTTTGCAGATCGCGGAACAGCGCGCGCTCGTCTTCGCGCAGGAAGCCGTACAGCGCGACCGTGTCTTCCTTGTGCGCGTAATGAGTCAACAGCACGACTTCCCTGCCGACATCCGGCAGGTCATACAACGTCGACATCGGCACTTCGAGTTCGTAACCGACGCCGCCGACTTCGACCAACACCCACGGCGGACGCTTGGCAATCAGTGTGCCGCGCAGCCGGCCGATCATGGCGGGTACCTCGCAATATCCCCCCCCACCCAGCGCTGCGCGCTCGGCGCTTTGCGCCGCCTCCCCCGCAAGCGGGGGAGGGAGCATTTGGCTTTCCCTTCCCCCGCTAGCGGGGGAAGGTGCCCGAAGGGCGGATGGGGGGAAATCATCGCCTGCGCCTCCATGCCGCTGCAGCGATCCCCGTGCGCGCTTCGCTGGCGCGCAGGTGCGCGTGCGTGATCGCTATGGCAAGCGCGTCGGCCGCGTCGGGCTGCAACGGTTCGCGCACGTTCAACAGGATTCCGACCATATGCTGCACCTGCTCCTTGCCGGCATGGCCCCTGCCGACCACCGCCTGCTTGATTGCGTTCGGTGCGTACTCGCTGATCCGCAGGCCATGCCCGACCGCCGCGCAGATCGCGGCACCGCGTGCCTGGCCGAGTTTCAATGCCGAGTCTGCATTCCTCGCCATGAACACGCGCTCGACTGCAGCTTCGCCGGGCGCGTAGGCATCGATGATTTCGCCGAGCTCGTCGTAGATGCGCTTGAGCCGCAACGGAAATGTCTCCTCGCCCGCCAACTGCACGGTTGCGCGGAACACGCAATGCAGCTTCCCGGTGGCATCCGATTCGATGATACCGACGCCGGTGCGTTGGCTGCCGGGATCGATTCCAAGTATGCGCAAGCAGCCGGGACTGGGGACTGGGGGCTGGGGGCTGGGGCGCATGATCGTGATGCCCTGCGGCATGCTCAACAAACCGCCGGCAGCAAACCCATATGCCCGCAGGGAAGGCAAGACTGTTCAAGTCCCCCGTCCCCCATCCCCCGTCCCGCCTGGCTCATTGCGGCAAATCCGCATTCGAGTAAACATTCTGCACGTCGTCGAGCTCTTCCAGGCGAGCCAGCAAACCCTGCACGGCTTCGACCTGATCGGCCGCGACCGGCACGTCGAGCTCCGCGCGCATCGTCACTTCGGCATGATCGGGTTTGAGACCTGCCCTTTCCATGGCTTCGCGCACCCCGTCGAACGATTCCGGCGTGGTGATCACGTCGATCTGACCGTCTTCCGGCCATACTTTGACATCTTCGGCGCCGAACTCGATCGCTGCGTCCGTGATTTTTTCCTCATCTGCGCCGTCGGCATAAGACAGCACGCCGATCTTGTGGAACAGATAGGCCACAGAGCCGTCGGTGCCTAGATTGCCACCGAACTTGGTGAAGGCGTGGCGTACGTCGGAGATCGTACGCTGGCGGTTGTCGGTGACGCACTCGACCAACACCGCGACACCGCCCGGTGCATAACCTTCGAAATGCAGCTCCTCGTAGGTGACGCCTTCCAGCTCACCGGTGGCCTTTTTGATCGCGCGATCGATGTTGTCCTTCGGCATCGACGCGGCGATGGCCTTGTCCACCGCGCTGCGCAGACGCGGGTTGCCGTTGACGTCGCCGCCACCGATGCGCGCAGCCACGCTGATCTCGCGTACCAGCTTTGTGAAAACCTGGCCGCGCTTGGCATCCTGCGCGTTCTTGCGGCCGGCGATGGAAGGACCACGACCCATGGGCGATACCGTTTGCTGAAAGATTCAAAGTCTAACAGGCTGTTGAAAATTGCTTGATGTTCACGGTTCCGCACCCGTGCTGTCCTTTCGACGTCAGCGACGTAGTTATTTCGGGCACCTGTTACGACGTTTGGCGCGGCGTGACCGCACACCGCCACCCGTGTGGCCCTCATGTGACCACTCCCATC
>JAJPJT010000020.1 GCA_021324095.1 Gammaproteobacteria bacterium
CCACGTCATCCCGGCCACGGAATGGCCGGGATCCAGCGCCAGGGACGGCAACGGCGGCAAGCCTCGGCGCGTCGCGCATCGCCTTGTATTCGCGCGCCGCCTGGACGAAGCCGTTGAACAGCGGGTGGCCATCGCGCGGCGTGGAAGTGAATTCCGGATGGAACTGGCAGGCCAGGAACCACGGATGCTTTCGCTGCGGCAGCTCGACGATTTCGACCAGGTCGTCGACCGACACGCCCGCAATCACGAGGCCGGCCTGCTCCAATCGCTCACGATAGCGATTGTTGAATTCGTAGCGATGACGATGGCGCTCCCGGATCGTGTCGGCACCGTACAAGTCGCGTGCGATCGTCCCGGACTTGAGCTGGCACTCCTGCGCGCCCAGCCGCATGGTACCGCCCAGATCGGAGCCTTCGTCGCGGCGCTGGACATCGCCGGTGCCTTCCGTCCATTCGGTGATCAGCGCGATCACGGGATCGGCACACTCGCGGTCGTTTTCGGTGGAACCCGCGCCCGGCAATCCTGCGGTGTCGCGCGCGAACTCGACCACCGCCGCATGCATGCCGTAGCAGATGCCGAAATATGGAATGCCGCGCGTTCGCGCGTACTTCACCGTCTCGACCTTGCCCTCGAAACCCCGTTTGCCGAATCCGCCAGGCACCAGGATCGCGTCGGCGTCATGCAGCACCGCGTCCGCGCCGCGTGTCTCGATGGTTTCCGAATCCACCCATTCCAGGTGGACGCGCGTCGCGTTGTGGATGCCGCCGTGGCGCAGCGCCTCGCCCAGCGACTTGTATGCATCCTTGTGTTCGACGTACTTGCCGACGATGAAGATGCGCACCTCGTCCCTCGGGTTTTCGACCGCATCCACCGTGCGCTGCCACTGGGAGAGATCGGTGGGTTTGGCATCGAGGTGCAGTCGATCCACGACGATGTCGTCCAATCCCTCCTTGTGCAGCCACAGTGGCAACTTGTAGATCGTGTCGGCGTCGGTGGCGCTGATCACCGCGCCTTCCGGCACGTTGGTGAACAGCGCGATCTTGCGGCGTTCGGATTCCGGCAGCGGCTCCTCGCAACGGCACAGCAGGATGTCGGGCTGGATGCCGAGCGCGCGCAGTTCCTTCACAGAATGCTGGGTGGGCTTGGTCTTGATCTCGCCCGCGGCCTTGATGTACGGCACCAAGGTCAAATGCATGAACAACACCTTGTCGGCGCCGCGCTCGATGCGCAACTGGCGCGCGGCCTCGAGGAACGGTTGCGATTCGATGTCGCCGACCGTGCCGCCGATCTCGACCAGCGCCACGTCGAAGCCGCGGGTGGCCTCGTCGATCACGTGCTTGATCTGGTTGGTGATGTGCGGGATCACCTGCACCGTGGCGCCGAGATAGTCGCCGCGGCGTTCCTTGCGGATCACGGCTTCGTAGATCTTGCCGGTCGTGATCGAATTCCTGCCCGACAGCCGGGTGCGCACGAAGCGCTCGTAATGCCCGAGATCGAGATCGGTTTCCGCGCCGTCGTCGGTGACGTACACCTCGCCGTGCTGGAACGGGCTCATCGTGCCGGGATCGACGTTGATGTACGGATCGAGCTTCATCAACGTCACATTGAGGCCGCGGGCCTCGAGGATGGACGCCAGCGACGCCGACGCGATGCCCTTGCCAAGCGAGGACACCACGCCGCCGGTGACGAAAATCAGGGAGGTCATGATCGGACCGATTGTGGAAAGGTTTATTCTAGCGGCACGTTACCTGCTCCGCGAGTGCGTTCCCGTTTCCGGCAACGCAAACGTATCGCGGACAAACGGGCGATATCGCTCTGGGCGCGCATGCAAATCTCCCTTCAGTTTCAAGGGGAGTGCCGGACCGGGACGGCATCGGCGGAAGTTGCGCGCCGCATTGCGCAGTCGGACACTAGCGTTCACTGGAAACCGGCCCGTCTCCGGTGAGGGACCTCGCAAGACGATGACGGCTCGCTCATCCTTCTTTGCGGAACTGAAGCGCCGCAACGTGCTGCGCGCGGTCGTCCTGTACGTCGGCTCGGTATGGGCGCTGGCGCAGGGCATTTCGCAACTGAGCGGACCGTTCGGGCTGGCGAACTGGGTGACGCGCTGGTTCGTGATCGCCTGTTCGATCGGATTTCCTTTCTGGGTGGTGTTCGCGTGGTTCTATGAATTCACCCCGCAGGGGTTCAAGCGCGATAACGAAATCAGGCAGGACGCGCCGGTTCGCCATTCCAACGCGCGCATGCTGGATTTCGCGATCATCGGCGTGCTGGCCGTGGTGGTGGTGCTGCTGGCTTCGGGGTATTTCATCCACCGTACCTCGGCTGTCCGTGCCGGTATTGCGGCACCCGGCGCGGAGGCGTACAACCCGCCCGCCAATTCGCTGGTGGTACTGCCATTCCAGAACCTCAACGACGACCCCAAGCAGCAATACTTCAGCGACGGGATCACGGAGGAACTCACCGATGCGCTGGGGCAGAATCCGGCGTTGCGGGTGATCGCGTGGGACACGGCCTCGAAATTGCGCCACGGCACCGAATCGATCGGCGACATCGGCAAGGCGCTGGATGTCGCATATCTTCTGCAGGGCAGCATCGAGCGCGAGGGTGGCCAGGTCCGCATCATCGCGGAACTGGTGGATGCCCGCACCGGGGTGCAACTATGGTCGCAGCACTATGACGACACGTTCGCCAAGATCTTCGAAGTGCAGGACCGGGTTTCCGAGGCCATCGCCGGCGCACTCAAGGTCAGGTTCGCCAAGGCCGACCTGCCGCAAGGCGGCACCAGCAATCCACGCGCCCACGAGCTGGTGCTGAAGGGCCGTGCGCTGCTGGAAAAATTCGATACCGCCAGCCTCGAGGCGGCGCAACGGGATTTCGAGCAGGCCATTGCGCTCGATCCCGATTACGCCGAGGCACATGCGCTGCTGTCGCGCATGCTGCTCAGCCTGACCGAACGCTCCGACCTGCCGCTGAAGACCACACTGCCCAAGGCGCGCGCGGAAGCCGAGAGAGCCCTCGCACTCGACCGGCACAATGCCGATGCGTGGGTGGCGCTGGGCAGTGCGGATGCGAGCGCCGACCCGCCGGACATCGCCAAGGCGCGCGCCGATTACCGCAGCGCACTTGCGCTCGACCCGAGCAATGCGAGCGCCCACATCGATTACGGCATGCTCCTGCCGATCAAGCAGGCGCTGGCCGAAGAACAGGAAGCGACGCTGCTCGATCCCGCCAACGAAACCGCCTGGAACGACTTTGGCGTGGAAGCCCAGGACCTTGGCAGCTGGGCGCAGGAGATCAAGGCATTCGAGACCCTGATCAAGCTCGACCCTGCGGACGTGGACAGCGCCTTCGGCCTCGCATTCGCCTACCAGAAGTCGCACCAGTACGAGAAGATGGTCGAGGCGTTCGATCTCGTCAAACCTTCGACACCGCTCGACCTGCAGCAGGTCGCGGCGGGCCGGCTGACGTACCGCGCGTTGACCGATCCGGCGCTGCACGCGCAGGCGCTCGCGGCGCTGAAAGGTCTCACCCGCCATCTGTCCAATCAGGACGTATCGGGCAATCTGTTGCAACTGTACCTCGCGCTCGGCCAGGCCGCGCCCGCGCTCGATCTGCTGGAAAGCTTCTGCCCGGCCGATCCGGTCGGCTGCAACGATCTCGCCATCAACCCGATGTACGCGGCGCTGCACGGCGAGCCACGTTTCGAGACACTTGCCACGAAATACACCACGGCCACGGTGCAGTAGCGCTCGTTCTTCTCCGTCTCCTCGAGGGAGCGCTTGTTCAATCGTTTGCGCGCGCAGCGGCAACACGAGAACATGGGATGTTTTTGCGATCCACAACAACATTTGACTTGACGCTCCGATGAACCCAACCACTGTTCCCGAACGCATCGCCGCGCTGCGCGGAGTCATGCAGCAATGCGGCATTACCGCGTGCGTCGTGCCTACTGCCGACCCGCACCTTTCCGAATATCTGCCGGCACACTGGCAGGCGCGCGCATGGCTGTCGGGGTTCACCGGCTCGGCCGGCACGCTGGTCGTGACGCGCGACTTCGCCGGACTATGGACCGATTCGCGTTATTTCTCGCAGGCAGAGCGGCAACTCGCAGGCAGCGGCATCGAACTGGTGAAGCTGAACGTGCCGCACACGCCCGAGCACGTGGAATGGCTGTGCGCGCATGTTCGCGAGGGCGACATGGTCGCCTGCGCAGCGGACATGTTGTCGCTGGCGTCGGAGCGCACATTGCGCAAGGCACTGACGGAGCACGGCGCGGAGCTGGTCGAGGACGATTTGCCCGCGTCGATCTGGAACGACCGCCCGCCGCTGCCGCACGCGCCGATCTACGAGCATCCGCTGGAATACGCGATCCATGCGCGTGCGGAAAAACTGACCGACGTGCGCGAGGCGATGCAGAAAGCCGGCGCGACGCACCACGTCGTTTCGGCGCTGGACGAAATCGCCTGGGTGCTGAATCTGCGCGGCAGTGATGTGCGATACAACCCCGTGTTCCTGTCGCATCTGCTGATCGACATGGAGGGTGCGACGTTGTTCGTCGAGGCGTCGAAGCTCGAAACGAAGGCCCCTCCCCCCAGCGGGGGGAGGCAGGGTGGGGGGCATCTCGCGTCAAATGACACGCCCCCACCCCAACCCTCCCCCGCTGGGGGAGGGAGAACAAACGCGAGCGAGAGAAGGGAATTACTGGGGTGCTTGCGCGGCGATGGCGTGCGGATCGAGCGGTACGAAGCAATCGGCGACGCACTCGCCAAACTGCCCAGGAAATCCAGACTGTTGCTCGCGCCTTCCCAAATCTCCGCCGCCGTCGCGCACGCGATTCCCGATCACGTCACGCTGGTCGAGGCACCCGGCCCGATCAGCGCGGCGAAAGCACGCAAGGGGGACAAGGAGATGGACCACGTGCGCGAGGCGATGCGCCGCGACGGCGTGGCGCTGGTGCGCGGTGCACGCTGGATCGAGCAATCCTTGAAAGACGGCAAGCGGCTGACGGAACTCGACGTGGACAGCAAGTTGCGCGAACTGCGCTCACGGCAGCCGGGCTTCGTCAGCGAAAGCTTCTCGACCATTGCGGGCTACGAGGCCAACGCGGCCCTGCCGCACTATTCGGCGACGGCCGAATCGCACTCGGAATTGAAACCAAAGGGCATGCTGCTGATCGACTCGGGCGCGCAATACCTCGGCGGCACCACCGACGTCACGCGGATGTGGGCGCTGGGCGAGACCACGCCGGAACAGCGCCGCGACGTGACGCTGGTGCTGAAGGGCGTGATCGCGTTGTCGCGCGCGAAGTTTCCGCGCGGCGCCTCCGGCCAGCAGCTCGATGCACTCGCACGCGCGCCGATCTGGGCCGCGGGCGTCGATTACGGCCACGGCACCGGCCATGGCGTCGGCTATTGCCTGAACGTGCACGAAGGTCCGCAGTCGATCCGCCCGCCGCGTTCGGCGCAGCACCTCGAACCCATGGATGTCGGGATGATCACCTCGATCGAACCCGGCATCTACAAGCCCGGCCGGCATGGCGTGCGCATCGAAAACCTGGCCGCGACGATTCCCGCCGGCGACGGCGAATTCGGCGAATTCCTCGCGTTCGAAACGCTGACGCTTTGCCCGATCGACACACGGCTGCTGGACCTGTCGATGCTGCACGCTGAGGAACTCGCGTGGCTGGATGCGTATCACGCAACGGTGCGCGAACGGATCGCGCCGCTGCTCGACGATCCTGTCGACAGCGCGTGGCTGGATGCGCGCTGCGCGCCGCTGGCCAAGGCGAAAGCAGCCTGAACCCCGGTCGCCCTCCATCTCAACAGCACGGATGCGTTCTGCTAGCTTACGCGGATTATCGTCTTGCTAAGGACGCCCCGTGCCGCGCCGAAAGAAGCCGCTGACTCCGCGTGCCCTGGCGTTCGCGATCGCGCTGGCGGCGGCTCCCGGCATGGCGCTGGCGCAGAACGGCGCGAACGTCTGCCCGCTCGGCGTGTTCGTGTGTCCGGTGGTCAAGAACAACTTCGCGCTCTGCAAGAAAAACGACCTGCTGGACTTCTACGTTCCCGGTCTCCCGAAGGGCGGCAATCGCGAGGCCAGTCCCGCGCAGGTCTACGGCGATCGCTTCTCGAGCCCGGACAGCAACATCTTCCATCTGACCGGCAATACCTCGCTGCAGCGCCTCGACCAGTTGCTGCGCGCGGACAGCCTCACCTACAACGCCGATACCACGGCCTACGACGCTGAAGGCAACGTGCGTTACCAGGAAACCGACATGCTGATGTCGGCCAGGCGCATGTACGGCACCACCAATCCCGAACACGGCGTGGCCGACGACGTGCTGTACCAGTTGCTGACTTCGCGTGGAAACGGCAAGGCCACGCAGGCGATCGTGCTGGACCAGAACCACGCCAAGTTCCACGAGGTGACCTACTCGACCTGCGACATCGACAACCGGCTGTGGACGATCCAGTCCAAGCGCATGACGATGGACGAGAACAAGGGCCGCGGCTACGCGCACGACGTGACGATGCGGATCAAGGGCGTGCCGTTCCTGTGGCTGCCGTACATGAGTTTCCCGATCGACAACCAGCGCCAGAGCGGATTCCTGTACCCGCAGTTCGGCAAGCGCGGGCGCGCGGGATATTTCTTCGGCATCCCGTACTACTGGAACATCGCGCCGAACTACGACGCGACGTTCACCCCGATGTGGTTCAGCGACCGCGGCGGCATGCTCGGGACCCAGTTCCGCTATCTCACTGCGTCCAGCAAGGGCATCTTCAATCTCGATTACATGCCGAACGACAAGATCACCGGCACCGATCGCGGATACCTCACCTTCAGCAACCAGACCACGCTGCCGTGGAACCTGCAGTGGAGCACCTCCATCGCGAAGGTCACCGACAAGTCTTATTTCCAGGATTTCGGCCTCAACAACACCAGCGCGCTGGTGACGCTGCTGGGTTCGTCGTCATACGTCACCACGTCCGGCAACTGGTGGAACGCGGGCGTGGGCGTCGATACGTATCAGATCACCACGCCGGGTCTTCCGGACGTGGCCGCGCCCTACCGGCGCCTGCCGCGGCTGTACTTCAGCGCCGACCGGCCGATCGGCGGCCCGGGTGGTCCGGAGTGGGGCATGAATGCCGAGGCGGTGCGCTTCGTGAAACCCGAGGCGATCGGCGGCGACCGCTTCGACCTGTACCCGTTCCTCGCGTGGCCGCTGCAGGGCGCCGCCTGGTTCCTGCGTCCGGAAGCCGGCGTGCGCTACACGGCGTACAACCTGCCGCAGCCGGTCGCGCCGGGCGATCCGACCCACCCCACGCGCACCACGCCGATCTTCGACGTCGACGGCGGCCTGATCTTCGAACGCGACGTGCACCTGTTCGGCAACGATTACACCCAGACGCTGGAGCCGCGCGCGTATTACCTGTACGTGCCGTACCGCAACCAGAGCGACCTGCCGCTGTTCGACACCCAGCCGCTGACTTTCGATTTCTGGCAACTGTTCACGACGAACAGCTTCAGCGGCGCGGACCGTCAGATGAACGCGAACAATCTTTCCCTGGCGCTGACCACGCGTTTTCTCGACCAGAACGGCGTCGAGAAGCTTTCCGCCAGCATCGGACAGATCCGCTACTTCACGCCGGAAAAGGTGACACTGTTTCCCGGCGGCAAGATCATGAATTACTCCGGTTCCGACTACGTCGCGAACCTGACCGTGAGCTTGAGCGACAACTGGCGGGTCACGTCGTCGCAGGAATGGAACCCCAACACCAACGAAACGGATGCCTCCATGGTTGGCCTGCAAAGGCGGCTGTGGGGCGACGGCATCGTGAATCTCGACTACCGGTTCCGGCGCGGCCTGCTGGAACAGGCGGATGTGTCGGCGGAAGTTCCGGTCGGCGCGGCCTGGAAGCTGGTCGGCGGTTACACCTATTCGATGAGCCAGAAGAAGACGATCGATTCGTTCGCAGGCATCCAGTGGAACAGTTGCTGCATGGCGATCAGCGTGCTGAGCCGCCATTACGTGTATGACGTGAAAGGCGATTCCAACAGCGCGATCATGTTCGAAATCCAGTTCACGGGCCTCGGCTCATACGGCCAGCACACCGGCACGTTCCTGCAAAATGCTATCCTTGGCTATCAATAGGCGTGTGCTGATCGAGGGAAGTTCTGATCAACGTGACCGTTCACCCTTCGATACCTCGAGCCCTGCCCCGGCAGGTTTCAAGCCGGGGGCGAACGGTCAGATATTCCCGTTCGTGGTGAGGTATCGAACCACGAACGGGACGATGCAAATTCCAGAGGTTCTCTGAAGCCCTCCGGGCACCGTCAACTTTCGCCACCTGGCGCTGTCCAACGCGGGAATCCCGCTCGGAGCCTCCTCTCCGGCACGCCGCCCTCCATTCCTGTCATCCAAGACGAACATGAAAGCATCCTCCCTCGCCAGCCTGGCCCTGACGCTCGCGGCCGCGGCCTTCACCTTGCCGGCCGCTGCACAACTGCTGAGCCCGAATGCCCCGCCGCCGACCAGCGCGCAGCCGAATTCGCTGCTGGCGCCGCAGGCCCCCGCATCCAACCAGATCCAGCCGCTGGACCGGATCATCGCGGTGGTCAATGACGGCGTGATCATGCAGAGCCAGCTCGACCAGACCATGGCGACGGTGACCCACCAGATCGAAGCGTCCGGCGGCAAGCTGCCGCCTCAGGACGTGCTCGAAAAACAGGTGCTGCAGCGCCTGATACTCAACGAGTTGCTGGTGCAGAAGGCACATGACAACGGTGTGCGCATCTCCGACGACCAGGTTGACCAGGCCGTCGCGAACATCGCGCAGCAGAACAAGATGACGGTGCCGCAGATGCAGGCCGCGATGCAGCAGCAGGGCGTGGACTACGCCTCGTTCCGACAGCAACTGCGCGAGCAGTTGCTGGTACAGGCCGTGCAGCAGCAGGTGATGCAGTCGTCCGCGCAGGTCTCCGATGCCGAGATCAACAACCTCATGGCCAGTCCGGCATTCAAGGAAGGCGAAGTGCATCTCGCGCGGATCCTGATCGGCCTGCCCGAAGGGGCCGACGCGCAGCAGATCGCCTCCGCCCAAGCCAAGGCCGACCAGATCGAATCCCAGCTCAAGGCCGGCAAGGATTTCGCGACGCTCGCGGTCAGCGATTCCAGCGCGCCCGAAGCGCTGGACGGCGGCGACCTCGGCTGGCGGCGCGTCGACGAACTGCCGCCGGCGGTACAGCAGATCGTCAATTCGCTGCAGCCGGGGGGCGTCACTGAACCCCTGCGCGACGCATCGGGCTTCACCATCCTGAAGCTGGAGGGCAAGCGTACGCCCGGCACCAGGCAGATCGTCACCGAATATCACGCGCTGCACTTGATGATCAAGCCGAATGCGGTGCTGAGCGCACAGGGCGCGCACGACAAGATCGAGAAGCTGTACAACGAACTCGTGAACGGCCACGCCGACTTCGCGACACTGGCCAGGCAGGACTCCGATGATCCCACCACCGCCAACAATGGCGGCGACATGGGTTGGATCACGCAGGACGAATGGGGTACCGAGGTCGGCAAGCTTCTGGCGTCCCTGCAACCGGGGCAGGTGAGCCAGCCGTTCGAGAGTCCCGACGGTTCCTGGCACCTCATCAAGCTCGTCGGGGAGCGCCAGGCCGACCGGAGCCGTGACATCGAACGTGCGCAGGCGCGCCAGGCCATTGCCGAGCGCAAGGGCCGGCAGGCTTACGAGCAGTTCCTGCGCGATATCGAATCGACGGCCTACATCAGCATCCGGATTCCCGAACTCGCGGATGCGAATCCGTATTCGACCAGCGACACGGCGCAATGACCCTCGGGCCGGGCCGGCCCACGCATCTCCCGCGACTCGCCGTCACCAGCGGTGAACCCGCGGGGGTCGGCCCGGAACTCGTCGCGCGGCTCGCAGCGTCGCCGATCGCCGCCGATCTGGTTGCGGTAAGCGACTCGGGGTTGCTGCAGCGCGCTGCGCAACGCTGCAACATCGCGTTGAAGATTGAATCCTACGACGGCACGCCGCGTGCGCTGCGCGCCGCTGGAACGTTGCGCGTGCTGGAGGTGCCGTTGCGCGTCGAAGAGGCGCCGGGAAGACTCGATCCTCGCAACGCCTTTCATGTATTGAACGCCCTCGCGCAAGCCGCGGATGGATGCATGAATGGCATGTTCAATGCCGTCGTCACCGCGCCGGTGCAGAAGTCAGTCATCAACGACGCCGGCGAACACTTCACCGGCCACACCGAGCTGTTCGCGCAGCGTGCCGGCTGCGACGTGGTGATGATGCTTGCGTCGCCGAATCTTCGCGTCGCGCTTGCGACCACGCACCTGCCGCTGGCCGGTGTTCCTGCCGCGATCACCGGGGAAGCGCTCACGCGTACGCTGCGCATCGTGCACGCGGAACTGATCGTGAAATTCGGCATTACCGCGCCGCGCATTGCCGTGCTGGGGCTGAATCCGCACGCGGGTGAAGGTGGCCATCTCGGTCGTGAGGAAATCGACGTCATCGTTCCCGTGCTGGACGCATTGCGCGGCGAAGGCATGCAACTGCTCGGGCCGCTCCCGGCCGACACCGCGTTCGTGCCGGATATGCGCGCGCGCTACGACGCGGTGCTCGCGATGTACCACGACCAGGCCCTGCCGGTGCTGAAATCGGAGGCGTTCGACCGCACCGTCAACATCACGCTGGGGTTGCCATTCATCCGCACTTCGGTGGACCACGGCACCGCACTCGACCTTGCCGGCAGCGGACGCGCCGATCCTTCCAGTATGTTCGCGGCTGCAGAGATGGCGCTGCAGCTTGCGCTGCGTGCGCGGGGGACAGGGGATGGGTAGTGGGGGCGCACGACATCCCGCGTCGAGGACTCCCAACATTGCGCTCCCGCTACCCACCCCCCAGCCCCAGATGTCACGTCCCAAGAAACACTACGGCCAGCATTTCCTGCACGAGCGTGGCGTGATCGAACGCATCGTCGCCGCAATCGCGCCGCGGCCGGACGACCGCATCGTCGAAATCGGCCCCGGCGAAGGGGCGCTGACGCTGCCGCTGCTGCGCGCCGCCGGTCGCCTGACGGCGATCGAGCTGGATACCGAATTGATCGAACCACTTCGCGAGCGCGCCGCCGGCATCGGTGAACTCGAAGTGATCCACGCGGATGTGCTGAAGGTCGACCTGACGGCGCTCACGCACGGCGGCAAACTGCGCCTTGCGGGGAACCTGCCCTATTACGTGTCCAGCCCGATCCTGTTCCACTGCCTCGCGCACGCCGACGCGATCATCGACATGCATTTCATGCTGCAGAAGGAAGTGGTGGATCGCATGGCCGCCGCGCCCGGCAGCAAGGTGTACGGAAGGCTGTCGGTGATGCTGCAGCTCGCGTGCAGGGTGGAGCCATTGCTCCGCGTCGCGCCCGGCGCGTTCCGGCCGCCACCGAAAGTGGAATCAGCGGTGGTGAAACTGACACCGCTGCCGGCCGCGCAGCAGCCTGATCCCTCGCTGGCGCCAGCCATAGACGTGGTGGTCCGTGCTGCATTCAACCAGCGACGCAAGACGTTGGCCAACGCGCTGCGCGGCCGGCTCGACGCGGACGCGATCCGGGCGGCCGGCATCGCCCCGCATGCTCGTGCCGAAAACGTCTCGCCGGAGGGGTTCGTCGCCCTGGCCCGTCAAGCCCATTCTGCCGGCTTGCAGGTTGCACCGAAACTCGCCGACAATGCCAGTCAATGAGTCCCCGGCCGACCACCACCGACAAAACGCGTCCGACACGCGAACCCGAACCGCACGCGGTCGAGATCGAAGTCGAGGCGCGCTACGTTTCCGACCAGTCCAAGCCGGAAGCGAACCGTTACGTGTTCGCGTACGACATCACGTTGCGCAATCTCGGCATGTTGCCGGCGCGTCTGCAGACCCGCCATTGGGTCATCACCGATGCCAACGGTAAGGTGGAGGAGGTCCGCGGCGAAGGTGTGGTGGGCGAGCAGCCACGCCTGCAACCCGGCGAGAGCTACAGCTACAGCTCCGGCGCGGTCCTGGAGACCCAGGTCGGCACCATGCGTGGAACCTACCTGTTCCATGCCGACGACGGCACCGACTTCGAGGCACCGATTCCCGAATTCGTGCTCTCGGTTCCACGCACGCTGCATTGACGCGGGGCCACAGCGCGCATGGCCATCTACGCGATTGGCGATGTGCAGGGGTGCTATCCGGAATTGCAACGCCTGCTGGAGCGACTGCATTTCGATCCTGCGTCGGATCGGCTGTGGTTCTGCGGCGATCTCGTCAACCGCGGCGGTGAATCGCTGGAAGTGCTGCGCCTGATCTACGGGCTGCGCGACCAGAGCGTCGTCACGCTGGGCAACCACGACCTGAGCCTGCTGGCGATCGCCGAACGCGAACCCGAAGCGCGTGCGCGCACCAATCCGGATCTGCGCCGGGTCCTCGAAGCCGGCGACTCCTCCATCCTGCTCGAATGGCTGCGCGGACAATCGATGCTGCAGCACGATCCCGGATTGCGCTTCACCATGGTCCATGCCGGGCTTGCACCGACCTGGACGCTGAAACAGGCGCAGCACGTCGCGCGCGAGGTTGAACGCACCCTGCGTGGACCGGGACACCGCGCGCTGCTGCAGCGCATGTTCGGGAACCGTCCGTCGCGCTGGTCGTCGAAGCTGCACGGCCACGACCGGTTGCGCGCCGCGATCAACATCTTCACGCGCATGCGCTATTGCGATGCGCAAGGTCGCATCGAGTTCGATGCCAAGGGACGGCCGGGCTCACAGCGTGCGGGCCTGTATCCGTGGTTCGAAGTCCCGGGCGTGAAATCGCGCGACACGCGGATCGTGTGCGGCCACTGGTCCACGCTGGGCCGCTTCGCCGGGCTCGGCATCTACGCGATCGACACCGGCTGCGTGTGGGGTGGACAGCTCACCGCGCTGCGCCTGGACGGCGAGGAACCGCGGTTCATCGCGGTCGATGCGGAACCGCATCGCAAGCGCGCGTGATTGCATTTGCTTGCGCCGATTGCCCAGTGCGGGCGTGGAAGACGACATCCCTGTCTTGATTCCGCGCGCAGTCCTTGCGCGCGGGTGACTTTTGTTACGGCAAAAGTCACCAAAACCAGGCGCCTGCAAGACGGTTTCGGCAACATCGTGTTGCCTCAACTTCCCTGCGCTTCTCGCGCCAAGCGGGCCGGCGCGAACTCGGCCATCCGTGGCCTCGAACATCCGCGCCTTGCTCCCGCTTGGCCCTGCGATGCTCGGCGTCTTGCAAAGGCGCGGAAAGAGCTCTGCTTCGATGACGGCCATCCATGGCCTCGTTCGGAGCAAGTGCAAACAATCCGCTTCGACCGTCACGCGCGCAGGATGCGCGTCAAACGGGGCCCCTCGAACGCGGCGAGCGGCCGGCGGAAACGTCCGAAGGATGGCGCACACGATGTGCGCCAGTTCGCCGCAGGTACAGGGATGTGCCGTCGGCGAACCCCGGCGGCTGCGAGTGAATCCGGAGCACATGGACGTGCGGAGGACGTGTTCGCGGGGTGGCCTTCTCTTTGGTGACTTTCTCTTGGCCAAGCAAGAGAAAGTCACCCGGCCGCCCGGAGGCGGACGGAAAAAAGACAGGGATGTCGCGCATCATCGGAAAGAAAATGGATTTCGGATCGCGCCCGCTTCGCGGGCTCGTCCAGAATGACGAATTTGTCGTAACCCGGCCCGCGCCGGGATGACAACACGCCGGGCGCGTCAGCGCAACCCGGTTTCGTTGCGCGCAATGACCATGCGCTGGATCTCCGACGTGCCCTCGTAGATCTCGGTGATCTTCGCGTCGCGGAAGTAACGCTCCAGCGGCATTTCCTTGGAATAACCCATGCCGCCGTGGATCTGCACGGCCTGGTGGGTGATCCACATCGCGGCTTCGGAAGCGGTCAGCTTCGCCACAGCCGCTTCGGTGGAAAAGCGTGCGCCGGTCTTCGCGGACTGCTGCTTCAGCCACGCCGCACGCAACGTCAGGAGGCGCGCCGCGTCCAGCTTGCAGCGCATGTCCGCGATCTTGGCCTGGGTCATCTGGAAGGAACCGATGGGCTGGCCGAACGCCTTGCGGTCACGCGAGTATTCCAGCGTCGCCTCGTAGGCGGCGCGCGCGAGGCCCACCGCCTGCGACGCGATGCCGATGCGGCCTGCGTCGAGCACGCCCATCGCTATCTTGAAACCCTTGCCTTCTTCCCCGACCACCTCGTCGGGCTGCGCGCGATAGTCCGCGAATTCGATCTCGCACGTGGCGGACGCGCGGATGCCGAGCTTGGGTTCGGTCTTGCCGCGGCTGAAGCCTTCGCGCGACGTGTCGATCATGAACGCGGTGACGCCGCGCGCGTGCTTGTCGGGATTGGTCATCGCGAACAGCAGGATGTACTTCGCGACGGGGCCGGAAGTGATCCAGCTCTTCTTGCCATTGATCACGAAACTGCCGTCCGCCTGCCTCACCGCGCGGCAACGCATCGCGGTCGCGTCCGAACCCGACTGCGGTTCAGTCAACGCGAACGCGCCGATTGCATCGCCCGACGCAATCGGCGTGACGTACTTGTGCTTCTGCTCCTCGGTACCGAACTTCAGCAGCCCGTTGCAGTAGAGCGTGTTGTTGACGCTCATGATCGTCGAATGGGCGCAGTCGGCGGCCGCGATTTCGATCATCGCCAGCGCGTAACTGATCGAATCCATTCCCGCGCCACCATACTCGGTCGGCACCTCGATGCCCATCAGCCCCAACTTGCCCATCTCGCGGATGTTGTCGAGCGGAAATTCACCGGACTTGTCGTGATCCGCCGCCACGGGCACGATCCGCTTCTGCGCGAAGTCCCGCGCGATCGACTGGATCTGCAACTGCTCTTCGGAAAGTTCAAAGTCCATTGCAACACCTCGTTTGTTCTTGTCCCGCGCGCTCCGACCCGCGACATGCCGCCACATGCAACATCGCATGATAACCGCTCGGGCTTCCACGGGCGGTTTGCCGACATCGAGCTTTAATTTATCTCTCCATCCTGATATAAAGATGGAATGCTCGACCTGGTTTCCGCCACCGCGTTGCTGCGGGTGCTGTCCGATCCGACCCGGGTGCGGCTGCTCGCCCTGCTCAGGCGAGAGGAACTGACCGTCGCCGAGCTGTCATCCGTCCTGCGTCTCGCGCAGCCACGCGTTTCGACGCACCTGGCCAAGCTCAAGGAAGCCGGGCTGGTGCGCGACAGACGCGCCGGCGTATCCGCCTACTATCGATTCAACGAGAGTGGCTTCGATGGCGCGGCGGACCTGCTGCGCACGCTCGAAGACGGCGTGGACGATGCGCAGCTCGATGCCGACGCGCAACGCCTTCCCTCGGTGCTGGCCGCGCGCGCCCGCGACCGCGGCTGGGCCGACAGCGTCGCCGGCGACATGGAGCGCCATTATTCGCCGGGCCGCACATGGGAAACGCTGGCGCGCACGCTGTTGCAGCTGCTTGAAACCGGCGACGTACTCGACATCGCGTCCGGCGACGGCGTGCTGGCCGAGCTGCTGGCACCGCACGCGCATTCGATCGTCTGCGTCGATTCCAGCGCCAACGTGGTCGCGGCGGCACGCAAGCGCCTGAAGGCGTTCCACAACGTCGACGTCATCGAAGGCGACATGCACGCGCTCGACCATATCTTCAAACGTGGCAATCGCAGGTTCGATCTCGTGCTGATGATGCATGCCCTCACCTACAGCGAACATCCGCGGCAAGCCATCGAGGAAGCCGCGCGCCTGCTGAAACCCGGTGGGCGCCTGCTGGCCGCGACCCTGGCAAAGCATGCGCATCGTGCCGCGGTCGCGCCGTTCGACCACAAGAACATGGGTTTCCGGCGCGAGGACCTGGTCGGCTTCGCGCGCAAGGCAGGGCTTGAAGTCCTGCATTGCGAACGCATTTCGCGCGAGGCCCGTTCGCCGCATTTCGAAGTGTTGAGCCTGCTGGCCAGGAATCCGACTTGAACAAAGCATTTGTCCGCAAAGAACGCAAAGCACGCGAAGGAAAAGCGACTTTTGAAGCGGGCCATTTCATCTTTGGTTTTCTCGCGCCCTGCGCGTCCTTCGCCGATCATCCTGTTTCTGGAGAAGATTGATGACCCACTCACTGCCTTGGCTTCACCCCGATCGCGTCGCACAACTGCACGCCGCCCTTGCCGAACGCATCCTGGTGCTCGACGGCGCGATGGGCACGATGCTGCAGGGCCACGCGCTCGACGAAGCCGGGTACCGCGGCGCGCGTTTTGCCAATGGTTGCGATGCGGAACACACGCACCCGCATGACGGCGAGCATGCAGACACGCACGGTTGCCAGCGCGATCTCAAGGGCGACAACGACCTGCTCTCGCTGACGCATCCGGAAATCATCCGTGACATCCACGTCGCGTATCTCGCGGCCGGCGCGGATTTCGTCGAGACCAACACCTTCAATTCCACATCGATCAGCCAGGCCGATTACGCGCTGCAACATCTCGTGCGTGAGCTGAATCGCGAGGGCGCGAAGCTGGCGCGTGCAGCCTGCGAGGAAGCCGAGCGCAAGACCCCCGAAAGGCCGCGCTTCGCGATCGGCGTGCTGGGTCCGACCAGCCGCACCGCGTCGTTGTCGCCCGACGTCAACAATCCCGGCTTCCGCAACGTCGACTTCGACGAACTCGAGGATGCCTACGCTGATGCCACGCATGGGCTCGTCGACGGCGGCGTCGACATCGTGATGGTCGAGACGATCTTCGACACGCTCAACGCCAAGGCGGCGCTTTCAGGCATCGCGCGCGTATTCGACGAACTCGGCGGGCGGCTGCCGGTGATGATCTCCGGGACGATCACGGATCGCTCCGGCCGTACACTCTCGGGCCAGACCGCCGAAGCGTTCTGGTATTCGGTTGCGCACGCCCGCCCGCTTTCGATCGGACTCAACTGCGCGCTGGGCGCGAAGGACCTGCGCCAGCACATCGAGGCACTCGCTCGAGTCGCGGACTGCTACGTCAGCGCGCACCCCAACGCCGGCCTGCCGAACGCGCTGGGCGGCTACGACGAAACGCCAGAAGAAATGGCGAAGACGCTGGGCGAATTCGCACGCGACGGCCTGCTCAACATCGTCGGCGGCTGCTGCGGCACCACTCCCGAACACATTGCCGCGATTGCCGAAGCGGTGCGCGGTGTCGCGCCACGCGTATTGCCATCGTCCAAATCAAAAGCGGCATAACCCCCCGTCGTCATCCCGGCGAAAGCCGGGATCCATTTTTGATCTTCGTTTCTGGATCAGCAGAGCAAATGGATTCCGGCTTGCGCCGGAATGACGAGCAAAAGCAATGCAACTAATGGTCATGAATGAACTTCCCCGCTACACCCGCCTTTCGGGACTCGAACCGCTGGTGATCACGCCGGAGATGCTGTTCGTCAACATAGGCGAACGTACCAACGTCACCGGGTCGGCGAAGTTCAAGAGGCTGATCAAGGAAGACCGCTACGACGAGGCGGTGGAAGTGGCGCGCCAGCAGGTCGAGAACGGCGCGCAAATCCTCGACGTCAACATGGACGAAGGGCTGCTCGATTCCGAAGCGGCGATGGTGAAATTCCTGCGCCTGATCGCGGCCGAACCCGACATCGCGCGCATCCCGGTGATGGTGGATTCCTCCAAGTGGAGCGTGATCGAAGCGGGCCTGAAATGCCTGCAGGGCAAGGGCGTAGTCAATTCGATTTCGCTGAAGGAAGGCGAGGAGAAATTCCTCGACGAGGCGCGCAAGATCCTGCGCTACGGCGCGGCCACCGTGGTCATGGCGTTCGACGAACAAGGCCAGGCCGACACGGTCGAACGCCGTCTGCAAATCTGCGAGCGGTCGTACAAGCTGCTGACCGAGAAGGTCGGCTTTCCGCCTGAAGACATCATCTTCGATTCCAACATCTTCCCCATCGCGACGGGCATCGAGGAACACGCGAACAACGCCGTCAACTTCATCGAAGCCGCGAAGGAACTGAGGAAGCGCTTCCCGCATTCGCACGTTTCCGGCGGCGTCAGCAACGTGTCGTTCTCGTTCCGCGGCAACAACACGGTGCGCGAGGCGATCCATTCGGTGTTCCTTTATCACGCGATCAAGGCCGGCATGGACATGGGCATCGTCAACGCCGGCGCGCTCGCGATCTATGACGATCTCGATCCGGAACTCCGCGAGCGCGTCGAAGACGTGGTGCTGAACCGGCGCCCGGACGCGACCGAGCGGTTGATGGAGATTGCGGAAAAGCACAAGAGCGGGACTCGGGACTCGGGACTCGGGACCCGGGACAGCCTTGCGTGGCGCGAACTACCGGTGGCGAAGCGGCTGGAGCACGCGCTGGTGCACGGCATCGACCAATACGTCGTCGAGGACACGGAAGAAGTTCGCAAGACCGTCACGCGCACCCTTGACGTGATAGAAGGCCCGCTGATGGACGGCATGAACGTGGTCGGCGACCTGTTCGGCGCGGGCAAGATGTTCCTGCCGCAGGTCGTGAAATCGGCACGCGTGATGAAGAAGGCCGTCGCCTACCTGCTGCCCTTCATGGAAGAGGAAAAGAAGAAGAGCGGCGACGTCGGCAAGTCCAACGGCAAGATCGTGATGGCGACGGTCAAGGGCGATGTGCACGACATCGGCAAGAACATCGTGGGCGTGGTACTTGCCTGCAACAACTTCGAAGTGGTGGACCTCGGCGTGATGGTGCCGGCACAGAAGATCCTCGACACCGCGATCGCCGAAAAAGCCGACATGATCGGCGTCTCGGGCCTGATCACGCCCTCGCTCGAGGAGATGGCCAACGTTGCCAAGGAGATGAAGCGCCGCGATTTCAGGATTCCGCTCCTGATCGGCGGCGCCACCACCTCGCGCGCGCACACCGCGATCAAGATCGAGCCCAATTACGAAACTGCCTGCGTGTGGGTGAAGGATGCCTCGCGCGCGGTGGGTGTGGCGCAGACGCTGGTCAGCAAGGCGCTCGTCGATGACTTCCTCGCCAAGGTGCGTGCCGAGTACGCCGAAGTGCGCGAACGGCACCGGAACCGCGGCCCCGCGAAACGCCTGGTGTCACTGGAAGCCGCACGTGCCAACGGATCGAAGCTGGACTGGAAAAATTACACCCCGCCGGTGCCGAACAAGCCGGGCATCACGGTGATCGACGACATCCCGATCCCGGAACTCCTGAAAGTGACGGACTGGACGCCCTTCTTTCAGGCGTGGGAACTGCACGGCCACTACCCCGCGATCCTGACCGACGAAGTGGTCGGCAAGCAGGCCACGGAACTCTTCGGAGACGCGCAAAAAATCCTGAAGAAGATCGTCGACGAGAAGTGGCTGCGGGCGAAGGCGGTGATCGGATTCTGGCCGGCGGCGCGGGTAGGTGATGACCTGGAATTGACACTCCCCTCTCCCTCCGGGAGAGGGGCTGGGGGTGAGGGTACGGGCAGCGCGGGTGCTTTCGGCACAGCCGAACCCTCATCCGCCCCTGACGGGGCACCTTCTCCCGAGGGGAGAAGGGAAGAGCATGTGATGCTCCACCACCTCCGCCAGCAAGCCGACAAGCCGGCCGAACGTCCTAACCTTTGCCTTGCGGATTTCATTGCTCCGAAGGAAACCGGTGTGCAGGACTGGATCGGCGGCTTTGCCGTCACCGCGGGACTCGGCATCGAGGAACACCTCGAACGTTTTCACAAGGACAACGACGATTACTCGGCGATCATCCTGAAGGCGCTGGCCGACCGGATGGCCGAGGCCTTGGCGGAATGGATGCACCGCGAGGTGCGCACGAAATACTGGGGGTATGCGCCGGACGAAGCGCTCAGCAACGAAGAACTGATTGCGGAAAACTGGCGCGGCATTCGTCCTGCGCCCGGCTATCCCGCCTGCCCCGACCATACCGAGAAGGCGACATTGTTCAAGCTGCTGGATGCAACGAACAATGCCGGCATCGAACTCACCGAAGGCTTTTCGATGTACCCCGCTGCCGCGGTATCGGGCTGGTATTTCAGCCATCCAGACAGCCAGTATTTCGTCGTGGGGAAATTGACCAAAGACCAGGTCGATGATTACGCGACGCGCAAGGGCTGGACATTGGCCGAGGCCGAGCGCTGGTTGTCGGCCAACCTCGACTACGATCCCGATTGAGACTTGTGCGGCGCTGCACATCACGCGCAGCGCCGCGCAATGCTCCAGCTACAGCGCCGCGCCGCCCAGCGAGCGCGACGCGAACAACGCCGCGAAACCGCCCATGACGGCAAACACGAAGACCAGCGCAAACATGATCGCATAAAGGATCAGCGAAGCCCTGCAAAAGTTCTGCTTGCTGGGATGGGTGCCGCTGGAAAACCCCCAGACGAACAACATCACGAGTCCGACGATCGGGATCGCCAGCACGATCAACGTCAGGATCCAGTCACCCAGCGAAACCGGCGAAGACTCGTTCGCAGCGAGTTGTGCGTTCATGCCCATTCCCCTCCAGTAACGACTTCAAAATGGCGTCCATCATCGGGCGCCGCCGTCACCACACCCTCACATCGGATTCGGTCCCCTCGGGACCGCAAGCCCGGCCGCGATCCTAGCCCAAACCCGGGAGGCTTGCACCGCAGGCCCTGCGTTCGCGGGCGCTACGCCGCAATGTCGCCGGTCGTGTCGTTCTTCTGGTGTCTCAGGTGCATCACCAGGTTGTAAATCGATACAAACGCAGGAAACAGATTGGCCAGGATGCCCACCGAATCGTTCTTGCCGAAAATGAAATAGGCCAGCATCAACAGGCTTCCGCATACCGAGAGTATCCAGAACGCCAGCGGCACCACGACCCGCTTTTGCTTGTGCGTTGCATACGACTGCACGAGCCATCGGCTGGTGAACAGCACCATTCCGAGATAACCGACCGCCTTCCACGGGGTGATCTGGTAATCGGCGATCGCATGCAGAATGTGTTCCATGGGAGGGTCTGGCGAGGGGCGAAGTCGCGGATTGTAGCAATCGCTTCGACAATCGATTGACCGGAACCGGCATGGCCCATACACTTTCCGGTTCGCACGGGCGGTTAGCTCAGCGGTAGAGCACTACCTTCACACGGTAGGGGTCGCAGGTTCGATCCCTGCACCGCCCACCATAATCGATCATCTACGAAAGGCCGATTCCCTGGGCTCGGCCTTTTTCGTTTCTCGATATCCCCAATCGTCCGTATTCCTTCCGCAATCCGCTCTTTTTAGGGAGCGCCTCGCACGTAGTACTGCGGGGGCGCAAATCATGCGCGCGCGTGCAGACGTTTTTCCGCCATGCGCCAAAACCTACACAGCTTCTCCAGATCGGTGCGACCGTAAGGCGCGTCAGTGCGTGTCTCGCCGCCGGATGGCGATTGCCATCACTCGGCAGGCACTGAGCATGGATCCAACACGGAAGTCGAATCGAGGTCCCCGACCAGCACGTCTGCCAGTACGTCGAGACATCCGTGTGGCAGGGGCTTCGATGCTGAGGTTTCCCCACGAATTTCACGCGCACGCCTGCATGTGGTTGACGACGTCGGTTGGCAGGCGTCGCAAGCGTTCCAGCCATTGTGATGCTCGATCCAGCGGCCA
>JAJPJT010000052.1 GCA_021324095.1 Gammaproteobacteria bacterium
ACTGGAATCGCCCGATCACGACGCAGGACGCCGACCATTCCCACACCCGCAGCGTTGGAGGGCGGCGGCGCGCGGCGACTTCGTCGGTCAAGACTTCGTCCAGCGCCATGTGCAACGCGGGCGGCTGCGGCGCGGTGTGGATCAGCCGCCACTTGTAATCCTTCCAGTCCGTCCGGTTCAAGCCGGCGACTCCACTGCACGCTGCACCGCCACCGCGATGGCCTCCGGCGAGACGCCGTACATCCTCACGTTGGATCCCAATGCGGCCTGGATCACCGCCGCGTGATGTCGGCTGCTTGCGGTCGCGGGGGATCCTTCCAGCGCCACGTCGATCAGGGTCAGCGCCGAATCGGGTTCCAGGAAGAAATCACCGCTGATGCGCACCCGCGTCAACTTGCCGTTGCGAACCTCGACGTCCGCCACGACCAGCTTGCCGCCGGGCATCTTGTATTCACCATGCATCGCGCGATTATGGCTTGATTCCGAGGGCTGGTGCCATACAACGACAATCACCCGCCGTTCGCCCTGACCTCAGGCGCGGAAGCGACGAAGTCGAAGTGCATCGACATGGCATTTCGACTTAGCGGCCGTTGGCCGCGTGCCGAACCTGAGCTGTCGAAGGCTCAGCGCGAACGGCCTCCAAAGGTCAACTCGACCTAACCGGTGGTTTCGATCCTGTCCACCCGCCGCAGACCTCGCGGCAACAGGCCGCCGCGTTGCGCGCGACTGCCGCCGTATTCGACCAGGTCGGCCCATTTCAGCGTGAGCTTGCGCTGGCCTGCAAAGAGGGTAACTTCGCCTTCGCCTTCCGCGACGACTGCGATGCCGGCGACGCGCTCCTCGCCTGAGTGCAGTTTGGCCTTGGGGATTTCGATCAGCTTGTTGCCGCGACCGCGGTCCAGCTCGGGCAGGTCCGCCACCGAAAACATCAGGAGGTGCCCTTCGGTCGTCACGGCGACGATGCGATCGCGCGCGGGGTCGCTGACGTAGGCCGGTGCGAGCACGCGCGCATTTTCGTCCATGTTGATGACCTGCTTGCCGGCTTTCTTGTTGGCGACGAGGCCTTCGAAGCGCGTCAGGAATCCGTAACCGGCATCGGTTGCGAGGACCAGCTTGGTTCCGTTGTCGCCGATCGCGACCGCATCGAAGCGTGCACCGGGCGGTGGGGTGAAGCGGCCCGTCAGCGGCTCGCCATTGCCGCGTGCCGACGGCAGGGTGTGCGCGGCCGTAGAGTAGCTGCGGCCGGTGGAGTCGATGAAGACCGCCTGCTGCGAACTCTTGCCGCGTGCGCTGGCGAGATACCTGTCACTTTCCCGGTAGGAAAGCTCCGCGGCCATGACGTCGTGGCCCCTGGCTGCGCGCGCCCAGCCCTTCTCGCTGAGCACGATGGTGACCGGCTCCGACGTGACGAGCTCGCTCTCGTCCAGCGCCTGCGCGGCGGTGCGCTCGACCAGCGGCGAACGGCGCACGTCGCCGTATTTTTCGGCATCGGCTTTGAGTTCCTGCTTGATCAGCGTTTTCAGGCGCGCCTTCGACTTAAGCGTCACCTCGATCTTGGCGCGTTCCTCTTCCAGTTCATCGCGCTCGGCGTTGAGCTTCATTTCCTCGAGCCGCGCGAGTTGCCGCAGCTTGGTTTCGAGGATGTAATCGGCCTGTTCCTCGGAAAGCTCGAAACGTTTGATCAGCGCCGGCTTCGGTTCGTCCTCGTGGCGGACGATGCGGATCACCTCGTCGAGGTTGAGGAACGCGATGCGCAGGCCTTCCAGCAGGTGCAGGCGGCGCTCGACCTTTTCCAGGCGATGCTGCAGGCGTTTCGTCACGGTGTCGGCGCGGAAGCGCAGCCATTCCTCGAGAATCTGCTTGAGCGTCTTGACCTGCGGCCGGCCGTCCAAGCCGATCATGTTGAGGTTGACCCGGAAGCTCTTTTCGAGGTCGGTGGTCGCGAACAGATGCTGCATCATCGCGCCGGTGTCCACGCGGTTCGAGCGCGGGATCAGCACCAGCCGCACCGGGTTTTCGTGGTCGGATTCGTCGCGGAGGTCCTCGAGCATCGGCAGCTTCTTCGCGCGCATCTGCGCGGCGATCTGCTCGATCACCCGGGCTGGCGAGACCTGGTGCGGCAGCGCGGTCAGCACGATGTTGCCGCGTTCCTCGACGTACACCGCGCGGCAGCGCACCGATCCGTTGCCGGTCGCGTACATCGCGGTCACTTCGTTCCGCGGCGTGATGATTTCGGCGGCGGTGGGGAAATCAGGTCCCTTGATGTGCTCGCACAGCTCGGCGATGCTGGCGGAAGGCTCGTCCAGCAAGTGGATGCACGCTGACGCGACTTCGCGGAGGTTGTGCGGAGGAATGTCTGTGGCCATGCCGACCGCGATGCCCGTGGAGCCGTTCAGCAGCACATGCGGCATCCGCGCGGGCAACCAGGATGGCTCTTGCAGCGTGCCATCGAAATTGGGCGCCCATTCGACGGTGCCCATCGCGAGCTCGCCCAGCAGCAATTCCGCGATCGGCGTCAGGCGCGATTCGGTGTAGCGCATCGCCGCGAAGGATTTCGGATCGTCCGACGATCCGAAATTGCCCTGGCCGTCGATCAGCGGATATCGATACGAGAACGGCTGCGCCATCAGCACCATCGCCTCGTACACCGAGGTGTCGCCGTGCGGATGGAACTTGCCGATCACGTCGCCGACCGTGCGTGCGGATTTCTTGGGCTTCGCCGTCGCGGCGAGGCCAAGCTCGCTCATTGCATAGACGATACGGCGCTGGACCGGCTTCAGTCCATCGCCGATGAAGGGCAGGGCGCGATCCAGCACCACGTACATCGAATAGTCGAGATACGCCCGCTCTGCGTATTCGCGTAGCGGGATTTGTTCGAAGTTGGTCTCAAGCGAAGTCATGGGTTTCCGTCATCCTGGCGCAGGGTGCACTGCGTGACAGGCAGTTAAAGCAGCACATCAAATGCGTCCGCAGGGTTGATCGGCGCGAGTCGCGCGAATACCTCGAATATCGATCCGCGGAATTGTCGCCGGGTGCGAGCGTCAATGCACGCGTTCGGTTGCGATGCCGAGCTTCACGAGCTGCGCCTGCATGTTGTCGGAGCCCGCGAGATGCGCAACCAAGAATGTACGGTGTGGTTTCAGCAAGCCCGTTTTGGTGCATGCCGCACGATCAACGAGGCACGCGGTAGCCGCCGGGCACGCCATGCGGAGACAGGGTGAGTTGCCACAACTGGTCGCGGCGGGTGCGGAAGGTGGCGGCGGAACCTGACAGGTAATAACGCCACATCCGGCGGAAGCGTTCGTCGTAGCGCGGGTTGTTGGCCGACAGCTCCGGCCACGCCGCGTCGAAATTGGCCAGCCACGCCATCAAGGTCCTGTCGTAATCCGCGCCGAAGTTGTGCCAGTCCTCGACCACGAACAGGTTTTCCAGCGCCGGCGTCACCTGCGCGGCCGCCGGCACCATCGAATTCGGGAAGATGTATTTTTCGATCCAGGGATCCGGGCGCGATGGCGTCGAATTGACGCCGATGCAGTGCAGCACGGACAGGCCGTCATCCTTCAGACAGCGCCGGCACACCTCGAAATAGGTGCGGTAGTTCTTCCAGCCGACGTGCTCGAACATGCCGATCGAGAACACCGCGTCGAATTTTTCGTCGAGATCGCGGTAATCCTGCAGTCGGATTTCGATCGGCAATCCCTTGCACAGGTCGCGCGCGAACTGTGCCTGCTGTCCGGACACCGTGACACCCACGCCCGACACCCCATATTTTTCGGCCGCGTATTTCAGCGCCTCGCCCCAGCCGCAGCCGATGTCGAGGATCTTCATGCCGGGTTTCAGTTGCAGTTTGCGGCAGACCAGATCCAGCTTGGCTTCTTCGGCGTCGTCGAGGTTCGTCGCGTCTTTCCAGTAGCCGCACGAATACACCAGCCGTTTACCAAGCATCTTCGCGAAAAGGTCGTTGCCGATGTCGTAGTGCGCCTTGCCGATCTTGAATGCCTTGCGTCCGCGCTGCATGTTGAGGAAACGTGCGCGAAGGTGTGCCCGCAGCGCGTCGAAATCGCGCAGGTGCTCGTCGAGGTGCGCGCCCAGCACGTGGTAGAAAAACTGGTCGAGCGAGGGTGTATCCCACCAGCCGTCCATGTAGGCCTCACCGAGGCCCAGCGAACCATGCGCGAAAGCACGCGCGAACACGCGTTCGTCGTGAACCTTGAGGTCCCAGGGCCGGTCACCATCGATGCGCACGTCCGCGTGATCGAGCAGCTTTTGCGCCTTCTCGCGCAGCGCCTGGTCGTGGCGGCTCAGGTGGGCGGCGGGTTCCGTCGGCGTCGCAAGATCGTTCATCAGGCAGTCCTGTGTGATCGGCGCAGGCTCCAGAGCAGGGGAACCGCGGCAATCTGCAAGACCAGCGCCGCGGTGACCGTGTAGAGCGGATTTCTATCGTACAACACGCCGAGCAACACGCTCCCGGCGAACCATGCACTGCCATAGATCGCGTTGAACACGCCCAGTACGGTGGCGCGGCGTTCGCGCGGGATGCGCTGCGCGACGGCGGCGCGAAACAGCGAATCGTGTGCGCCGAAACCGATGCCCCACAGCACCATCCCCGCAAGCGCCGCCCACGGTCCGCCGAGGAACACCAACGGCGCGTACAGCGCCGGCACCAGCGTGCTCCACAGCAGCACCGAGAGCCCCTGCCGGTCGAACAACTTGCCGAGCGCGAGGGCGGTCAGGCCGCCGGCCAGGCTGGCGACCGCGTACAGGCCCGGTACCACGTCGTTGGCGACGACGTGATCGCGGGCGAGGTGGAACGCGATCAGCGCGAAATCGGAATAACCCGCCGCGATCAGCGCGGTCGCGGCGAGGAAGACCTTGAGGTCGCGCAACGCTTTCGCATCGGGAACCGGACGGCCGTCGAGTTCCTCTGGCTGCGGAAAGCGCGCACGCGCGATCGCCAGCGTCGCCAGTGCGGCCAGTGCGGGCAGCAGCAGCCACGCGAAGGCGTGGCGATAGCCGCCGTGCAGGAACAGCACCGCCGCCGCAATCAACGGGCCCAACACGGCGCCGATCGAATCCAGCGCCTCATGCAACCCGAATGCCCAGCCGGCGCCGCCCATGTCCTTCGCGGCGTAGGAGAGCATCGCATCGCGCGCGGGCGTGCGCAGCGCCTTGCCGCTGCGCTCCAGGATCACGAGCCCCGCCGCGACCGGCCAATTGCCCGCGAGCGCCAATGCAGGTACCGCGAGCAGGTTGATCGCGTAACCGACGATCGTGATCGCCCAATAGCGCTTGGTGCGATCGGCCAGCGCGCCGGTGAACAGGCGCAGAACGTATCCCAGCAGTTCGCCGCCGCCCGCGACCAGTCCGACGATCGCGCCGGTCGCACCGAGCGTGCCGAGATACGGTCCCCAGATGGAGCGCGAACCCTCGTAGGTCATGTCGGCGAACAGACTGACGACGCCGAGCAGCACGACGAATGTCAGCGCGCGTCGTGCGGCCGTGGCGTCGCTCAAGCCCATCTGCGTTTGCGGGTCCATTGCTCAAAAGCATTTGGACACGGATAAAGCCGGATTGCCACGGATGAAAAGACTTTATCCACGCACATCAGATTTGATCCGTGTCGAAAAATTCGCTTGCGGTGCTCCACTGTTCGTTTCACCCCAGCACACCGAATTCGGCAGGCAGGATCGCATAGAACATCTGCAGGTTTTCCTCGCGCACGCGCGCGAGCATCCGGTCGGCCGCCTCGCGCGTGACCACGAAATCCACGCGCACGGTTTCCTGCCCGGCAAGTTCCAGGAAATGCGCTTCGTGGGTCACGCCATGGCGGCCGTAACCCGCGATCGAGCGGAACGCGGTGCCGCCGGACAGGCCGATTTTCTTGGCTTCCGCGAGCAGCCAGTCGTACAGCAGCACGCCGCCGTGGCGGCGGCTTTCGTGCACGAAAAATCGCAGATAGACGCCTTGGGTGGGCGTGGTGTCGTTCATGCGAAATGCCTCAGCAGCGCCTGCATCAGCGCGAAGCCCGCCAGCGTCATCGCGAGCGTGCCGATCACGTGAATGCCAATGATTGCCACGGTCCAGCCGTATTGCTCGCGCAACAGAAGCGTGACCGTTTCGCCGGAAAATGTCGAGAAAGTGGTAAGGCCGCCCAGAAATCCGGTCGTGACGAACAGGCGCGTTTCCGGCGACAGCGACTGGAACTGCGCGAACGCGCCCAGGATCAGGCCCATCAACAGTCCGCCCAGCAGGTTGGCCGCCACCGTTCCCAGCGGCACCGTCGGAAAGAGGGGATTGAACCAGACGCCGAACAGATAACGCAGGCAGGCGCCGAGGAAGGCGCCGCAACCTGTCGCGAGCAGGGCATACATGAGCATGGACGATCCGACTCCGTTTGCAGGGTTGTCGGGCACCGCGCGCGCTGGCCGCTCGTCATGCGGCGATGCCAACGCACCGGAATCCCGGTGGCGTAGGCATCATCAGCCGCTCGATCGGACGCGGCGGTTCGGGGAGGCATGCCATCTCCCTTGCAAGCCCGCGTATAGTAGCCGAGCGCCTCGCGATAGCGTCAAGTGAGCGGACGACTATCTTGAAATCCGTTCGCCTTGAGCGTAGCCGCCGAAGGCGCGAAGTCGAAGGGCGGAGCGCTTCGACTTCATTCGCTGCGCTCATGCAGCGTGTCCTGAGCTTGTCGAAAGGCTCAGCGCGAACGGTTCAAAGCTTGGCGGTCAGCACAACAATCCGCGCGATTCCAGGAACGCGCGGGCGTCTTCGGCGTCGCGTTCGAACCACGCGCGTGCCGAGCCAAGCCGGAACGAGTAGCCCCAGGCATCCATGTCCGCGAGGGCGCGCTCGCGGCCGAAGCCGGGCAGCGCGTCGGCCAGCGCGATCTGGAGGTAGCAGGCCGCGTCTTCTTCCTCGAGCGAATCGCTGGCGTCGGTATGGATCGACGCGCGACGTGCCGGATCGGCGACCAGCAGGTGGCAGGCTTCATGCAACAGCGAGTGCACCGGCGTGTCCGCGCGCACATACACCTTCGACGCGATCACGCCGGCTTCGGGTTCGCCCCAGAAGCTGCCGGGGATCGGCGCGTCGTCGGCGACATGCATCAATTCGAGATCATGCCGTGCGAGCAGGTTGGCTGCCGCCTCGAAGCCGACGTCGGCGAGGAGCAGGACTGCTCCGGAATCACGCGATATTGCTGCCCCCTCACCCCGGCCCTCTCCCCACGGGGGAGAGGGGGAAAAGCCGACGCGTCGCGAAGCCGGCTCCTGCTTCCCCTCTCCCCGTATGAGAGAGGAAGAATTGTTTCGCAGCGCCGTGTCTTGGCCTTTCGCCTCTCCCCACGGGGGGTGGGCCGGCGCGTTTGTGAACTGCTGGGAGCAGTTCACGCGCTGGCGAACGCCCGAAGCAGGAGGTTGAGGGCAGGGTTGCTTGGCGAGCGCAGGACGCGCGAGCTTAGCAACGGGAGACAAGCGCGCAGCGCTTGGCGGGTGAGGGGGGACTTTGATCATCTCACCGATCCGTGGCGTTCACGTGCCGGTTGCTGCCTTCGGCTCCGGCAGCGCCACCGACAACTCAAGCACTTCGCCTTCGCTGCTGCGCTCGACGTTGATCTGGACCGCGTCCGTGTCGACATGCACGTATTTGCGGATCACTTCCAGCAACTCGTTGCGCAGCAATGGAAGATAATCGGGGCCGCCGCGCGTGGCGCGCTCCTGCGCGACGATGATGCGCAGGCGCTCGCGCGCGATGCTCGCGGTGTTCTTCGGGCGCGGGCGCAGAAAATCGAGCAGACTCATCGCGTCCTCCTCAGGTTCCGAACATGCGCTTGAAGAAGCCTTTCTTCGGCGCGTCGAGGAATCGCATCGATACGTCTTCGCCCAGCAGTCGCGCAACCGCGTCGGCATAGGCCTGGCCCGCGATCGAGCCGGCGTCGTGGATCACCGGCACGCCGGAGTTGGACGCGGCCAGGACGTTTTCCGATTCGGGGATCACGCCCAGCACCGGGATGCCGAGGATTTCCTCGACGTCCTTGACGCTCATCATCTCGCCGGCTTCGACACGTACGGGGTTGTAGCGCGTGAGCAACAGGTGCTGCGCACCCGCGCCCTCGCCGCGCTCGGCACGCCGGGTCTTGGAGGACAGCAACCCGAGGATCCGATCGGAGTCGCGCACGCTGGAAACTTCCGGATTCACCACGACCACTGCGCGATCGGCGAAGTACATCGCGAGGTGCGCGCCCTTCTCGATGCCGGCGGGCGAGTCGCACACGATGTAATCGAAGCCGTCCTGCTTCAATTCCTCCAGCACGCGCTCGACGCCGTCCTGGGTCAGCGCCTCCTTGTCGCGCGTCTGCGAAGCCGCCAGCACGTACAGGTTGTCGTGGCGCTTGTCGCGGATCAGCGCCTGCTTCAGGGTCGCCTCGTTCTGGATGACGTTGACGAAGTCATACACCACGCGGCGTTCGCAGCCCATGATGAGGTCGAGGTTGCGCAGCCCGACGTCGAAGTCGATGACCGCGGTCTTGTGGCCGCGCTGGGCAAGGCCGGTCGCGAGCGAGGCGGACGTCGTGGTTTTGCCGACGCCGCCCTTGCCGGAAGTGATGACGATGGTTTCGGTCAAGGCGGGTGCTCCGTTGATGCTGGTTGGTGATATCCGACGCGCGTCCGCCGATTATTCGGACGGCGGCTGAATGTCGCGTGTTTCTAAAGCTGGGTAATCTGCAGGCGATCCTGCTCGAGCCGGATCTGCACCGCGCGGCCGGCAAATTCCTTCGGCAATTCCTCGAACACGCGGTAGTGGCCTGCGATCGACACGATCTCGGCGCGGAACTCGCTGCAGAAAATCCGGGTGGACTTGTCGCCGAGCGCACCCGCGAATGCGCGTCCGCGCAGCGCGCCATACACATGGATGTTCCCATCGGCCAGCACTTCGGCACCGTTCGCGACAGCGCCGACCACCACGAGATCGCAATCTTGCGCGTAAACCTGCTGGCCGGTGCGCACGGGCTGGTGGTGTTGCATGGCCGTTGCGGGTCCCGTGCTGGGCTCTGGAGACGCCGGCGCGGCTGGCGCCGCATCGTTCGACGCCGACACGGCGCGTTCATCGGCACCGACAGGTTTTTCGGCGCGCTCGTAGGCGGCTCGGAACTTCGCGATCAGTGGAAGACCCAGCCTTCGCGCCAGCGCATCGGTCGCGTCGTCGCCGTAGGCCAGGCCGACCGGCAACATGCCGGCGCCGCGCACGGCGTCGAGCACCGCGCGCACCGTGTCCTCCTCGGGTTGCGGCGACAGGAAGGAAAGGTCCACGACGACCGGCGCGCGTTCGAACAGCGCAGGCGCTTCCTGGACGCGGACCTCGATCGCGGCACGCAGTGCCTCCGGATCCGCGTTGCGCACGCGCACGTTGGCAATGCCGACCTGGCCAAAACGAACGTCGGCGGCTTCAAGGATCGCGGCGGACGCGCCGGCCTGCCGCGCGCTCACGCCTGGCTCGCCGCGCGCAGTTGCGGTTCATCGGCCGGCAGCGGACGCTGTTCCAGCCATGGGACGGCGGGCAGGCCATCGGGATAGGTCTCGCACACGAAGGCGTAACACTCGAGTTTCTTCAGCAACAGGCTGACGCGCCGGCCGGATTCGGGCATCACCTGTTGACCGGCCTCGTGGAACCCGAAGGTGCCATGGAACAACAGGGAAACGTCATCGCGCGGTTCGAGAAACACTTCGCAGGCCAAGTTGGGCGAGCGTACTTCCGCGAAACTTTGCACGTCGGCGTAGAAGGTGCGGCCGAGCCCGTGCCCACGGTGCAGATCGCCGACCACGACGCGGTCGATGTACATGAAGTTGTCGCAATGGGCGCGGAACCATTGGAAATTGGAACTGGCGTATGCCGTCGAGTCCCGCAGCGCGACGAGGAAACCGGCGAGGTGCCCGTCGACTTCCGCGACCCGGAAGTAGTCGGCATGGCGATAGAAGTGGTCCAGTTGCGCCGCGTCCAACGGCAGGATGGAAGGTCCGGCGGTGTTGTTGAGCCCCAGCACGGCGGCGAGGTCGCTCGCACGCACGTCGCGGAGGGTCAGGTTCGGCGTCAGCATCATTGTTCGGGCTTTTCCGGGTGCGACATGGAAGCGGCGGCAGCCTGCGACGGCGCATTATCGCATGCCGGCGGCGCGAGGTCTCCATTGTCGCGAGCGCGTGATCAGCTCCGCAGTTGGCGGGGGCTGCAGGGCACGAGCTTTGTCGGTGCGAAGCGCGGATTGACAGCGTATTTCGGTACTTCCGAGTGCGTTATGATCGGCGCGTGCAACGCCCGTCCTTAAGCCCGATTTCCCTGCTGCGGTACGCAGGCCTGATCACGTACGCCTGCGTGGGCGTGCCGCTGGTCCAGCGCGACTGGATGTTGAACAGTCTTTCCGAGCCGCGTACGCCGGTGCACGTGGCCCGCGCGCTGCACGCCCAGAACCACACGGACATCCTGTTGTGGGCAGCCAGTTACGTGATTTTCGGCGTGGTGTACTGGCTGTTGACCCGCGACCTGGGTTCGCGCCGGCATTGGGGCGCCAAGCTGCTGGGCCTGCTGGTACTCACGTGCGCTGCCTTGGCGATTTCCTGGTTCAGCGCGAGCGGTGTCGGCGCGTTGCTGCTGATGGTCGTTGCGATGGTGCTGCCGTGGCTGCTGCCGCTGCCGGTCGCGATCGCCTGGTTGATCCTGCAGAACGTCGCATGCATCCCGGTGTTCGCGGCGTTCCCGAATTTCGACGTGGGCCGCGCGATTATGCAGGCGGGCCTGTACCTCGGGTACTCGGTGATCGTGTTCATCGCGTCCGACGTGGCGCACCAGCAGGCGAACGCGCGCGAGGAACAGCGGCGGTTGAACTCCGAGTTGCGCGCCACGCGCGCGCTGCTGGCCGAGTCCAGCCGCATTTCCGAGCGCATGCGGATCGCGCGCGATCTGCACGATCTGGTCGGCCATCACCTGACCGCGCTCAGCCTCAATCTCGAAGTGGCCGGCCATCTGGTGGAAAACCAGGCGGCCTTCGACCACGTCACCCGTGCGCGGACGACCGCGAAGCAGTTGCTGGCGGACGTGCGCGAGGTGGTCAGCGAGTTGCGCGACGACGAGGGCATCCAGTTGACCGATGCGCTGCGCGATCTCACCGACGGCGTGCCGGGCCTCGAAGTTCATCTCGAGTTGCCGCCGCGGTTCGCGGTGAGCGATTCGCGCCGGGCGCAGGTGCTGCTGCGCTGTACCCAGGAAATCATCACGAACGCGGTGCGCCACGCGCGCGCCCGCAACCTGTGGCTGCACTTCGAGGAAGGCGAGGGCGGCAGGCTGGTGCTGAAGGCGAGCGACGACGGGTGCGGTGCGATCGAGTTCAGGCCGGGCAATGGCCTGAACGGGATGCGCGAACGCCTGGCCGAAGTGGGCGGCAAGCTCGCGATCCAGACACAGCGCAACCGCGGGTTCACCCTGGAGGCCTCGCTGCCGATGGAACACGCGGCGTGATCCATCCGAACGGATGGGAGCCATGCGCGAGAATCTGGCCGATGGCTGTTCGGGCTGGAGCCGATGGACCACACTTTCGTTGAGAGGGGATAGTCGATGATTTCGGTGTGTCTCGTGGACGACCAGACGCTGGTGCGCCAGGGCATCCGCTCTTTGCTGGAGCTTTCGCCCGAAATCCAGGTGGTCGCCGAATGCAATGACGGTTCGGCCGCACTCCAGAAAATTCCCGAGGTGAAGCCGGACGTCGTCCTGCTCGACATGCGGATGCCCGGCAAGAGCGGTCTCGACGTGTTGAACGAGTTCGCGGCGCGGGGCAAGGTGCCGCCGACGATCATCCTGACCACCTTCGACGACGACCAGTTGGTGCTCGCGGGGTTGAAAGCGGGCGCGCGCGGTTATCTCCTGAAGGATGTGTCACTCGAGCAGTTGGTCGATGCGGTGAAAACCGTCGCCGGCGGCGGCTCCCTGATCGCGCCGGTGGTCACCCAGCGCCTGCTGGCGGGCGTCAACCGCATCAACAACCAGTTCAGCAGCCTCGGCCAGCCCGACCCGCTGACCGACCGTGAAACGGAAATCCTGCGCCTGATGTCCGGCGGCTACAGCAACAAGGAAATTGCCAATTCGCTGAAGGTGGCTGAAGGCACGGTCAAGAACCACGTCTCCAACATCCTTTCCAAGCTCGGCGTGCGCGACCGGACGCGGGCGGTGCTGAAGGCGCTGGAGCTCGGTATCGTCTAGGAGCTTCAGCCGTAGCGCCAACGCCGCGGAGCAAGTACCATCCGCGGTTCATGTTTTCCTGATGTACGCGCCACCGGCCGGGGATGCTTGGCCCGTGGAGGCGTCGAACTGCAAACAAGCCGTCCGGAGATTCCTGGCATGACCCGTGTGCTCGAATTTGTCGTTGCCCTGATCATCGTGTTCATCCTGGCCGTGATCGTGGGCGTGTGCCTGCCCAGCCACGCGCACATCGAGCGGTCGATCGAGATCAGCCACAATCCGGAGCACATCTACGACGTCCTGATGAACTTCAGGCGTTTTGGGGATTCGACGGGGGCGTGGTTGAAAGCAGAGGACCCAGGCGTGCAGTTCACGTCGTCAGGTCCTGCCTATGGTCCCGGCGCGACGCTGAGCTGGAAGGGGAACAAGACCATCGGTGACGGCACGGTGGTCAACAAGGGCGGCCAGATCAATATCTCGAACCACAGCACCGTCACCTGGGCGCTGACCAACGATTGGCACGGCAGGAACAAGACCTTCACTTTTGATGTCCAGCCGCGCCAGGATCAGCGCGTCACCAAGGTGACGTGGTCCTACGACGTGGATTACGGCTGGAACCTGATCGGCCGCTACTCGGCGCTCTGGATCCATGGCGATCCCTCGGCTCTGATCGAGTACGGCTTGGGCTCGTTGCAGAACATGCTGGCCGGCATCGCGAACGTCGACTACAGCAAGGTTCACCCGGGCCTGTACCGTTCGGATGCGACGCCGGTGCTGGTGGTCTCGACCAAGGCGCCACGCACCGTGGATGACATCGATACCGCCAAGGCGGCAGCGATGAAGGAAATCCAGGCGGCGATGGCCAAGCTCGGCGTCAAGGCCGCGGGTCCGACAACCACGATTCGCACCGAGTGGGGCGACACCACGTTCATCTTCGATCTGGCCGTGCCGATCAATTCGACCACGTTGAACGTGAATGGCAAGAGCGTCGACCTGACCAAACTGCCGCCGCCGCCGACGGCCGCGCAGCAAGCTGCCGCGGCAGCATCCGCGGCCTCGGCCGCGAAGGCGGCTTCGGCGTCCAGCGCTGCATCGGCTGGGAGTGCCGGGCAGCCCGCCTCGGGCTCTTCGTCGGGCGGCGCAGCGTCGAACGGTCCTGCGCCAGGCAGCCTCGACAAGCAGAACCGGCTGGTCGTCGACGCCAACGTGCGCGCGATGATGATGCCGGCGGGCGAGGTGCTGGTCGCGACGTGGACCGGCGAGAGCGGCGTGCAGTTCATGGTGACGGCGCTCGAAGCGTACGCTGCGACCCACGGCTACAAATTCGACGAAAGTGCCGCGCCTGCGTACAACCAGTTGGCCTCACTGCCGACCGTCAGCGACGACGATCAGATTTATCGCGTGTTCCTGCCGGTCAGCGATGCGCCGGCGCAGACGCCTGACCAGAAAGCGGGACTCACGCAGCCGCTCACCGCGCTGGACCCGTCGCTCTGGGCGGCCGAAAACACCAAGCCGGCCGAGACGAAAGGCAAGGCGGAGAAGAAGAAGGAGGCGCGCAAGCGTCCGGAGCACAGGAAACGCCACCGCCGCTGAAACGTCGCGAGTGGCACGTGGAAAGGCCCGCCGCGCGCGGGCCTATTATTGGCTAAAGCATTTTTGACGATCTTCGGGATCTTCAGACACACTGGTCGTCATTCCCGGGCCGCCCGCGTTGTTTGCGGGCGGAACCGGGAATCCATCTTGCTCTTCGGGAACAGCAAAAATGGATTCCGGGTTGTCGCGCCATGAAGCCGGCGCGACCCCCGGAATGACGACATTGTGGGAGTCTCGTCCCCCGATGTTGGCTGAGATCGCTGCTAGAGTTCGCGCACGATGCGTGCATTTGAACTTGCAATTGTTTGAGCAGCGATGATCCGGACCGAAAACCTCGGCAAGCGATACGGCCGGCTCGATGCGGTCGCCGCACTCGATCTCCGGGTGGCGCCGGGCCAGGTGTTGGCTTTGCTGGGCCCCAACGGTGCCGGCAAGACCACCTCGATGCGGATGATTGCGGGTTTCCTGCAACCGACCACCGGGCGCGCGATGGTTTGCGGTTACGACGTGGTGCGCGAACCGATCAAGGCGCGCCGTGCGCTGGGATACCTGCCCGAGGGTGCGCCGAGCTACGGTGAACTGTCGGTGGCCGAGTTCCTGGCCTTTGCAGCGCGGGTGCGCGGGTTGACCGGCATTTCCGGCGCGCGGCGGATGGACGACATGATCGAGCGGCTGCAATTGCAGCCGGTCCTTGCGCAAGGCATCGAGACCCTGTCGAAGGGATATCGCCGCCGCGTGTGCCTCGCGCAGGCGTTGTTGCACGATCCACCGGTGCTGATTCTCGACGAACCCACCGACGGACTTGACCCGAACCAGCAACGAGAGGTGCACGCGCTGATCCGGGGCATGGCGCGTGATCGCGCGATCATCGTGTCCACGCACGCACTGGACGAAGTACGCGCCGCCTGCAACCGGGTGGCGATCCTTGCAAAGGGCAGATTGCGCGCGGAGGGAACACCCGCGGAACTCGAGAGCCGCTCGCGCTACCACGGCGCAGTCAGCTTCCGTGCGCCGGCGAGTGCCCTGGCGCGCGAGCTGCTGGCGCGCCAGCCGGAAATCGACACGGTCGAAGTGGATGCCATCGACGGACGCACCACGGTGTTTCCGCGCGATGGCCAGGACATCTTTCAGATCGTCGTGAAATTGCTGGCCGAACAACGGGTCCGGATCGAGGAACTGCAGCTCGAGCGCGGGCGTCTCGAGGACGTGTTCCGGCAGATCACGGACGAAGCCGGTGCCGAACCGGCGGTGGCCGCGTGAGCGCGGCAGCATCCGCGGCCGGCGACCGGATGCAGCGTGGCAGGGCCTTCCGCGGCGTGTTCCTGCGCGAGCTGCACGGCTATCTGATCACGCCGGTCGCGTGGCTGTTCGCCGTGATTTTCCTGTTGTCGGCAGGCGCGTTCACGTTCTACCTCGGCGCGTTCTTCGAACGCGGCCAGGCCGATCTGGATCCATTTTTTCGCTTCCATCCATGGCTGTACCTGGTACTGGTGCCGGCCTTGGCGATGCGCTTGTGGGCGGAGGAGCGCCGCAGCGGTACGCTGGAATTGCTGTTGACGCTGCCGATCAGGCCATGGCAGGCGGTGCTGGCCAAGTTTCTCGCCGCATGGGTCTACATCGGCTGCGCGCTGGCGCTTACGTTTCCGATGTGGCTCACCGTCAATTATCTGGGCCAGCCTGACAATGGCGTGATCTTGGCGAGCTACATCGGCAGTTTCCTCATGGCGGGCGCATTTCTTGCGATCAGCGAGTGCCTGTCCGTGCTGACGCGCAGCCAGGTCATCGCGTTCATCGTCGCGGTTGCGGTGTGCTTCCTGTTCCTGCTGGCCGGCGACCCGCTGGTTCAGCAACCGCTGCTGGCACTGGGCTCCGGACGCGTCGCCGATGCGTTCGCGGACCTCAGCCTGTTGGCGCATTTCCAGGCCATCTCCCGCGGCGTACTCGATCTCGGCGACGTTGCGTACTTCGTGCTCACGATCGTGTTCTGGCTGGCCGCGAACGTCGCGATCCTCGATGCGAGGCGCGGTGGATGAGGCTGCGTTGGCGCGGGCGTCTGTGGGTGGTGCTGCCCATCCTGGCCGCGGTGTACGTGCTGCTGGTCCTCGGCGCGTCGCGCTGGCTCAGCCGCGACCGGATCGACTTGACGCAGGACCACCTGTACACGCTGTCGCCGGGGACGCTCGACATCATTCACCATCTGCGCCAGCCGATCGACCTCACGCTCTATTTTTCGGAAGGTGCCAGTCGCGGCCTGCCGCAATTGCGCGCCTACCACCAGCGCGTGGTCCAGATGCTGGACCAGGTCGTGCGCGAATCAAACGGATTCGTTCGCCTGACACAGATCGACCCGCAGCCGTTTTCCGAAGACGAGGATCGTGCCAGCGCCGCCGGTCTGACTTCGGTGCGGGGCGAGGGGACGGGCGAGGCCATTTTTTTCGGGCTGGCGGGACGCAATGCGGGCGATGGACGCACGGCCGCGATTCCTTTCTTCCTGCCCGCCAAGGAGCCGTTCCTCGAATACAACGTCGCCCGCGTGCTGCACGACCTCAGCATCACGAAGAAACCGCGCGTGGCGATCTACAGCGGTCTGCCGATCTGGGGCGGCAACGATGCGGACGGCAACCAGACGCCGCCCTGGGCCGTGCTGCAGCAGGTGCAGCAGTTGTTCGATGTCCAGCAGCTCGACGCGACGTCGCTGGCGTCCCTGCGTCGCACCGATGCAGACGTCCTGGCCGTGATCCAACCCACGGGGCTGACCCACGCCGATTTCCGTGCGATCGACCGGTACGTGCAGGACGGAGGCCACTTGCTGGTGTTCGTCGATCCGGATTCCGAGGTGGATGGCAACGAATCGTCCGATCTGCAGCCGTTGTTCCAGGCGTGGGGCGTGGCGTTCGATCCGGATCGTGTCCTGCTGGACCGCTCGCGTGCACTCACGGTGCAATCGCCGACCACGGGCGCGCCTGTGAGAGACCCGTCGGTGCTGGGGCTGACCGGTGACGAACTCAATCGGCGTGACCCCGTGACCAAGGCGTTGAGCGTGATCGACGTGGCGTCCACAGGGTATTTCGGGCTGCTGGCGGGCGCGACCGTGAGGCTCGACCCGCTGATCCAGAGCACGACCGAGGCCATGGCCGTGCCCGCAAAACGCGTGCGCGACGCGGGTGAGCCTGCCGCACTCTACCAGGGCTACGCACCCGACGGCGAGCACTACGCGATCGCCGTACGCCTCGATGGCAGTGTGCCCGCCGCGTTCTCCGCCGATCTGCCGGCCGCGCCGGCGGCGCGGAAGCCACAGGTGATCCTGGTGGCCGATACCGATCTGTTGTCCGATCGGTTGTGGGTGCAGCCGAGCCCGACATCGGAACAGACCCTGATGAGTCCGTTCGCGAACAACGGCGACTTCTTCGTCAACGCGATCGACGATCTTGCCGGTTCCTCGAACCTGATCGCCATCCGCGGGCGCGCGGTCAGCGAGCGCAGGTTCACCCGTGTCGATACCTTGCGGCGGCAGGCCGACGAGAAGTTCAAGGCCAAGCAGGTCGAACTGCAGGCGGAACTTTCCGAAACGGAGAAGCGCCTCGACGCGCTGAAGCAGGGCGCGCAGGGGCGCAACCGGACCGCAGCGCAGAAAGCCGCGGTGGAACAGTTCATGCGGCGCAAGCTCGAAATCCGCAGCGAATTGCGCGCCGTGCAACGCAGCCTCGATGCGGACATCGAGCGGTTATCGATGGAACTCAAGTTCTTCGACATCCTGTTGATGCCGATCCTGGTGACGCTGGCGGGGCTGCTTTATGGACTGTGGCGCATGCGCAGGCGGCGCTTCGGTGGGAACTGGCGATGACGAGTTCTCCAACGCAGCGCGCAGCGCAGCCGCGCTGGCCCGGCGCCATCGCCGCCGCAGCGGGTGCCAGTGCAGTCATCCTCGGCGCACTCGGTGCGCACGGGCTGCAGGGCCAACTTTCTGCGCAAATGCTGGAGGTCTGGCATACGGCCGTACGCTTCCAGTTCTGGCATGCGTTGGCATTGGCAATCTGCGCGCTGCTGCGGCGCTCGCACGCGATCGACTTGGCTGCGATCCTGTTCACCGTCGGGATGCTCCTGCTTTGCGGAAGCCTGTACGCGCTGGCGTTGGACGCGCCATCTGCGGTCGGCGTGCTGACGCCACTTGGCGGCTTGGCGTTCATCGTTGGCTGGATATCGCTTGGGGTTGGTTTTTACCACCGGTCAGAATGAGGTGATGCGATGCAGGTACCGCGCATTCCACGAGGATTCGACATCGATGCCGCGACGGCGCATCTGGCGCGGCGCGACCGCAAACTCGGCCGCTGGATGCGCCGCATCGGACCGCTCGAGCACGATTTCGATGCGCGCTTCCATCCGGTCGATGCACTCGCGCGTTCGATCCTGTACCAGCAATTGTCCGGCAAGGCGGCTGCGACGATCACGGCGCGCGTGCGCCAGCGCATGCCGCGCGGCGGCCGGATCACCGCGCGCGGCATCGATGCCGTCGATGACGCGGGGCTGCGCGCGGCGGGCGTTTCGCGCAACAAGATCGCCGCCCTGCGCGATCTCGCGGCGAAGTTCCATGCCGGCATCGTGCCGACATCCGCGCAGCTCGACCGCATGTCCGACCAGGACCTGATCGACCACCTGACCCAGGTGCGCGGCATCGGCCGCTGGACCGTCGAGATGCTGCTGATGTTCCGGCTCGGCCGCCCCGACGTGCTGCCGGTCGACGACCTCGGCGTCCGCAAGGGCGCGCAGATCGTGCACGGGTTCGACGCGTTGCCTGCGCCGCTCGCGTTGCGCGAGTTCGGCGAACGCTGGGGACCGTACCGCACGCTCGCGTCCTTCTATCTGTGGAAGGTCGTCGAGGCGGCCAATCCGCCGAAACCCGGCGCAAAGCCGGTGAAGCGGTCTCAGGAGTGATCGGCTGCAATGGTCGTTGCGCGAGTGCCACGTCCTCGCTAACGTTGCGCCGGGGAAGCAGGGCGACAAGATTGGGGGGTCGATATGTCCTGCAGTCAGTGCGGCAGCGCCATGGCGTCGGGTGCAAGCTTTTGTGCTGCGTGCGGTGCACATACTTCCGCGGAAGCCGCCGCGACGGCGTCGGGTTCGCAGCCTTCAAATTCTGCTGGCGGAGTCACTCGAGGTCAGGGCGATTTGCCTGCGGTGGATGTTGCGCCTGATCTATATGCCGGTTTTTGGCGGCGGGTTGCAGCGTATCTGCTCGACAGCCTGTTGTTGATGGTCATCGGCTTCGTTGCGGGAGTTCTACTGGGTTTGCTCGAATTCGCGGTGGCTCATGCGGCCAGCCGCGCGTCGGGTTATGTGGTCGGTGTCGTGGTTGCGTGGTTGTATTTCGCGTTGTTCGAATCGTCTCGCCAGCAGGCGACGCCTGGCAAGCTGGCGCTCGGGCTAAGGGTTACCGATGCGCGAGGTGCACGGATCGGCTTCGGGCGCGCCAGCGGACGCTATTTCGGAAAATACGTCTCCGCATTGATCTTGTTTGTCGGCTTCATGATGGCAGGCTGGACTCGCCGCAAGCAGGCGCTGCACGACATGATGGCGGGCTGTTGCGTGGTGCGACGGGATGGCTTGGAACGGATCGAACGCGGCGAGGCAATCGCAGTCGGTGCACGCGTGCCCGGTATGCCGGGATGGGCGATCGCGTTGATCGTGGTGGTCGGAAGTTTGTTCCTTCTCGTGCCGATCCTGGCCGCCATCAGCATTCCGGCCTATGAGAATTACCTGGTGCGTGCACAAGTGGATGAGGGCAGGGCCCTCGCAGCAGGAGCCGAGACAGCGATCAGCGAATACTATTCGAAGACGGGCAATTTCCCGGAGAAGAACGGGGATGTTGGACTGTCGCCGCCGTCAGCCATCACGGGAAAGTATGTTTCGGGTGTGCAGGTTGGTGTACTCAATGGAGGGCAGGGCGTGGTCCTGGTGACGTTTTCGAGCCGCGAACCGCAGCACGCCAATGCGGCGCTTGACGGAAAGCACCTGCTTTTCGTTGCGCATCCGGCCGGTGACGTTATCGAGTGGGAGTGTCGAAGCGATGCACCGGACAGGTATTTGCCATCCCCGTGCAGGCAAGCAGTGGATCCATAGCTACCGCGGGTCGGTGCCGGGAAATGGCTGGCGGATTCGCGCGTGCCAGCACCAGTGCCACGGTTCGTATGCAATACCGTGCACATTGCCCGGCGGGTAGGAAAGTACGAAACCGTGCTCTGCCGCGTGTCGCTGCAGCCAAAGAAACGCGGGGGAGCGTTCAAATTCTTTTTCGAGCGCCGTGAACCCCGGCGTCGTGAAGTCCACGCAGCGTCCGGTGTGATGCTCGCTGTATCCGGGTGCCGCGTTGGTGCGCAGGATTTCATCCATGGTGAACCCTTGCGCGAGTTTGCGTTCGAGGATGCCCAACTGGTACTCGATCGATCGGAACGCCGACACGACCTGCAACTCGACACCTTCGTTCGCAGCGGTTTCGCACATGCGCGCGACCGCGCGTGCGGCGCGCGGCTGCATCCACTGCAAACGGCCATGGATATCCTTGCCGATGGATACCAGCGGTGCCGGTTCGCGCTGCAAGCTCAGGTGCCGCGCGCGGCCGTAATCGCGCGGAACGCCCAGTGCATACGCGCGATCGAGCAATAGGCGCCGCTCGGCGTCATCGCGGCAGCGGCGCGGCGCTTCGGCGGTAGCCGACACGCTCGTCATCGCCGGGTCTCGGTGCGCGTACATCCGCTTGTCGCCGGGAGGAACGCCTTGCGATCGCGTGCCGGCGCTCACGGCCCGCCAGCGGGACGCAGGAAGAATCCTGCGATCTTGCCGTCTGCATCGCAGGCAACCTGAGCGTTCAGGGCGCCTTTCTCGAAGCGCAGCGGGACCGTGATGATGGTGTGGCCCTGGTACATCACGTTCTGGGGCGTGCCGCGTCCCTGCAACTTGCCCATCTGGTGTTCCACCTGTTGCCACACCTCGGCGAGCTTGTCGGGACTGAGGTTTGCCTGCATGGTTGAGTCGAAGTCCATGGTCGCTGCCTTCGCGTCACCTTTGCCGAGATTGCCGATCATCGTGTTCGCGGCACTCGTGCAAGCCTCGATACGCGCGGCATCGGTTTGGCCGGCAAGCGCGTTGGCGTGCGCACTGGATGCAGGATGGCCACGCGCGTTTTCTGCGGGATGCTGCGCGGCTGCGAATGTCAACCCGGGAAGCGCGAGCCCAAGCAGCACGAACGCCATCGACAAACGTTGCATGGTGGAGTCTCCGAATACCTGCCCGCGTATCGCTGCGCCTCGCCCCAAGTCTACCAGCCAGCCCGTGGCGCCCAGCTCGGCGCACCCTCAAGCGGGCCGCTTGAGATAGAAAATGGGCGAAGGAACGCCGTAGCCTTCGACCACCTGCACCAGTTCCCATCCGTCGCGACCGAGCTGATTCAATTGTTCGGCAACTTCGTCGGGATCGGGATGCATCCTGAAGAACGCCGGCGATTTGAAGCGGACAACCTTGTAGGTCCAGCGCGTTTCGGAGGTCATGTCGGAAGCTCCACTCAAGGGTGGGGTGTATCCTGCTTGCCTGGGCCGGATTTGATCCGTCCCGCCTTGCGTAATGCATCGCGAAGCACGTATTCGATTTGCGCGTTGAGCGAACGCAATTCGTCGTCCGACCAGCGCTGCATCGCATCCAGCACGGCTGCGCTGATCCGCAACGGATAGGCTTTCCTGCCGGATTTCTCCGCGCTCGCCATCTCAGGAACTCCGGTTTTGCTCCGTGCTGTCCGTGGTTCGGTACCTCACCACGAACGGGATCAAGTGTTTGGCCGTTCGGCCTTGGCCTTAAGCTTGCCCGGCAAGCTCTGAGGTATCGAAGGGCGAATGGCCATGTTGATCAGAGCTCCCCTCAACCCTGGTACAACGTGCCGGTGTTGAGCACCGGCTGGGTACCGCGTTCACCGCACAGCACCACCAGCAGGTTCGACACCATCGCGGCCCGGCGTTCTTCATCGAGCTCGACGATGTGCTGGCGGCTCAACTGATCCAGCGCCATCTGCACCATGCTGACGGCGCCCTCGACGATGCGTGTCCGCGCAGCGATGATGGCGCCCGCCTGCTGGCGCTGCAGCATCGCCTGCGCGATTTCCTGCGCGTACGCGAGATGGCTGATCCGGGCTTCCAGCACCTTTACGCCCGCCTTGCCGAGGCGTTCCTGGATCTGTTCGCACAGGTGCACGGTAATTTCGTCGCCATGACTCCGCAGGCTTGGCTTGCCGTCCTCGTGCGAATCGTACGGATAGCTTTGCGCCATCTGGCGCAGGGCCGATTCGCTCTGGATGTGCACGTAGTTTTCGTAGTCGTCCACCTGGAACACGGCCTCGGCGGTATCGACGACCTGCCACACGATCACCGCGGCGATCTCGATGGGGTTGCCGTCGGCGTCGTTGACCTTGAGCTTGGAAGATTCGAAGTTGCGCACGCGCAATGACACGGCGCGCCTGGTGAAGAACGGGTTGGTCCAGCGCAATCCCGTCTCGCGCGCGGTGCCCGCATAGCGGCCGAACAGCAACAGCACCATGCCCTGGTTGGGCTGGACCTGGAAAAAGCCCTTGCACAGGAATGCGAACAACGCGAACAGGAGCACCGAGCCCACGAGGATCCCGAGGACCTGGTGCAGTGCGCCGTGCACGAAGCCTGCGACAAAGAGGGCCAGGAGCAGCCCGAAGAGCACCGCAAAGGGAATTCCGGGCAGCGAGGAAGCGTTGGTTTCGTTCATGGAAGTCTCCGTTGATTCGGATAGAAGATATCACATTGATATCTACCAAAGCAAAGCTGGCTGTGTTCGGATCGGCTTCGGGACAGTTCGGGTGCCTCGGTCCGCGAAGAAGATAGTGTCTGCTTCGGCGCCTCGCGCACGGGATGAGGTGGCGGAAGAGCGCGCCTGCGGCACGCGCGGCGGCGAGTTTCATCAAAGCGTTACCGAAGATTCCGCGGGTTTTCTGGAGGTTTGCGCGCAAAGGCGCGGCTGGGCTGGCCCGCGTGCGGCAGCGCAAGGCTCAGGAGCACCCAGTCCCGGCCGTTCGAAGCTCCGGAACATTCGACAGGACATGCAGCGCTGCCGCGCGGTAACACCCGTGCAGGTCGATCACTGCCTGGATGCAGGCGTCGTACGGCTCACCCTGGGCGCTTTCGGCTGGTCTATCGAGGCCCATCCGCCCGGGCCGAGCACCTGCAGGCTGTTGAACCGCGCCTTGTAACCCATCTTCGGGTGCCCTGCGATCCAGTAACCCAGGTACAGGTACGGCAGCCCGCGTGTCCGCGCCTGCTCGATCTGGCGGAGGATCGCGTAGCTGCCGAGGCTGCGCCGTGGCAGGTCCGGCTCGTAGAACGTGTACACCGCGGAGAGGCCGCTCTCGCACACGTCGGTGACGGCCACCGCGACCAGCCGTCCGGACAGCCGGAATTCCAGGAATACCGTGGGACTCCACAGCGCAGCGAGGAAGTGCGTGAAGTCTTCGTCGCTGGCTTCGTCCATGCCGCCCCCCGGATGACGTGCACGCAGGTAGCGCGCATACAGGTCGTGACGTTCATCGGTCAGCCCAGGCGCGCATTCGGCCATTTCGAGATCGCGATTGACGGCGAGGCAACGTCGCAGGCTGCGATCAGGACTGAAACCCGCAACATCGATCCTGCAGGGTTCGCAGGCGTGGCAGCGCGGGCAATGCGGGTGGTAGACGTGACCGCCGGCGCGGCGGAAGCCGCGCGCCAGCGACAGCGCGTACAGTCTCGGGAGGTTGGGCGCGGCGGGGTCCAGCACCAGGTTCTGGGCGGTGCGCGCCGGAAAGTAACCGCACGCGTGCGGCAACGTCTGGAACAGGCGGACACGTTCGCTGCGCAACGTCACGGCCGGATCACCACATCGGGATCACTCTGGCTGCGTAGAGGGCGGCCGCGACGACAACCGCGACCAGCACCGCGATGCGGACGCGTGCCGCGATTCGGGCCGGGTTGCGCCCGCCGTGCTTCCGGAAGCGGTAGGCAGCCAGGTCTTCGGCATAGCGCGTGACCGGCTCGATACCGATGTCACGCATCAACTGGCGCGCACGGGTGTGATCGCTCGCGTGCTTGACCCAAACCGAGGGCCAGTCTTCACTCTGGCCGGGCCGGGCGTAAGAGAAGCGTGACCAACTGCTGCCGTCGTAAGCACGTCGGTTGGTGACCTTGGTGGCAATGCCGTGCTCCGCCATCACGGCGACCAGCCGCTCGACGTTTTCGATGCGTGGGGAACTGTAGATTCTGCGCATGCAATGAGTTTACGACAGCCGCCGATCGTTGCAATGCGGATTCATGAATGAAGAGACGAGGAACGAAGAGATCAGAAAACGAAGAAACGAGAAGGCGGTGGCGCCCAGGCGGGTCTTCGTCTTTTCGTTCCAGCTCGCACAGCGGGCGATCGTCTCTTCGTCTGGCCGTTTGAGCGGATAGCGAGTGTCACTCAGGCGCGGCCCTCGATTTTGCGCAATCGCAGCAGTCCTTCCTGCGCGGTGGACGCGACCAGCTTGCCGGCGAGATCGAACATCTGTCCGCGCACCAGCCCGCGCGCGCCCTGCGCGGTCGGGCTTTCGCAGGAATACAACAGCCAGTCGTCGACCCGGAACGGGCGGTGGAACCACAGCGCGTGGTCCAGGCTCGCCATCTGCAGATTCGGCGTCAGGTACGACACGCCATGCGGCAGCAATGCGGTGCCGATCAGGTGGTAGTCCGATGCGTAAGCCAGCAGCGCGCGATGCAGAGCGTGCGTCGCGTCGATGCGCTGGCTGAGCCGGAACCAGATGTGCTGGTAGGCCGGGCGCTTTGCAGGGTGCAGTTCGTCACGCGGCCATACGAATCGATATTCGAAAGGTCCGTCGGTCGAGAGCCATCGCTGGAGCTTGGGCGGCAGCTTCGAGAGTTCCGCGGTCGGCAATGCGGTGGGGGGTGCGAGATCTTCCGGCCCCGGCACTTCCGGCATTCCGACCTGGTGCTCGAACCCGGGTTCGTCCACCTGGAACGAGACCGCGCAATTCAGGATGGGTTGACCGTGCTGGATCGCTTCGACGCGGCGTACGGAAAAACTGTGGCCGTCGCGGGCGCGATCGACGTGGTAGATGATCGGCGCCTCGACGTCACCTGCACGCAGGAAGTAAGCGTGCAGCGAATGCGCGGCGCGCGCGGGATCGACGGTCTGCTGCGCTGCGGAGAGCGCCTGGCCGAGTACCTGCCCGCCGAATACGTAGCGCGTGCCAATGTCGCGGCTCTGGCCGCGGAACAGGTTGTCTTCCAGGCGTTCCAGTTGCAGGAGTTCGATGAGTTCGGCGACGTGTGGCTGACCCATGGCGGACGCGCGTGCAAAAAGACGCGGAATTATAGCGACCGTGGCGACCCTGTCAGTCGGTGCAGCCCGCATGCGGTCAGCACGCGCGCCCATGGAAACATCGGCCCCGGATCGAGCTTGCGGCGGACCTGTCGCGTGGCGTCGTCGCTGGCGGCGACCATGGCCGCATCGAGTTCCTCGTGCCCGGCGATGCTGCACAGATTCGGCAGCATCGTGCGCAGGTGCGCGACCAAAGCCAGCAGCGCTTCGATCTGCGCCTCGGGATACGGCTCGGTCATGACCTGCCTGCGCGAATCGAACCAGTCGGGCCAGCGGCCCGTGTTGACCAGCTCGATGCCGATCGAGTGTTCGTTGCAGTCGCGGACGTGATGGGCCACGCGATCGTCGGGCACGTAGCGCAACACGGTCCCGTCACGGTCGACGTAATAGTGCCCGCTGTTGCCGGTGCCACTCGGATGCACGCGGCGTTCGCCGTACGCGCGTGCCGTCGCCAGGTCTGGCAGTTCCGTGCAATGGATCACGACCAGATCGATGGCTTGTAGCGGTCGCCGCTCCAAGCGTTCGACGTAGGGTAGCGGCTGGTCGCGGATCGCGATCGGAAGTTCCATCCTGAAAGTGTTGCATGAAATGCCATGGAACCGCGGACCGCCTGCTACGCTTCCCCTCATCCCTCGCCCCTCGCTCCTCTTGCATGCCCGGCCACGTCATTCTTTCGCACGGTTCCGACAGCGGTCCGGACGCCACCAAGGTCAGCGCGCTCGCGCGGGTGGCCGAAGCGCTCGGCTGGATTACGTACAGACCCGATTACCGCGAGGATGACGTGCTTGGCTACGCGGGCTGCGTATCGCCGCGCATCGCGCGACTGGCCGCGGCCGTGCGGGACGCGCCACGCCCGCGCGTGCTGGTGGGTTCCAGCATGGGGGCATTCGTGTCCGGATTGGCGTCGTTGCGGGTGCCGTGCGACGGCTTGTTCCTGATCGCGCTGCCGATCGCGATCCCCGGCTGCCCCGAACCCTTCGATGCGGCACCTGGCATGCCGGCGGTGCTGGTCCACGGCTATCGCGACGATCTGTGTCCGGTCGAAGCGGCCGTTGCTTTCGCACGCGAACGTGGCATGTCCGCATTGCTGCTCGACGACGATCACCGGCTCGCCAATCACGTGGGCCTGCTCGAACGGCAATTCGGGTTGTTCCTGCAGTCGCTGGCGGCCTGATCCGTGGCCGCATTCTTCGCCACTTGCCCCAAGGGCCTCGAATACCTGCTGCGCGATGAACTTGCGGCGCTGGGTGCCGATGCACATGAAATGCTTGCCGGCGTGCGCTGCGATGGCGACCTCGAATGCATGTACCGCGCCTGCCTCGAGTCGCGGCTCGCCAGCAGAATCCTTTTGCCGCTTGCCGACTTCGAAGCCACGGACGCCGACGCGCTGTACGCGGGCGTGTACGGCGTCGACTGGAACGAACATTTCGCGCCTGACGCCACCCTCGCGATCGATGCAAGCGGCAGCAGCGGTGCGCTCACGCATTCCGGTTTCGCGGCCCAGAAAATGAAGGACGCGATCGCCGATCAATGCCGCGAGCGCTTCACTGTGCGTCCGACGATACGAATGGAGCGTCCGGACGTGCGCCTGAACCTGCGCCTGCACAGGGGGCGCGCAATCGTGTCGTTGGATCTTTCGGGCGAGCCGCTGCACCGGCGCGGCTGGCGGCGCGGGCAGGGCGAGGCCCCGCTCAAGGAAAACCTGGCCTGTGCGATGCTGCTGCGCGCGCGCTGGCCGGAACTCTACGCACACGGCGGCGCGCTGGTCGATCCGATGTGCGGGTCCGGGACGCTGCTCATCGAAGGCGCATGGCTCGCGGCCGGCGTGGCGCCGGGTTTGCAGCGCGGATATTTCGGATTCCTCGGCTGGCGCGGGCACGATGCGGCGCTATGGCAGCGGTTGCGGGATGCGGCGCAGGAACGGGCCACGGAAGGCTTGCGCGCGCTGCGGCCGTGCTTCTTCGGCAGCGACAACGATCCGCGGATGATAGCCATCGCCACGCATAACCTGCAGACGGCCGGCGTCGCGGGATTCATCAGTCTCGACAAGCGTTCGGCCGAACACCTGGAAGCACCTCCAGGTTTCGCAACGGGCCTCGTCATCACCAATCCACCCTATGGCGAGCGCATGGGCGACGTCGCAACCCTGCCGGCGCTGTACGAGGCACTGGGCGAACGCTTGCGCGTCGGATTCACCGGTTGGCGGGTCGCGGTGTTGACCAGTGAACCCGGGCTTGAAAGTGCGCTCGGCCTGCGCGCCGACAAGCATTACGTGTTGTTCAATGGCGTGATCGAATGCCGGCTCGGACTGTTCGACATTCGCGCGCCCGCCGCCCGCGACACAGCCCCTTTGTCGCCGGGCGCCGCGATGGTTGCCAACCGCATCCGCAAGAATCTGCGCAACCTGCGGAAGCCGTTGGCGCGCAGCGGCGTCAGTTGCTTCCGCGCCTATGATGCGGACTTGCCCGAATACGCCGCCGCGGTCGACGTGTACCGCGGTTGGCCTGAGGGATCGCCCGGTGTCGGCGGTGATGCGTCCGCACAGACTTGGCTGCACGTGCAGGAATACGCGCCGCCTGCCAGCGTCGATCCGGAGGCCGCGCGTGTCCGCTGGCGGGATCTGCTGCGCGCCGCCCGCGAGGCCATGGATGTGCCGCGCGAACGTCTCGTGACCAAGACCCGCGCACGTGGCAAGGGCGGCAGCAAATACGGACGTTTTGCCGCGCGCGACGAATTCCTGGTGGTGGAAGAGGGCGGGCTGCGGCTTCTCGTGAACCTGCACGATCGGCTGGACACAGGTTTGTTCCTGGATCATCGCCTTGTGCGCGCCCGCGTGCGGGAGTTCGCAAAAGGCCGCGACGTGCTCAACCTGTTCGCCTACACCGGCACCGCCAGCGTGTATGCGGCTGCAGGCGGTGCGCGCAGCACCACCAGCGTCGACCTGTCGCGGGTGTACCTGGAATGGGCCTCGCGGAACCTGGCGTTGAACGGGTTCACCGGCACCGCGCACCGACTGGCACAGGCCGACGCCCTGGCATTCCTCGACGCAGACCGCGCGCGCTACGGGCTGATCTACGTCGATCCGCCCACCTTTTCCAATTCGAAACGCACGAGCGATTTCGACGTCCAGCGCGATCACATCGAATTGCTGGAAGCCTGTGGACGGCGCCTGCGCGACGAGGGCGTCATCGTGTTCTCGAACAATTTCCGGGGCTTCGCGATGGATGCGGATGCACTGTCGCGCACGTTCACGATCGAGGACATCGGCAAGGCCAGCATTCCCCCGGATTTTGCCCGGAGGCCGCGCATCCACGGCTGCTGGTTGCTTAGGAAACACTTAGCGTGAACAAGGAGTTGCGCGATCATTTTCAGGAGTGATTCAGTGCCGCAGCGCAAGCATGCATTCGGCAATCGAAGACGGAGGCAAACCATGAAGGTTCGTGCATTCACCCGCTACGCAGGCGCCGCCGTCGCGATGGTGGCTGCCTCGATGTTCATTGTGCCGATGGCGTCCGCACACGTTCACATCGGTGTCGGCATTTTCGTCCCGGGTGTCACGGTCGGGGTTGGCAACTGCTGGCGATGCGGTTACTGGGCTGCGCCGCCGGTGTATTACACGCCGGCCTATCCGGCGCCCGTGTATTACCCGGCGCCGGGCTACTATGCGCCGCCACCGGTGTATTACGGCTACAGCTATGGTTACTACGCTCCGTATTATCCGCACTACTACCACCGCGACCGCTACTACGGCCACGGTTACTATCACGGCCGCGGGTACTACCACGGCGGCTACTACCATCACGACCGCCACTGATCGCACCGGAGGCATCAGGGATGGGTTTACGGATTTCGTACTCGCGGTGTGCTAGAACACGCGACCAATGAGCCCACGATCCGACCCATCCCTGAATGAGCACCATGGCGGCGAAGCCGCGATCGATCTGCATTCGATCCGCACATTTTTGCGGCAGTGGGTGCGCGATCCGGTCAAAACGGCGTCGGTAACACCTTCAGGCCGGCAATTGACGCGGCTGATGGCCGCACAATTGCCGCGTGGGTGTTCGCGTGTCGTGGAAGTCGGCGGGGGAACCGGGGTGTTCACCCGCGCCCTGCTGGATGCGGGTGTCGCGCGGTCGCAGTTGCTGGTCGTCGAGATCAATCCGCATCTGGCGGATTTTCTGCGTGACCGATTTCCCGGCGTCGCGGTCGCGTGTGCGGATGCGCGCCATCTCGACGTGCTGGCGGAGGAACGCGGACTCCTCACGGGCGGCAAGCTCGATGCCGTGGTCAGCGGGCTCGGGATGTTGTCGATGAGCAGCCGGATGCGCTGCGAGATCCTGCGCGCGGCATTCGCTGCCCTGGGCGACCACGGCTGCTTCATCCAGTTCACCTATGGGCCGTTCAGCCCGGTGCGCCGGCGGGAGCGCGAGGAACTGGGTTTGCGCATGCGTCGTGCGGGATTCGCGCCGCGCAATCTTCCACCCGCGACGGTCTACGTTTATCAACGCTTGCGCTCGCAACAGATTGCCAGCGTCCGCCAGATGCGCGGTTGAAAGCCGGTCAGGCGAGTTCCAGCGAATAGTGCCGCGTGCCCGTTTCGTGGGCGTAGCCCAGTGACTCGTAGAGTGCCTGTGCCGAACGATTGTCCTCGGCCGTCTCCAGCACCAGACGCAAGGCGCCGGTGTCCATCGCAAACGCGCGCGCCAGACCCATCAGGGCACGGGCGACCCCACGTCGCCTGGCTCCAGGTGCCACGAACAGATCGTTGAGAATCCAGATTCGGTGGGCCGACACCGATGAGAACGAAGGGTAGAGCTGCGTAAACCCGATCGCTTCGCCGTTTGCGGCGTCGCGCGCAATGAAGATGATCGACTCGTTACCTTGCAGTCGCTCGAGCAGGAATGCGCGCGCGACCGCCGGGTCCGATGCTTGCCTGTAGAAGACGCGATAGGCGTCGAACAGGACCGCCAGTTCGTCCAGGTCGTCGAGGGTCGCTCGTACCGTTTTGATCGATGCATCACGAGTGTGTTCGGGCATGCAACCTGACGCCGGCAACGGGAATCCAGCATCATGCCCAAACGTTGCGCGGCCGCGCAAGCGCGGCCGCGCGGCGGGTCCTCAAGGTGAACTGCCTTGGGTGCTCACCCATTTCCTGTATTGCGCCTTGCTGATGCACTTGCCCTGGTTGCTGGCGAACAGGAAGTCGCTGTCCAGCGGCGGGTACGCCTGCGCTTCGGATTCGCTGATGCAGCCGTTGTGGTTGGTGTCCAGCGAACCGAACGACGGCGGCGGCCCATAATTCTGCACCTGGGCCGGCATGCCGGCATTGACGGTCAAGGTTCCGCCATTGCTGTCGGGCAGTGGGTATTGCGCGCTGGACTCCGTGCCCTGGTAGAACTGTCCGGTCTGTTGTTCGCCCGACGGATTCGCGGTCGCCGCGGTCGTTGCCGGGGCAGGTGCGGCCGGAGCGGGGGGCGGGGGAGGCGTGGGAGGAGCCGGCTGTTGCGGCGGCGGTGGTGGGGGCGGGGGCGGCGTCTGCTGCGCCACGGCGATCGACGCGGTGCCGAACAACGCCAGCGCGACTGCGCACACCAGGGACAAATGCTTCGAGTGTCGTTGGATCATGCTGGCTCCTTTGCGCTGGGCAGGTGTGTTCGACCGACAAACGCTAGACCCCGATCATCGCTGCCGGTTCGTCAAGGTTTCGTCACGGGAAGCCGGGCAATCAGCCGGCGTTTAGACCGGGCGCGCCTTCACCGGCCTTGCATCAGCACCTGATGCGCAACGTACGCGATCAGGAACACGCCGAGGCAGATCAGCATCAGCGCGAGCAGCGCGTCTCCGAGCGCGTTGCCGTACCCGCATGGCTCGTCGGCGCTGATCGACTTGCGATGATGCATGTAGCGCAGCGTCGCCGTGAAGATCATGGCCACCGAGCACACGATCAGCGCCAAGCCCACCACTTCCGCCGTGTGCGAATGATGTTGCGTACCCGGAGTGGCGCGTCCGCTCAGGTAGGCGAGGAACAGGTCGAAGCGTTCGATCACGAAACCGAACGCCATGATGGCGATCGCCGTGCGCACCCATGCCAGAAAGGTGCGTTCGTTGGCGGCATGGTCGGAGAAGCGGGGAATCATCGCGCGCCCTCTGCCTGACGTGCCAAGTATACGTCGAGGTTTTGACGATCACGCGGCCTTGCTGCGTACCGACAGGGTTTCCAGCAGCTCGCCGGCGGCGCGCAGGCGGTCGGCGGGTTCCGGCAGTGCCAGCGCGACGCGCAACTTGTCCTGGCCGTCCAGCTTGTAGACGCGCGGCCGCGTCTGGATCAGGCGGATGATCGTGGCGGGATCGACGTCGGGCCGTTCGCGGAACCTGATGCGTCCGCCCGCGGCACCCAGGTCCAGCTTGCGGATGCCAAGCGCCGCGGCGCGCAGTTTCAGCGCGGCGATGGCGAACAGGTTTTTCGCCTGCGCGGGGAGGAGGCCGAAGCGGTCGATCATCTCGACCTGCAGCTCACGCAATGCTTCTTCATCAGCCGCACTGGCGATGCGCTTGTAGAGTGTGAGGCGCGTGTGCACATCGGGCAGGTAATCCTCGGGAATCAGCGCGGGCAAGTGCAGCTCGATCTCCGTGCCACTGTCGCCGCCCAGTTCGAAATCGGGAACCTTGCCGGATCGCAGCGCGTGAACCGCCCGCTCCAGCAGTTCGTTGTACAGCGCGAAGCCGATCGCCTCGATCTGGCCCGACTGCGCTTCGCCCAGCAGCTCCCCGGCGCCGCGGATCTCCATGTCGTGCGTTGCCAGCGTGAACCCGGCGCCGAGTTCTTCGAGCGACTCCAATGCGGCGAGGCGCTTTTCCGCATCGGCGGTCATGGCCTTGCGGTCGGGCACGATCAGGTACGCGTAGGCGCGATGGTGCGAGCGGCCGACGCGGCCGCGCAACTGGTGCAACTGTGCGAGGCCGAACCGGTCGGCGCGGTCGATCACGATGGTGTTGGCGGTCGGAACGTCGATCCCGGACTCGATGATCGTGGTGCACACCAGCACGTTGAAGCGCTGGCGGTGGAAATCCAGCATAGTCCTTTCGAGATCGTGCGCAGACATCTGGCCGTGCGCCACGCGGACGCGGGCGTCCGGAATCAGTTCCTCGAGTTCACGCGCGGTGCGCGCGATGGTGTCGATCGAATTGTGCAGGAAATACACTTGGCCGCCGCGGGCGAGTTCGCGCTGGAACGCTTCGCGCACCAGCGCCGGATCGTATTGCGCGACGAGCGTCTTCACCGCCATGCGCGCGGCAGGCGGGGTCGCGATGATGGAAAGGTCGCGCATGCCGCTCATGGCCATGTTGAGCGTGCGTGGAATCGGTGTCGCGGTGAGCGTGAGCAGGTCGACTTCCGCGCGCAGCTTTTTGAGGCGCTCCTTGTGGCGCACGCCGAAGCGGTGTTCCTCGTCCACGATCACGAGGCCAAGGTCGCGGAACTGAACGTCGGGCTGCAAGAGCCGGTGCGTGCCGATCACGATGTCGAGCTTGCCGTCCGCGAGCTGTTTCAGCGCACTTTCGACGTCCTTCTTCGCGCGGAAGCGCGACAGCAATTCGACCCTGACCGGAAAATCCGCCAACCGGTCGCGGAAATTGTCGTAGTGCTGCTGCGCGAGCAGGGTGGTCGGCACCAGCACCGCGACCTGCTTGCCGGCGCTCGCCACGGCCACGGCGGCGCGGAGGGCGACCTCGGTCTTGCCGAACCCGACGTCGCCGCAGACCACGCGATCCATGGGTTGCGGCGCCGCCAGATCGGTCAGCACCGCATCGATCGCCGCCTGCTGGTCGGGCGTTTCCTCGAACGGGAAACCTTCCGCGAAGCGCGCCAGCATCGCGCGGTCGAACGCGATCGCATTGCCCTGGCGCGCCGCGCGTTGAGCATGGATCGCCAGCAGTTCCGCTGCGGCATCGCGCACCTTTTCGGCCGCCTTGCGTTTCGCGCGCTCCCAGGCTTCGCCACCCAGCGAGTGCAGTGGCGCGTGCTCGTCATCGGCGCCGCTGTAGCGGCTCACCAATGCGAGCTGCGCGACCGGCACGTACAGCTTGTCGCCGCGCGCGTATTCGATCGCGAGGAATTCACCGGGCATGCCGCCGACATCCAACGCGACCAATCCGAGATAACGCCCAACACCATGATCGACGTGCACGATCGGGGCGCCGATCTCGAGTTCGGTGAGATCGCGCAGGATCGCTTCGGGGTCGCGCTCCGCCACCCGCCGCCGCTGACGCTCGCTGCGCGCACGTTCGCCTGCCAGCTCGCGCTCGGTGAAAACCGTCAGCACTGGTTCTGCAAGGGCGAAGCCGCGCTCGAGTGGTGCAACGGTAATGGCGAGTCGCAGCTTTTGATCGTCATTCCGGCCCAGGCCGGAATCCAGTGGTGAAGCATGCACCCCTGCGACCGGATCCGGGCCATTCCCTGGCCGGGACGACAAATCCCTGATGAAAGCTTGCCAGGACTCGACCAGCTCCGGCCGCAATTCGGCCGTGGCGAGTTGTTCGAGCAGTGCCTCACGCCGCCCAGGCGAATCGGCGGCGATCAGCACGCGTTGTTCGGGATGCGCGTCGAGCCATTCGCGCAAGCGTTGAGGGAATCCACCCGGCGCCGCGCCGCCCATCGAAATGTCCGGCGCCGGTTGCGTGCCGGTATCCGCCGCGCGCGTGTCGGCGGCGCCAACGAGATCGACGCGCAGCACACGGTTCAGCCGTTCGCGCAGCGACTGCGGCGGCAGGTACAACTCCATCGGCGGCAGGACCGGCCGCTCGATGTCGTGCGCGCGCTGGTCGTAGCGGTCCTCGGTCTGCTTCCAGAATCGCTCCGCCGCATCGAGCGAGCCGTTACCCACGACGAACAGCGCGTCCGCATCGAGATAGTCGAACAGGGTTTCCGTCGCATCGAAAAACAGTGGCAGGTAATACTCGATGCCGCCAGGCGTCACGCCCTGCTTCATGTCCTGGTAGATCGGACAGCGCCGCACGTCGATCGGGAAGCGCTCGCGCAGGCGGTCGCGGAACGCGCGCATCGCTTCGTCGGTCAACGGGAACTCGCGCGCGGGCAGAAGTTGCACTGCCTCGACCTGGTGCAGCGAACGCTGCGTTTGGGGATCGAAGGCGCGTATCGATTCGATTTGCTCGTCGAACAACTCGATGCGGTACGGTTCGGCCGCGCCCATCGGGAAGACGTCCAGCAGCGCGCCGCGCACCGCGAACTCGCCGTGTTCTCCGACCTGTGGAACGTGGCGATAGCCGCAGGCTTCGAGCCGCCGCTGCTCGGTCGCGAGATCCAGCGATTCGCCCCGCGCCACCACGAGACCGCTGCCGGCAATGTACGAACGTGGAGCGAGGCGTTGCATCAACGTCGCGACTGGTACGACCAACACGCCCTTGCGCGTTCCGGGCAGCCGATACAGCGTGTCGATGCGTTGCGAAACGAGCTGGGGATGTGGCGCGAACAGGTCGTAGGGCAGGGTTTCCCAATCCGGGAAGTGCAGGACCGGCAGGTCGTCCGCGAAGAAGCCGAGTTCCTCTTCGAGCGTACGGGCTGCCCGGCTGTCGGCAGTGACCGCGACCACGACTCCCTCGTGCGCACGCGCGGCCTCGCACAGCAGCAGCGCGAGCGACGAACCCGCGGGTTCGCGCCAGTCGCGTTGCTGGCCGGGTTGCCGCGGCAGCGGAGGAAGGATGGAAGCGGCGGTCGTCATGATTCGTGCAATACAAAACATTGCCGGAGCGCTGTGCGTGCCCCAGCAAACGGACAACACGTCATTTTACCAGCGGCCCCAGACCGAAGCGCTGCGTCGCCGCTCCCTCCTCGGTGACGCAGGTTCGACGAGATCAGCGCCAACGGTTCGGTGCGAAGCTCACCGACACGATGGCGGGATCGTCGGGATCGGCGCTCACGGTGCCACCGAACGCGCGGCAGAGTTCCAGCATGCGTGCGTTGTCCCGGCGCACGAGGCCGCGCAACGTGAGTGCACGCCGTCCCGCTTCGGCAAGCAGCCGTTGCATCAACAGCGTGCCAAGGCCATGCCCCGCGATCGCTTTGCCGACGATCAGCCCGAACTCGGCCTCACGCGAATCGGGTCGCTGCATGTGCAGGTCGGCCACGCCGCGGATTTCGCCGCCATCGTCCAGCACGAACGCCGCATCGCACGCGGGATCGAGCGTACGCACCTGCCTTTGCACGGAGACCGGCAGCTCGCGCGAGCGATGGAAAAACCGGTACTCGATTTCTTCGGGCGTCAGGCGCGAGAACGCGCGATGCAACGCGGGCAGATCATCGGGCCGCAGCGAACGCAGCACGAAGGCGCGGCCATCGTCGATGTGGATGGTTTCTGCAGATTGCGAAGCACCGCCTGTTGGCGCGCCATGCGTTGTCACAATCGAAGCGGCTGTTGTCAAAAATCAGCCCATGGATGGGCGTTCTGATGTTCAAACTTCGGGACGTCCCCTGTTGCGGGTACAACGAGCGAAGAGGCGATCATGGACGATCGCACCATCAATGTATCCAGCCGCCGACACCGACGCCGATACTGATGTTCGGATGACCCTGGCGCATTTCTTCGGCCGTCCAGCGGTGCATCGCGTCGCTGTGCACCAGCGCGAACGTATAATTGGCGTCGCCGACCTGCCCGCTGCGGGCACCGTCCAGCGCGCCGCGCAGCGTCACCAGCGCGCCGGGCGGATAGTTCATGGGCTCCACGAAACCAGGCACGGTCGCGATGAACCGGCCGATGGCCGGTTGCTGCAGCAGCGGTCGCTGTGAAGAGTCCAGCGGGTAGGCGAGGATTTCGATTTCACTGTGATCGGGGAAGTTGTGTACGGAAACCACGCTGCCGCCCCAGACCACCTGCAGTCCACGGAAATTCTGCGGCGAAGTCGCGACCTGCTGCGGCGTCGCGGCCACGCTGGATGGGCCGGTCTTGTAGATCGGCGCGGGTGCGCAGGCCGCCAGCACTGCGCATAAAACCAGAGCCGGCAGGAGCCGGAAGACGGACGGGCAGGTTGCGCGCATGGGACCGACCTCCTACGCGGGATCGCGATTCGAGCATATCGAAAATCGATCTGGCCGGCGCGGTGCCTGTCCCGCTCATTCACCCCGCAGCCAGCGCACGCGCGCCGACGCGGCGGACGATTGCGCGAGCACGACGCGCAGGACGGGCAGCAAGGCGGACAAAGTCGCATCGATCCGCCACGGCGGATTCGCGATCAGCATCCCGCATCCGTTCAGTCGCAGGGGTGAGTCGTCCGGCTGTACCAGCAATTCGGCGACCACAACGTGGTCGAATGGACCTGCCGCGAGGTGACGGTGGAACGGCGTGATCGCGCGGTGCGACTTGATCGGATACCACACCGCATACACGCCGTTCGGCCAACGGATGTGCGCTTTGGCGAGCGCGGCTTCGATCGCGGCGAATTCGCCATCCTGTGCCTCGAACGGTGGATCGATCAGCACCAGTCCGCGCCGCTCTTTCGGCGGCAACAGCGCGTTCAGCGCGGCGTAGCCGTCGCGTGCGTGGATGTGGACGCGGCTGTCACCGCGGAACACTTCGCGCAGCGCCGCGGCTTCTTCATCCTGTGTCTCGCACAGGACCAGCCGATCGTCGGCTCGCAAGGCCTGCGCCGCCAGCAGCGGCGAGCCGGGATAGACGCGCAGCGCGCCGCGCGGATTGAACGCGCGAATGGCTTCCACATAGCGCCGCAATGGCGCCGGCGCGTCGGGATCACTGAAGATGCGCCCAATGCCTTCCCGCCATTCGCCGGTTTTTTGCGCCTCGTCGCCGCACAGTTCATACAGGCCGCGGCCTGCGTGCGTGTCGAAATGGCACAGCGGCTTGTCCTTGGCCGTCAATGCATCGAGCAGCGCCAGCAGGATCGCGTGCTTGAACACGTCCGCGAAATTGCCGGCGTGGAAGGCGTGGCGGTAGTTCATGGGAGGCCCGGGTTCCTCCCAAGTATAGGCAGCCTGTGCGGAGTCGCTCCGCTCAAGCAGGCGCGCTGACGCGCCCGCGCACCAGCAGCGGACCGATCGCACCAAGCAAGATCGCGTAGGCGACGAACCAGACCGCCGCGGCCCACATCCAGCCGGCGGGCTGGTTGTAGCCGAGCCTCAGGATCGCGGCAGCCGTCGGCATCACGAACATGAGCGCGAGGACCGGATTCGCCCTGATCGGCACGCCGCTGTGCCCCTGCGCCACGCGCACCATCATGCCGAGCGAGAGTGTGCCCAAGGCGCCGACCGTGATCCCGTGGAGCGTGTCGAGCTCGGGCATCGCGTAGACGCCGACCAGCGCCAGCCCGCGCACGATCAGCGCGATCGCCAGCCACAGATAACCGAGGTGCAGCACCCACAGCATCGGTTCATGCCATGCGCGCCACCCGCGCCAGCCGATCAGCCGAACCAGGGCAAGCGCGGCCACCACCAGCATCAGCACGCCGCGCGGCAGGCCGGGTGCGCCGCCCAAACCGCACAGCAGCACCAGCGCGCCGCCGCCGTTCACCGCCCAGATCAGGTATTTGTTGACCCACATCGTCTGGCCGCTGAGCTTTCGGCCGGTGAAGAACGGAATCACGCGTCCGCCGATCGCCAGCATCAGCACCAGCAACAGGTCGACCGTGCCGATCAGCGCGCGCGACATCAGCGACATGTCGATCCGCAGAGCGCCCACGTAGAACACGATGTCGAGACCGGCGTAGAACAGCAGTATTCCGATCAGGAACGCATTGCGCCGGTTCTTCGACAGCCACAGCACGCGCCCGACCAGGAACACCAGCCCGAACAGGTAGCCGACGTCGAACAGCGCGCCGATCCAGAACGGCAGCGGTATGAGCAACAGGATGCGCGCGACCACCCAGGTCGCCGTCAGCAGCCACAGCCCGTGCCGGCTGGTCGTGGCGATGCCGGTCCAGTTGGCCGACGCGGTCAGCAGGAATCCGCCGACCAGCGCACCGGCGAAACCGTAGAGCATCGCATGCGCGTGCCAGGGGATCGGCAGCAGCGCCGCCGAAGGCAGCCAGCCGAAATGCAGGAACAGGCCCCATGCCAGCATGCCCAGGCTGGCCGCCAATCCCGCGCAGAAGAACAGCGGCCGGAAGGGGTGGAACGGCGGTGATGCGGGGCGCGCGGTGAGTTCGGGTGTAATGGCGGACATGTCGGTTCGGGATGCCTGCAATCCTCGCATGATCGGATGACGCCGTCCTGATCGCCCTGACATCGATCAACTTCCAAAGCCGATTGTCGAATCGGACATCCGCCGTTCGTCGCTGGAGTGAAGCCGGCGCGTTGCCGGAGCACTGGAGACGATCATGCGCGTATTGGTGTTGGTAAAGGCGAGCGAGGAATCCGAAGCCGGCGCGTTGCCGGAAGCCAAGGATTTCGCCGAAATGGGCAAGTTCAACGAAAAACTGGTCGAAGCCGGCGTGCTGTTGGCGGCCGAAGGGCTGCACCCCAGCTCGAAAGGCGCGCGGGTGCGCTTCGAGGGCAAGCAACGCACCGTGATCGATGGTCCGTTCGCGGAGGCCAAGGAGCTGGTGGCCGGTTTTTGGCTGTGGCAGGTGCGCTCGATGGAGGAGGCCATCGAATGGATCAAGCGCGCGCCGCTGTTCGACAACGGCATGGAAATCGAATTGCGTCCGGTGATGGAGATGGACGAATGCGGCGCGGGCGCGACGCCCGAAATCCGCGAACACGAAGCGCGCCTGCGGGAAAAGATCGCCAAGGCCTGAACGCGTCCCCATCAGGCCGCTTGCACCGGACGTGAAGGGGTGTTGTGATCGGCCGTCATGACGACGGCCGAAACCCATCGCACCATCGAAACCGTCTGGAAGATCGAGGCGCCGCGCCTGATCGCGGGTCTGGCGCGGATGTTGCGCGACGTCGGCCAGGCCGAGGATCTGGCGCAGGAAGCGCTGGTCGTCGCGCTGGAACGCTGGCCACAGGAAGGCGTGCCGGACAACCCCGGCGCGTGGCTGATGACCACCGCCAAGCGCCGCGCGATCGACTTGCTGCGGCACGACAGGATGCGTGGCGACAAGCAGGCGGCGATCGAGTACGAACTCGGACCCGAGGCGATGACGCACGCACCGGACCAAGCGGACGCACTGGATGACGACATCGGGGACGATCTGCTGCGGCTGATCTTCACCGCCTGCCATCCCGTGCTCACCCGCGACATGCAGGTGGCATTGACCCTGCGCATGCTGGGCGGCCTGACCACGCCGGAAATTGCGCGCGCTTTCCTGGTGCCCGAACCCACCGTCGCGCAGCGCATCGTGCGTGCCAAGCGCACCCTCGCGGCAAAACAGGTGCCGTTCGAGGTGCCGCGCGGCGAGGAACTCGCGCCGCGCCTCACCGCCGTGCTGGAAGTCGTTTACCTGATCTTCAACGAAGGCCACACCGCCACCTCGGGCGAGGACTGGGCGCGGCCGGCGCTCTGCGAGGAGGCGCTGCGGCTGGGTCGCGTGCTGGCGGGGCTCGCGCCGCGCGAACCCGAAGTGCACGGACTGGTCGCGCTGATGGAAATCCAGGCCTCGCGCCTGCATGCGCGGGTGGCCGCCGATGGTGCGCCGATCCTGCTGCTGGACCAGGACCGCGCGCGTTGGGATCGTCTATTGATTCGGCGCGGCCTGGCGGCGCTGGAACGCGCCGAAAAACTGGGCGGTGCGGACGGCGAGTACGCGCTGCAGGCCGCGATCGCCGCCTGCCATGCGCGCGCGCTGCACGCGGAGGACACCGACTGGACGCGGATTGCGTCGCTGTACGCGCGCCTCGCGGCAGTCGCGCCGTCGCCGGTGGTGGAACTGAATCGCGCGGTGGCGGTGTCGATGGCCGAGGGGCCGGAAGCGGGACTGCAACGGGTCGATGCGCTGCAAAAGGAGCGCGCGCTCGTCGGCTACCATCTGCTGCCCAGCGTGCGCGGCGACCTGCTCTTCAAGTTGGGCCGCCGCGATGAGGCGCGGGCGGAATTCGAACGTGCGGCATCGCTGACCGCCAACACACGCGAGGCCGAATTGTTGCGTCAGCGCGCCGCGGCGTGTGTGACGACCTGACGGCAGTTCACCTCCCCCTTCAAGGGGCAGCCGGGAGGGCATGGGTGTTGGGCACCACTCAACCCATCCCTACCCAACCCTCCCCTTGAAGGGGGAGGGCTCAAATCTCAGCTATGCGGAGAGATATATGGCCTACATGCTGTTCGTCGCAGAACCACGCGGCCAGCGCGCGGAACGCACGGAAGGAGAGGGCAGGGCGCTGTACGCGCGGATGGAGCGCTACGCCGACGACCTGAAGCAGCGCGGCGTGCTGCGCGCGTATTCGTCATTGCGCAATGATTCCGAAGGCAAGCGCCTGCAGATTCGCGCCGGCAAGCGCAGCCTGCGCGATGGCCCGTTCGCCGAAGCGCGCGAAATGATCGGCGGATTCTTCCTGGTCGATTGCGCCACGCGCGAAGAAGCGGTGGAACTCGCGGCGCTGTGTCCCGCCGCCGAGTGGGCGACCATGGAAGTGAGGGAAACCGGGCCGTGTTATCTGCGGTGACGGCGCTGCCGTGACGATCTGCAATGGTGCGCGCTGCAGGTGTGGCGCGCGCCGACGCTTGCCGGACAAGCATTGACCGGTGCGTTCGGTCGGGCGACAGGCTCCGGGCCTCATCCAGGAGCAGCGGGCACGAGGCCGTACCGGGTCATCACGGCCATCAGGGCAGCCTTGTCCGGCGGATGCCAAGATGGACGACCGCGGCGACATCCTTGAAGTACTGCGCGCCGATGTCCGGAGACTGGATGATCAGCGCCCGGGCGGTGCGTTCGGAAGCATTGGAAAACGCGTGGACCACGCCGCGCGGGGTATGCATCGTCTCACCTGGGGCAAGGTCCCGCACCTCCGGGCCAACCCTGTATCGCAGCGTGCCGTCCAGCACGTAGACCAGTTCTTCGTTACTCGAATCGCTATGCGGAGGGGGAACGTTCGAGTCGGGAGGGACGGTCAACTCGAATATTCCAAGGCTCCCATTCTGCGAACCATCGATGAGGTAGCGGATGCCGAGTTGGCCGACCTGGATGTGCTCATGCGATTGCCTCGCAAGGTGAGGGCACCGCTATCTACTCCAATGTTGAACCGAGCGGCGTTGTGCTCGGGCTCCCGTGACCACTGGCACCTGCGATGGGATCAGCCGGGTGCTACGCTCCGCCGCCTAGCGGTGTGTTTGCGCTTGGCTGGGAGCTGAATAGCAGAGTTGTGACGCCGTATCCGGCGCGCGTGTCGGCGCGTGCGTTTACTGCGTGTCGGCTCCCAAGCTGCCGCCACGACCGCGTCATCATGATTGACATCCGGTGAGGTGCATATGGTCTCGACTGCGCGGAAATACTTGATTGCGTCAGCAGTATTAATCATTGCAGGGACGTTCGCAGCGTCAATGGCGTCTGCGGCCACCGTGCCTACCACCAAACTCACCAGCGCGCTGCACTGGCGCAGCGTCGGGCCATACAGCGGCGGACGCGTGACCTCGGTTGCGGGCGTCCCGGGCCAGCCCAATCGCTATTACGCGGGCTATGCGGGCTCCGGCGTCTGGGAAACCGACGATTACGGCCAGCACTGGAAGAACCTCACCGACAAGTATTTCAAACCCGACACCAGCGGGACGGTGGGCGCGATCGCGGTCGCGCAATCGAACCCGAAGATCATTTACGCGGGGACGGGCGATTCGGCACCACGCAACACGGTGCTCACGGGCCACGGCGTGTACAAGAGCACGGATGCCGGCAAGACGTGGAAGTACGTCGGCCTCGGCGAGACCCACATCATCACGTGGATCCTCGTCGATCCCAAGAATCCGGACGTCGTGTACGTCGGCGCGCTCGGGCACCTGTTCGCACCGAATCCTGAACGCGGCGTATTCAAGAGCACCGACGGCGGCAAGACCTGGAACAAGATGCTGTACGTCGACGACCACACCGGCGTCGCGACGATGGCGATGGATCCGCAGAACCCGGACGTGCTGTACGTGGCGATGTGGCAGATGTCGCGGCATCCGTGGACCTTCGCCAGCGGCGGACCCGGAAGCGGGATCTACAAGACCACCGACGGCGGCAAGACCTGGAAGAACATCACGCACAACCCCGGCCTGCCCACGGGCGATTTCGGCAAGGTCGGGCTTGCTGTCGCGCCGTCCGATCCGAACGTGGTGTATGCGCTGGTCCAGGCCCGCTACAAGGACCAGGCCGGCGCACTGTTCCGGTCGAACGATGGCGGGGCGACATGGAAGTTCGTCAACGACAACATGGCGATCACGCAGCGCGCCTTCTATTACGGCCGCGTCTACATCGACCCGAAGGATGCCAACACGATTTACATGCCCAACGCCGAGCTGATCGTGTCGCACGATGGCGGCAAGACCTTGCGCAAGCTGGACCCGCCGCACGGCGACAACCACGCGCTCTGGATCGATCCGCAGAATCCGCAGATCTTCATCGAAGGCAACGACGGCGGCGCCACCGTCACCTTGAACGGCGGCAAGAGCTGGAGTCCGGAAATGAACCAGCCGACCGGCCAGTTCTACCACGCAAATCTCGACGACGAGTTTCCGTTCGACATCTACGGCGCGCAGCAGGATCGCGGGTCCGTTTACGAGGCGAGCGCAGTGCGCGGCGGCAAGATTCCGCCGGTGTGGCACGACGTGATGGGCGGCGAGATGACCTGGGTGGTGCCGACGCCGGGCCAACCCTGGGTGACCTACGGCAGCGGCTACTACAGCAAGGAGTGGAAGGAG
>JAJPJT010000109.1 GCA_021324095.1 Gammaproteobacteria bacterium
GTGCGGATCGCGCCGGTGGCTGGAAGCCATGTGGACGATGAAGCGGGGATGGGGGGCGGGTAGCGGGGGTGCGAAATCGGACATGCTGCCAACCCGCGGACGACCCGGGCGTCAAGTTCGGCAAAAGATTCGCTGCATCCCCCACTACCCTGCCCCGAACCCCCGCTGTTTAGCCAGCCGCGCCATTCGTTCGGCGTCGGCGAGCACGCCGTGCAGGATGCGCAGTTCGCGCGAGTCCGGCATCGCGCGGTGGAACAGGCGGCGCAGACGCTGCTCGATGGTCTTGCCCGTGCGTCCCTTGTGGAAGTCGATCGCGTCCAGCGTCGCGAAGAGGTGCCCGAAGAAGCGTTCCATTTCGTCTGCCGACGCGGGTGCCTCGCGCCTTCCCGCTGGCGCCGGCACCTGGCCCAGCATTGCCATCCTGACCTCCCACGCCATCAGTTGTACCGCCTGCGCGAGATTGAGGGACGAGAAATCCTCGACGCTCGGAATCCGGATCATCGCGTGGCACACCGACAATTCGTCGTTATCGAGGCCCGAACGTTCGTTGCCGAACAGCAGCGCGAGTTCGGCGCCCTGATTCAGCAGCGGGACGATTTCGTCCGCCGCTCCACGCGGATCCAGTTCCGGCAGGCTTATCCCGCGCCGACGCGCCGACAACCCGTATACGCGGATGCAATCCGCCACCGCGGCCGGCACGCTTTCGGACACCACCACATTCGCAAGCACATCCTCCGCGCCGGCTGCCATCGCCTCGATCTGAGGATCGGGATAACGCTGCGGTGCGACCAGCGACAGCCGCCAGAAGCCCATCGTGCGGATCGCGCGCGCGGCGGCACCGATGTTGCCGGGGTGCGAGGTGCGCGCCAGCACGAAGCGAATGGATTGCGGCGCCGGCGGAATGGATGCGGTGGACTGGTTCATCCCGCAAGAGTAACGCGCGTGCCGGGGCGCTGTTAAAATGACCCTGCGCCGCTCCGTGCGGCGCGTTCTTTTTCAAATCCGGAACTCCATCGCCATGGCCCGACCCGCCGTCACCGTCGCGATCCGTGCCGCGCGCGCCGCGGGCAGCGTGATCCTGCGCTACATGAATCGCCTCGACAGTCTGGCCGTGATCGAGAAGCACCACCTCGATTTCGTGTCCGAAGTCGATCGCCAGGCGGAAGCCGAGATCGTGCGCGAGCTGCGCCGCGCCTATCCCGACCACGCGATCCTGGGCGAGGAAACCGGCGCGTCCGGAAAGGCGGGCGCGCGCTTTACATGGGCGGTCGATCCACTGGACGGCACCCACAATTACCTGCGCGGCATTCCGCATTTCGCCGTGTCGATCGCGCAACTCGACCACGGCGAGCCGGTCCACGGCGTGATCCTCGATCCGGTACGCAACGAGATCTTCACTGCCAGCAAGGGCGACGGCGCGTTCCTCGACGACCGCCGCATCCGGATCGGCAAACGCGAATCGCTGGATGGCGCGATGCTCGTGACGGGCTTTCCCTACCGCGAACGCCGCCACCTCGATGCCCAGCTCGGGATGACCCGCGAAGTGCTGAAGCGCGCCGAGGATTTTCGCCGCACCGGCTCGGCCGCACTGGATCTCGCATGGACGGCGGTTGGACGTTTCGACGGCTATTTCGAAACGGGATTGAAGATCTGGGACATGGCCGCGGGCTGCCTGCTCGTCCGCGAAGCCGGCGGGCGCTACTGCGATTTTTCGGGCCACGATGGATTGCCGGAATCCGGCAACATCATCGCGGCGAATCACATGCTGGCCGGGCAGATCATCGAGGCGATCGCGCCAGCGCTCACGTCGGAGTTGCGGCGCTGAGTCAATCAGCAACTTTCGCCGTCGCCAGTGCGGGCGCGACCTGCGCTGCCAGTGCCTTGCGGTAGCGCTGGTACAGCAGCGCCACGCGCTTGACGTACACCTGCGTTTCGGCATACGGCGGCACGCCGCCGTACTTCGTCACGGCGCCCGCGCCGGCGTTGTAGGCCGCGGCGGCCAGCTTCACGTCGCCGTGGAAATCGTGCAGCAGCATTGCGAGGTAGCGCGCGCCACCCGAGATGTTCTGGGCCGGATCGAAGGCGTCGCCCACGCCGAGTTCGAACGCCGTGCCCGGCATCAACTGCATCAGCCCCTGCGCGCCCTTGTACGACAGCGCGCGCGGATTGAATCCGGATTCGGCGTGGATCACCGCGCGCAACAGTGCGGCGTCGACGCCGGAAAGCCTCGAGGCTGCGGAAATGTCGCCGTGGTACGCACCCAGGTGCAGCGGCACCGTGTTCCAGTTGATCTTCGAGTGCACGTCGCAGGCGTAGCACTCGACGATGTAGGTGAACAACATTTTCGCCTCAGGACCTTTTGCCAGCGACGCGACGTTGGTGTACAGCACCGTGCCGTTCTTTTCGACGACGCGATAGACCGCACCACGTCGTGGTGGCATCGGCGCGTCGGCATCGAGCTTCAAAGGGATGCTGGCGGTCGCCGCAGATGCGGGCGCGCTGGAACTCGAGGCCGGCGCCGGTGATGTGGAACGCACGGGCGCCGCCTCAACGCCCAGCACACGTGGCAGCACCCAGCTTCCCAGCGTCTCCATCGCGATGACCGGGAACGGTTGCCACGCGCGGGACGTGGGCGGCTCCGTTACCTGGGCGGATCGTTCGTTGCCCAGCGGCGTGATCTTCAACACCGCGGGATTGGCCTTGACCGGCCGCGGCGGCTCGCCGGGCAGCACCTTGGCAGGGTGATGCTTCTCACCGGAAGCTTGGTGTCTGTACGCGGCCTCGACCGGATGCGCGGTCGCTGCCGGCCACTGCCCGATCTTCACGCAATGCGCGTAGCCCGCGGGGTGGCTCACGTAGGCGAGCTCGCCGCCGCTCCCGACGCAGCGGTACAGCACGCTCGCGGCGGCGGGCCCGGCCCACCCTGCCGCCATTACGAGGACGAGCGAGAGCGTCATCCGCAACAGGCGGCCGGGGGTGAAAGGAGCCGCGGTTCGCCGGCCGCCGCGCGCTCCTTGGCAGAACATCGCGTTCATGGCGGTGCAGTGTGCCCCCGCGGGCCGCCCATGCCAAGCACAGCGTTCACATTTCGATGGCCATTGCCTCGGCCTGCCGCACCCCGTCCGGCTACAATGCAAGTTTCAGCACGTTTTGCGTCCCGATGGCCGATACACCCGCGCCTGCCGAGTCCCGGTCGAAAAAGCCCTGCCCCGGAAAGCCCGGCTCCGGAAAGCCAAGCTCTGGAAAGCCTGCTTCTGGAAGACCCGATTCTGGAAAGTTATTCATCCAGACCCACGGCTGCCAGATGAACGAGTACGACTCCCGCAAGATGGAGGAAGTGCTTGGCGCCGAGCGCGGGATGGTGCGCACCGATGACGTTTCGCAGGCCGACGTGATCCTTGTGAACACCTGCTCGATCCGCGAAAAGGCGCAGGAAAAGGTGTTTTCGCAACTCGGCCGCTGGAAGGAATTCAAGCAGGCCAATCCCGACGTGCTGATTGGCGTCGGCGGCTGCGTCGCAAGTCAGGAGGGCGCGGCGATCGTCGAGCGTGCGCCGTACGTGGATGTCGTGTTCGGTCCGCAGACGCTGCACCGCCTGCCCGACCTGATCGACGCTCGTCGCGCGACCGGCAAGCCGCAGGTGGATATTTCCTTCCCCGAGATCGAGAAGTTCGACCGCCTGCCCGAGCCGCGCGCCGAAGGACCGAGCGCATTCGTGTCGATCATGGAGGGCTGCTCCAAATACTGCTCGTTCTGCGTCGTGCCGTATACCCGCGGCGAAGAACTGTCGCGCCCGTTCGACGACGTACTGGCGGAGGTTGCCTCGCTTGCCGAGCAGGGCGTGAAAGAGGTCAACCTGCTCGGCCAGAACGTCAACGCCTACCGCGGGCCGATGTTCGACGGTGCGTGCGAGCACCTTGGTGCGAGCGAAAATGGAAGTTACGCGGATCTGGCGCTGCTGATCCGCGCGATCGCGGAGATCGACGGCATCGGCCGGATCCGTTTCACCACTTCACATCCGCTGGAGTTTTCCGATTCGCTCGTCGCGGCATACCGGGACGTCCCGAAGCTCGCCAATTTCCTGCACCTTCCCGTGCAGTCGGGTTCGGACCGCATCCTCGCGATCATGAAGCGCGGCTACACCGCGCTGGAGTACAAGTCGAAAATCCGAAAGCTGCGCGCGGTGCGCCCGGACATCTGCATCTCCAGCGACTTCATCGTGGGCTTTCCCGGGGAAACCGATGCGGATTTCGCGAAGACGTTGCAACTGATCGAGGACGTCGGTTTCGATCAGTCGTTCTCCTTCATCTATTCGAAGCGCCCAGGTACCCCGGCCGCCAACCTGTTCGACCCAACCCCTGATTCGGTGAAACACGAACGGCTTGCGCGCCTGCAGGAAACGATCAATTTTCACGCCGCGAAGATCAGCGAGGCCATGGTCGGCAGCACGCAGCGCATCCTCGTCACGGGGCCGTCGAAGAAGAATCCGAATGAACTCACGGGCAAGACCGAAAACATGCGCCAGGTGAATTTCGGGGGCGACACGAGCCTCGTCGGGCAATTCGTGGATGTCGTGATCACCGCCGCGCTGACCAACTCGCTGCGTGGACGGATCGTGATGCATGGATGCCAAAGCGAACAGCTCTGACACGGATCAAAGCGGATGGACACGGATAAAAGGCGATACTGCATCCGCTCTTATCCGTGTGAATCCGTGTCGAATGCTCTTTGCTCCTGCCTGGTCACGACCACTCTGCATGACTGATTCGCTTGTCCAGCACGACTTCACGCTCGAACCGGACGACACGCAACGGCTGGCAAACCTGTGCGGGCCTTTCGACGAACACCTGCGCCAGATCGAACTGCGCCTTGGAGTCGAGATCAGCAATCGCGGCAATGTGTTCCGCGTGATCGGCGAAGACGACGCGGTGAAGTCAGGCGAGCGCGTGCTTCGCAGCCTGTACGCGGCCACCGAGCATGAAACCTTGAATGGAAGGGTGCTCAACGTTCGCCTTTCCGAAGCCGGTGTGGATGCGTTGGCGGACAAACAGGCCGAAGGCGCACAGGAAGTCGTCATCAAGGTGAAGCGCGGCACCATCCGCGGACGCGGCCCCAACCAGATCCGCTACCTGCACGCGATCGCGACCCACGACATCAACTTCGGGATCGGCCAGGCCGGCACCGGCAAGACCTACCTCGCGGTCGCGAGTGCCGTCGAGGCGCTGGAAACGGGCCGCGTGCAGCGCCTGATCCTGGTGCGGCCCGCGGTCGAAGCCGGCGAAAAACTTGGCTTCCTGCCGGGCGACCTCGCGCAGAAGGTCGATCCATATTTGCGTCCGCTGTACGACGCCCTGTACGAGATGCTGGGGTTCGATCGCGTCGCGCGCCTGATCGAGCGCAGCGTGATCGAGATTGCACCCCTCGCCTACATGCGCGGCCGCACGTTGAACGATTCGTTCGTGATCCTGGACGAGGCGCAGAACAGCACCGTCGAGCAGATGAAGATGTTCCTCACCCGCATCGGTTTCGGCACCACCACGGTCGTGACCGGTGACGTCACGCAAGTGGACCTGCCGCGCAATACGCGCTCGGGCCTGCGCAACGTGGTCGAAGTGCTGCGCGGCGTCGATGGCATCAGCTTCACCTTCTTTACCGCGCGCGACGTGGTGAGGCACCCGCTGGTGGCGAAGATCGTGCGGGCGTATGAGAAGGCCGAGGACGAAAGCGGGACTCGGGACTCGGGACTGGGGACTCGGGAAAAGCCAAACGGAGCGCCGTGAGGCGATCGCGAGATCAGGTTCTGCGTATGAAGCGGCAAACCTTGCGATCCAAAAGTTCCCGTGGCCGCAACCGGTCCCGAATTCCGCATTCCGAGTCCCGAGTCCCGAGTCCCCAGTCCCGAGTCCCGAGTCCCGTAGTACACGTTGGCTATACAGTCCCACGCCGGAACGTTCCCGCTCCCGCAAGCTTCCGCCGCTGGGTCGAAGCCGCATTGCGGAGCGCCGCATTCCGGAAGCCCGCGGAAGTTTCGATCAGGATCGTCGGCGCACGCGAAGGGCGTGCGCTGAACCGCCGCTACCGCGGCAAGGATTACGCGACCAATGTGTTGTCGTTTCCGGCGGCGCTGCCACAGGGTCTCACTTCGCCGCTGCTGGGCGATCTCGTGATCTGCGCGCCGGTGGTCATGCGGGAAGCCCGCGAGCAGCGCAAAGAAATACGTCACCATTACGCGCACCTGACGGTGCACGGCGTTCTGCACCTGCTCGGTTACGACCACCAGAACCACCGGGACGCCATGCGGATGGAGCGCCTGGAGACCCGCATCCTTGCGTCGCTGGGCATCGCTGATCCTTATCGGGTCCAGGGCGCCGCCTGAGCGAAATCCGGATTTCCGCTAAAATGGGTAGTCCGCCCCTACGGGGGACGAACCGCAGTCCCATGTCCGCAGAACCTCCCAGTACCACCGGCCCCGCCCACCGATCGTTGTGGGACCGTTTGGGCCACATGCTCTCAGGTGAACCCCGCAGTCCCGAAGAGCTGCTCGTGGAGCTCCGCGAGGCGCAGAGCAACGGCCTGCTCACCAGCGAAACCTACGCGATGATCGAAGGCGCCATCCGGGTCACCGAGATGGAGGTCGGCGACGTGATGGTGCCGCGGGCGCAAATGGTCACGCTGGACATCGACGACGACCTTCCCACGATCCTGGACGCGGTGATCGAGTCAGGCCATTCACGCTTTCCGGTGCACGGCGAGGACAAGGACGAAATCCTCGGCATCCTGCTGGCCAAGGATCTGCTGCGGCGCGGCCAGGACGGTTCGCTCGACCTGCGTGGTCTGCTGCGCCACGCGGTGATCATCCCTGAATCCATGCGGCTCAACGTGCTGCTCGCCGAATTCAGGCGTTCGCGCAACCACATGGCCGTGGTCGTGGACGAGTACGGCGGCGTGGCCGGACTCGTCACCATCGAGGACGTGCTGGAGGAAATCGTCGGCGAAATCGACGACGAGCACGACGACGCGGCGCCGCCCAGGCTCATGGAAGAGCAGACCGACGGGAGCTGGCGCGTCGATGCGCTGACGCCCATAGAGGATTTCAACGAACAATTCGCGACCACGTTTCCGGACGAGGAATACGACACGGTCGGCGGGCTCGTGACCGCGGCGATCGGCCACCTGCCCGATCCGGGCGAATCCGCGACACTGGGCGATTACGTGTTCGATGTGACCCAAGCCGACGACCGTCGTGTGCTGCAGTTTCGGGTGCGGA
>JAJPJT010000076.1 GCA_021324095.1 Gammaproteobacteria bacterium
CATCGGCGCCCGGGATCACGGCGAGTTGCTGCGCGAGTTCCCCGCGCAGCTCGGCGACGCCGTGCGCCAGATGCTCCACGCGCGGCGCCAGCACGTCGTCCAGCAGCAAAGGCTGCTCGATCACGCGTTCGGCGAGGAACGCGCTCTCGGCACACAGCGCCGCGACCCGCGCGCGCGCGGCCGGCTGTTCCTGCAACAGCGCGAGGTAAGCGGAGCGCCGTGCGACCGCCTGCACCAGCCTGCACAACCGCACGAGCGCATCGGCCGGCGCGGACGTTGCCGCGGCCGCATCGATCAGGCTGGGCATCAGGTGTTCGATGCGGCGCGCGCCGCGCGCGCTGAGGCCGTGTACATCGGCAACCTGCCGCAGCGCGTCCAGGCAGGAGTCGACGGGCACGAAACCCGCGGCGCGCAGGCTCGCGCGATCGAGGCTGCCCTCACGCGCGCGTCTCCACAGTGCAGCGCCGTCGCGCACCGACGCCTGCTCGCCGCTTGCATCTTTGCCTTCGTCATGCGGTCGCAGCACGTCGGCGAAAATCGCGGTGACCTTTGCGCGCTGCCGGTTCAGCGCGGCCGTGAGCGCCGGCCAATCGGAATAATCCAGCCCGCGCGCGATGCGCCCGCGGGTCATCGGATCGCCGGGCAACGCGTGGCTCTGGCGATCGGCGAACATCTGCACGCGATTTTCCAGCCTGCGCAGGAACAGGTAAGCCTCACGCAATTCGCGTGCGCGGCGCTGCGACAGATAGCCACGCGCGGCGCAGGCGTCGAGCGCAGGCAGGAGGCCACGCGCACGCAGGGACGCGTCACGTCCGCCGCGGATCAACTGCTGCAACTGCACGGTGAATTCGATTTCGCGGATGCCGCCCGCACCGAGTTTCAGGTCGTCGGCCAGGTCGCGGCGCCCGACCTCCGCGTCGATCAGCGCCTTCATGTCGCGCAGACCCGCCAGCGCGGTGTAATCGAAATAGCGGCGATACACGAACGGGCGCAGGGTTTCGAGCAGGCGTCGACCGGCCGCGACGTCGCCCGCGATCGGACGCGCCTTGATCCACGCATAGCGCTCCCAATCGCGCCCCTCGCGCTGGTAGTACTGCTCCATTGCCGCGAAGGAGGCGACGACCGGACCGGAATCCCCGAACGGCCGCAGCCGCAGGTCGACGCGGGCCACGATGCCATCGGCGGTGGCCTCGGACAACAGCCGCACGAACTCGCGCGCGACCCGCGCGAAGAACTCGGCGTTGTCGAGCGGGCGTGCGCCGTCGGTCGCGCCGCCTTCCGGATACGCCAGCACCAGATCGACGTCCGAGGAAAAGTTGAGTTCGCCCCCGCCCAGCTTGCCGAGCGCGAACACCACCAGCGCCTGCGGCGCGCTGTCGGCGTTGCGCGGCATGCCGTGCCGCCTGCGCGCACCTGCCTCGGCGCAGCGCAGCGCATGCGCGATGAGCGCCTCGTACAGATCGGTGGTGCCGGCCAGCGTGTCGGTTGTTTCGTCGAGGCCGTTCACGTCGCGGAATACCAGCCGCACCGATTCGGCACGCCGGAAGCGCCGCAACGCCGCGAAGGCATCGCCATCGAACGAGCGCAGCGCATCGGCGCGTGAGGACGCAGACGCGGGGTCGCGCAGGCGTTCAAGTCCGGCCGCGGTCAGCAGGCCGGGATCGGCGCGCATGGCCTCGAACGCAAAATCGCTGGCCAGCAGCACACGACGCACCCGCTCCGCCACGCCCGCATCGTCGTGCATCACCACGCCTGCCGCGCGGCAGTGCGCAGCCAGTTCGGCGTAGCGTTCCGCGACGAGCTGTTCCAGCGCATGGGGCATCGCGGCATTATCGGTGCGATCGTCCTCGATCGCCGTTTTGCCGGCGTCGAGGCAAGACCTGGTGGAGGCTCAGTAAGGACCCGGACGGCCGTTCCATGGCCGGCTTTTGGAAAACAGTCGCGTCAACGCAACATACCCACGAGCGTTCATCCGGGGTCGGGTACGCTTTTCCGACCATCCCTCACCAGACGTCCGAATGACAGACGTTTACACACCCGAACCGGCACGCCATCCGCCCGCCGTCCGCGTTGCAGTGATCGTGGTACTCGCGATCGCGTTCGTCGTGGGCACCGCGTGGCTGGACGGTGGTGCCGACGTGGCGCCCTCCACGTTGTGGGCCCATCCGGACTGGATTCCGTGGTGGAGCATGCCGCTGCGGGTGATCTGCAACGCGTTTCCGGGGCTGCTGCTGGCCTTTGCACTGCTCGCGTGGACGCGCCGCGCGGGCTGGTCCTTCGCGCTGGCGTTCGGAATCCAGGCGCTGCTCTACGGCGTGAACGCGCTCAAGGTGAAGAACCTGGCGATACCGCTGATGCCCGCCGACTTCAGGATGCTCGGCCAGCTCCGGCACGGCGGCGCGGAACTGCTGTCGGGCTACCTGCCGCACGTCGCGCTGGTGATTGTCGCGATCATCATCGCGATCGCGATCCTCGTCGCGTGGTTCCGGTTCGAACCTCCGCTGCTGCCACGGCGGCCGCGCTCCGCGCGCGCGGCGGCGTCGGTGGTGCTGTTTGCCGCCTTGATCACCTTGATCGCAGGCGTGCCGTTCTGGCGGGGCGTGTACAACCAGCAATTGCTCGGGATGCAGCCGTGGTCGCCGCTCGCGACGCGCCAGCATGACGGTCTGATCGGATCGCTGCTGCTGTTCCACCTGCAGTACGGTTCGCAACACCGCAAGGCCAACACGCACGCGGCGCTCGCGCTGATGGCGCATTACGAACCCGCAATCGCCGCCGCGCAAAAGCCGCCGGCCGATGCTGCGCAGAAACCCGACATCGTGGTGATCCTCTCCGAATCGTTCTTCGATCCGACGATCATGAACGGCTACCCGCCCGGCACCGACCTCACGCCCAACCTGCACCGGCTGGAACAACACGGCACTTCGGGCTGGCTGCACGTGCCCACCTTCGGCGGCGGCACCATCCGCACCGAGTTCGAGGTGCTGACGGGGCTTCCGCTCCGCTACTTCCCGGAAGTGCAGTTTCCGTACCTGCAGATCCACCAGAAGCGGATCCCGGGCATCGTGCGCCTGCTGGCCGGCGACGGCTATACGACGCTGGCCGTACACGGCAACAACCCGGGATTCTGGAACCGCACGACCGCCTTCAAGGAACTCGGCTTCGACAAGTTCATCTCGATCGGCGATTTTCCGCCCGACGATGCGATCAAGGAGGGCAACTACATGTCGGACAAGTCGTTCACCGACGAACTGCTGCGGCAGTTGCCGGACTCCGGGCCGCCGCGGTTCGTGCTCGGCATCAGCATCGAGGCCCACGGGCCGTACGACTTGAGTCCCGGCATCGACGAGAAAGTGCGCAACGCGATCCCGGTGCCCGCGGGCGTGACCGACCCCCAGGCGAAGCTGGAATTGCAGAATTACATTTATCACATGCAGCACGCCGACCAGCAGTTGGGGCGGCTGGTCGACACGTTGGCCCAGCGCAAGCGCCGCACGCTGATCCTGTTCTTCGGCGACCACCTGCCCGCGCTGGTGCCTGCGTTCCAGTCGGCCGGTTTCAAGAACGGTCAGGGGTTCCTTACGCAAACGGTGCCCTACATCCTGATCGACACCGCGCACATGGATCACGCAACGCGACAAAACGCGGCGGCCTGGGAACTGCCCGGAATGGTGCTGCAGGAGGCCGGCATCCATGACGATCCGTGGTTCACGCTGACGCGCCTCGTCGCGCCGCAACTCGCTGCGCTGACCCGCGCGCCCGACGCGCCGGTCGCGCCGGAAACGGCGCAGCAAAAGCTGCTCGATGAAGGCATGCGCAACGCCGCGGACCTCCAGCTCCACAACAAGCTGGCCAAATTGTGGCCGGAAGTCGCGGCGATGGCGCAGCGCGAAGCTGCATCTGCGGGCGCCGCACCGCTGACGGTGACGCACGGCGTGCATTAGCCCGCGGCTACGGAATGGAACTCGCAGGGCGGCGCTGCGCCGATCGTGACCAACCGCCTTGCAAGCCCGATCGCGTTATCGTGTCGTGCGATGGGTGCATCGGAGGCGAGCATGCGACGATTTGTCGAACGCTGTTGGGCGATCATGTGCCTCCTGCTCGCCACGATCCCGCCTTGCTTCGCCGGGCCGCCCTTTTTCACCGACGATCCCGTTCCGGTCGATTACCGGCACAACGAGTTCTACTTCTTCGGAACGCTGGACCACGCCGACGGCGCCAGCGCGATTGCCGGTCCCGCGATCGAATACAACCGCGGCATCGCGCCGAACACCCAGTTTCACATCGTGCTGCCTTACGCGTGGAACGTGCCGGCCGAAGGCGCGACCGCGACCGGCCTGGGCGACATCGAATTGGGTCTCAAGTACCGCTTCGTGAACGCCGGCGACGGCGCGTGGCAGGTCGGCACGTTTCCGATGATCGAACTTGCGACCGGCAGTGCCCGGCGCGGCCTCGGCAACGGCCGCACCTGGTATCGCCTTCCACTGTGGGTACAGAAGACCGCCGGCGCGTGGACCTTCGACGGCGGCGGCGGCTGGATCGTCAATCCGGCACCGGGCATGCGCAATGCCTCGTTCGGCGGCGCCTTGGCGCAATACACGTTCGACCCGCGCTGGACGCTGGGCGTGGAGCTGTTCCGCGAGAACGCGCTCGCCGTCGACCAGCCCGGCTACACGGTCTTGAACGCCGGCGGTTACCTGAATTTCACGAAGAGCTTCAGCCTGCTGTTCTCGGCGGGCGGCAGCGTGGCCGGCGCACGGCACACGGTTGCGTATCTCGGCCTGTACTGGACGTGGGCGTCGGCGCGATGAATGCGTCAAAGCATCAAAACGTGCAACGATTCAGCAAGTTGTCCGCATTCTGAATGCCGGATGCGGGATTCAGCGCATGGTCTGGCTTCCTTGCCTAGCTTCGGGATCACCGTGCGCATAGCCGCACGCTGTTTCTCGGAGGATTCCATGCGCAAGACCCTATTCGCCATGTCCATCGCTGCGGCGTGCGTGCTCGCCGCGCCTGCATTTGCCCAAGTGCACCTCGGCGGCGCCGGTCAGGTCACAGGCAACCTGGGTGCGGGTACCCAGCTGCTGCCCAATCCCGTGCCGCGCACCATGCAGACCGCCCAGCAGATGGAGCAACAGAGCGACCGATTCGCGCACCGCACTACGCACAAGGTGCGCAAGACAGCGGACCGCCCGGCCCACGCGCGCGCCGGCGTGGACGCCAGCCAGCGAGCCGGGATTTCCGCGACCACTCCCGCAGGAAACGCGCAAGCCAGCGGTTCGGCCCATGCGGATGCCGGATTGAATACCGCAGCCGCCGCAGGCCAGGCAGGCGAAGTTGGCCGCGGTGTCGGCGGCACCGTGCGCAACACCGCCAACACGGCGGTCCAGTCCACCAGCCGCACCGCGGGTTCCATCGGCAGCGCAGTGAATGGCATCAATGCCAGCGGCAACGCCGACGTCTCGGCCAGCGGTCACGCGGCTGCGCGGACGCAGGGCCAATCGGCCAGCGACCACGGCCATCGCCGCGCGAATCAGATCCCGCGCAGCTCATCCGGCAACGAGCAGCAATAACGTCAGCGGCGGTTCACGGACCAGTTGGCAGAGCAGTTCCACCTCCGCCCCCGGAAGCAGTTCCGGGGGCGGTTTTGCTGGCATCGACCCGAGCGTTGTTCCGCTCCGCGGTTCACGTCTTACGGAATCTGGAATGAAGTACCCGTGCCCGCGGCTGATCAATGCCGCTGATGCGCGAGCAGGCCGAAGTTGGACACGATGAATGGCGTCAGGTAGTTCAGCGCCAGCTTCGCCGCGAGCGGCGCGTTCATCACGCCGTGCAGCAGTTCGTCGCCATGATTGAAAAGGTTGAGCCAACTGCCGACCACGAACGCGATCAGCAGCGTGCGCTTCAGGTGCACCGGCGTGGTGACCACGCGGGCGAAGGTTTTGAGGGTCGCAAGCATCGCGCGAGGATAGCGGCGCTTCCATGCGAATAAACGCTTCCATGCGAATAAAAAAGCCTCGCGATCGTTCGCGGAGCTTCGTGCTGACGTCGCTGATTACTGCAGTGCAGGTTTAGATGGACGCGCGAAGATTGCCTTGTCAGGCGGCAATGTCGATATATTCGACGTGGCTGCTCGGCGGTGGCACCTGCACGCCATCTTCGCGCAGCCCTTCCAGGTGAAAATGGATCGCCTCCCGGATTTGCTGCTCGGCATCTTCACGCGTGCTGCCCGTGGCGACACAACCCGGAAGGTCGGGCACAAGGGCCGAATAGTTGCCTGCTGTTTTCTCGATGACGACGGCGTAGCGCATATTGCAGGAGTCGAAGCACTTCCTTGACCTTCATCGTCCAAGCATACGCGATGACGGTTGCGATACATGCGCCGGGTGATGGCAAAAAAACCCCGCGATTGCTCGCGGGGCTTCGGTGTGATGCTTTGGACTTTTGCTTCTACGGCGGCGCAGGACGCGCCGCCGTATCCGGACGCGAAAGCAGGGAAGCTTTCGCGTTCGAGAATCAAAAGTCCATACCGCCCATGCCACCCATGCCGCCGCCCATGCCGCCGGCGCCGCCGTGGTTGTGCTCTTCCTTCTTGGGCGCTTCGCCGATCATCGCTTCCGTGGTGATCATGAGGCCGGCGATCGAGGCCGCGTTCTGCAGCGCCGAACGGGTGACCTTGGTCGGATCGAGGATGCCCATCTCGACCATGTCGCCGTACTCGCCGGTGGCGGCGTTGTAGCCGTAGTTGCCCTTGCCTTCGGCGACCTTGTTCAGCACCACCGACGGCTCTTCGCCGGCGTTGGCGACGATCTCGCGCAGCGGCGCTTCCATCGCGCGCTTGGCGATCACGATGCCGTGTTCCTGGTCTTCGTTGTCGCTCTTCAGCTTGGCGATCGCCGCCAGCGCGCGCACCAGCGCGACGCCGCCGCCCGGCACCACGCCTTCTTCCACCGCCGCACGCGTGGCGTGCAGGGCGTCTTCGACGCGTGCCTTCTTTTCCTTCATCTCGACTTCGGTCGCGGCACCGACCTTGACCACCGCCACGCCGCCGGACAGCTTGGCGACGCGTTCCTGCAGTTTCTCGCGATCGTAGTCGGAGGCGCTTTCCTCGAGCTTCGCCTTGATCTGCTTGATGCGTGCTTCGCGCGCCTTGGTGTCGCCGGGGCCGTGTAGCATGCTGGTGTTTTCGTTTGTGACGCC
>JAJPJT010000056.1 GCA_021324095.1 Gammaproteobacteria bacterium
CGGTGCGATACCTCGGAATTGAGGTTGATGATGCATTGGAAATGGCCGAGCAGACGGAGGTCTGAGGCCGACGGGAGCCGGACTGCGCAACGGGCGCAGTCCGGCCCTTTCCGGACGTACAACTACCTCCACTCACCGGCCGCTCTTGAGCATTTTGCGGACACTGGCGAAGTACACTTCACGGTGTCACGCACTGGACCAACGTCGTAGGTCCGTAATGTCATACAGGGGAAGACGCTATGAAAGTGGCTGTTGTGACAGGTACGATCCGTAACGCGTCCGGGAACATCTGTCTGCGTAGCGCCAGACGGATCACGATGATCGGCTCGATTGCGGCGCCTGCGCTGCTGATGCTTGGCTTGGCGGGCTGCACCGGTATTCCGACGCGCGGGCTTGGTTGCAGTTCCGGTGCAACGAACCGCCGTACTGCGACGCCGTTCAAGGTCACCCTCGGTTCCGATGACTGGACGACGGACGCCAACGACCCGCGCCGCATGCTGGCGCGCATCCAGTCGAATCTCGATCGCGTAGCAGCCGGTCAGCCGGTGTGGCCAGAGCCGCCGGGTGATCCGTTGCTGAAAATCGTCGATGCTTACGCCCGTTTCCTGCATGGCGACATCGGCGGCATGGATGCACAGCTCGCGCTCGTCGAGAACGGCGCGGCAAACATACGCGAAGGCAACGATATTTACGGCAAGCCCATTACTGTCAAGCAACTCAACCCTGTCGCATCCGATCCGGCCTACCTCGCCGCAGGGCACAACGCAGCGCCGCTGGTGCGACTCTACGCCGGCATCCGTGTTGTGGACGGCGCGCTGTTCGCCCGTTACGGCAATCCATTGACTGGGACCGGGCTCCCCGCAGGCCCCGCGAGCGGCTATTCGCCGCTCGACGGAACCTGGCTGAAACTGCCATGTCGCACGGTGGTCGGGCGCGTGAGCGCGTTCAACGCTGTCAAAGACACCTTGAAGAAGCTGGGCGGCCCTGTGCTCGACTGCCCGATCGATGGCCCGATCGACTACGCAAGGGATGCGATGCTGGCACTGCACCCAGTCCGTCTCACCCCGCATGTCACGCCGCCTCCGAGGTACCAGCCAGCGCCGGTGGAGAACGCGCCTGCATCACCACCAACAGGCAGCCGCGAATGGGCGATCGACGAGATGGGCGCGCACCCGAAACAAGCCGCGCCAATCCTCAAACGCTATGCGCACGTGGACGCGCTCGGCGAGCTCGACTACGCGCTATTCCTACACGCGCTCGAGCCCGAAACGCCGACGCGCGATGCGACGATCCGCGAACTGCTGGCAAAGCTCGTCAAGACGATCAAGGCGAGGCCCTATCCGGGCCCTTCCGACGTCTCACCCGAAAGCTACGACGGCACTGACACATCCCTCGTCAACACTATCCGGCTGGCTTCCGTAAGCGGCGCGGCCACCAGCGAGTCATCGTTCTACGCAATCCCTTGCGCCATCGTCATCGCCCGCCCTGGCCTGCTCGCAGCCACTGGCATGTACTTCGGCAGCAACATGGACAACTTCATGCCGCGATCAGGTTGCCAGTGGGGACGCGGCAAGCCGCCACCCGGCTACCCAGGGAAGGCCGTGGATGCATTCGAGAACGCATCGACCGCGGCCGACGGCAACTTCCTCGCGACGTTCGGTGGCACGATGGTGTATGGATTCGAGGCGGCGCAAGCCACCGTAGACGCGAAGATGCGCGTCGACCCGCGTTGGTTCCTGGAGCCACGGCCCGGCGGTCCCGCGGACATGCAGTACCCGTACCAAGTCTGGGGCTATACCAGCCTCAACAACTACGCTACCAGCCTGCGCCTGCGCAAGCTGTATTCAGCGGCGCGCGAGAAGCTCGCCGCTTACTACGAAAAAGAGATGCGTCTTGATCGCGCCGACAGCAGGCAGGCTGCCAAGGTCGCGCTGTTCCTCGCGACGTTCGGCAGCGACTGTGGCTATGCGGTGCCGACGACATCGATACGCCGCAGCCTGCTGGAACGCGCGCCTCTGGACCAGATCAGGAAACTGCTTGCGGACGGCGCACCCGATTCACCCGAGATTGACGGGTGCGCCAAGTACGCCGGCAAGGATCCTTTGCTGCTGGTCGCGGTGGCCGACCCTGAAGCGCTCCCGCTGGTACTGCAACACGAGCACAACGTTGACGATGTCAACCCGATCGGCAAGACCGCCCTGATGGAAGCCGCGCAGTTCGATCGCATCAAAGTCGTCGAGTGGCTCTTGGTCCACGGCGCGCGGGTCTACGACACGACGTGGGCGGGTACGGGCGCCGACGGCGGCGGGCTCGGCGACGACGCGCGCACGGCGCTGATGTACGCGGCAGCGAACGGTTCGCTGCAACTAATCAAGGTGCTGCTGGAGGCCGGCGCCGACCCCTACCAGGCCGACACCAAAGGCTATCGCGCCATCGACTACCTGCTGGGCTATGGGCCAACACCGCCCAACCCGAATCTGGACAAGCGACAGCTTGCGGAGGCGGCGCGCTGGCTGTTCTGACACAGGTCACACGGCCACTTCGCCCGCACCCGAAGCCACCCAAAGGACACAGTTCGGCGAATTTCTTGTTGGGGATTGCCCGTTTGACGTTCACGCCACAAGAGCAGATGTCCGCTGGACAATGTCCGTAATTCGCGCCACAGCGGACTGATCGGGCCAGATGCGCAACTTCGACTTTGGGTCGTGAGCGGACCCCGAAGCAGTGTTAGCGAGTATGCGCCAGTCACCATTTGCAGAAAGTTGCTGAGGTTTGCCGGCAGGCGAGCGCAATATGGTGCCCGCACGCGTTTGGCTGTCCGGTGGCGAAATCGCAGGTGACAATCTTCGGTACGATGCTGCACGTATGAATACCCGGATGATTGCGCATCGCGGCGGTTCGGGCTTGCGCGTCGAGAACACGCTTGCCGCGTTCGGGAACGCGATCGATTTGGGCGCGGACGGTGCCGAGCTGGATGTTCACCTGAGTCGTGATAGGCAGGTGGTGGTGCATCACGATGACGCGCTCAACGCGGCCTATTGCCGGCACGTCAATGGCGACTGGATCCGCGAGAACGAGCGGCTACCACTGTCTACGCTGTCGTACGCCGAGATGCAGGCCTACGAGATCGGCGCGCCCAGGCCGGGAACGGACTATGCGCGGCAATTCGACCAGATCGTACCCGTCGAGGGCCAGCGGATTCCGCTGCTGCGCGATGTGATCCGGCTGGCGAAAGTGCGGTCGAGCCGCTTCCTGCTGGTCGTCGAAATCAAGACGCCGATGCTGGATGCGGAACGCCGGCCATGGGTCCAATTGGTCGATGAAACGCTCGCGGTCATCGAGGAACAGGATTTTCGCGATCGTGCCATCCTTTGTTCGTTCGATTGGGGTTCTCTGCTTTACGCCAAACAGCGCTCTCCGGACCTCGCCATCTGGTTCACGACTCCGCCGCTGAGCTGGTTCGGCGATGCGCCGCCGCCGCAGGCGGACGTTCCGCCGGATGAAAAGGAATTGCAGGCTTTGCGTGCGGCTTACGACTCAGGAAACGCGCCATGGTTTGCGGGATTCGATCCGCGGCGATTCGCGGGCGGCTATCCCGAAGCCGTCGCAGCGGCCGGAGGCAACGCATGGTTTCCGTACCACCGCGACTGCACCCGGGAAACCTGCAGCGATTTGGCGCGCCGTGGTCTCGACAGTGCGGCCTGGTCGGCGAATCTGCGTGATCGGCAGGAACTGGCGCGCCTGATTCGCGCGGGGACGGGTTACCTGGTGCTGGATTATCCGGACGTCGATTTGAACGCGATCGCCGCGGACGGTGGCGAGTTTGCATGACGCATCCGCATTCGGAGTTCGGGCAGGCTGACGACGGTACCGGCTTCGGCCCTGTGGACCTATGCTCATAGCCTCCCTGGCTCCAGTTCGGGGGTGAGCGGAAGTACCGACTGACGTTCCATTGAATAGAGCCCACATGGACGCACACCAAACCGTTCGGCCAGCAAGCACAGAAGGCTTTCACCGGTCGATCGGGCTCTTTTCGGGGACTGCGATCAACATGACCCAGATGTGCGGCATCGGGCCGTTCATCACGATCCCGCTGATGGTCGCCACGATGGGCGGCCCGCAGGCCGTGATCGGTTGGATCGCCGGAGCCATCCTCGCCGCAGCCGACGGCATGGTCTGGGCAGAACTGGGCGCAGCGATGCCGGGCTCCGGTGGAACTTACGTCTATCTGCGCGAGGCTTTCCAATACCGCACCGGAAAGCTGATGCCCTTCCTTTTCATCTGGACGGTCCTGCTGACGATCCCGCTGATCATGTCGACCGGGATCATCGGTCTGGTCGAGTACCTGGGATTCTTCTTTCCCCACCTCGACTGGATGGCCGTGCACCTCATCAGCCTGGGCGCGACCGCGCTGGTCGTGTTCCTGCTGTACCGCAGGATCGAGTCGATACGTTCGATCACGGTCGGCCTGTGGATCATCATGCTCTTGGCCGTTGTAGCCGTGTCCGCCGCCGGCTTCTGGGACTTCCACCCGCGTCTGGCTTTCACCTATCCGGGCGGTGCATTCGGCGGCCGGTTCTTCGTGGGACTCGGTGCCGGCCTCATCATCGGGATTTACGACTATCTCGGGTATTTCACGACGGCCTACATGGGCGACGAGTTGCGGAATCCCGGGAAGACCATGCCGGGATCGATCCTGATTTCGGTGGTCGCGATGATGATCGTGTACCTGGTACTGAACATCGGCGTGCTGGGCACCGTTCCCTGGCACGTCGTTGCGCAATCGACTTCGATTGCGTCATTGGTCGTCGAGCACACCTGGGGCCATTGGGCGGCTTCCATCGTCACGATCCTGATCATCGTGACGGCATTTGCCTCCGTCTTTGCGGGTCTGCTGGGCGGCTCGCGGGTGCCGTACCAGGCGGCGCACGACAAAGTCTTCCTGTCGGTGTTCGGACGTTTGCACCCGAAGTACGACTTCCCGCACGTGGCGCTGCTTACGATGGGCGCGGTGACCGCGGCCGGGACGTTCTTCGACCTGACCCAGGTCATCAACATGCTGCTCAGCGCCTCGATCATCGTCCAGTCGGCGGCGCAGATCGTCGCCCTGGTCGTGCTGCGCAAGCGGCAGCCGCAACTCGTGCGGCCGTATCGACAGTGGCTGTATCCCTTGCCGTGCGCCGTCGCAATGCTGGGGTGGATTTACGTGTACGTGTCGGCTTCTAGGTTGTCGCTGATCCTCTCCGGCGTGTGGATCATCGCCGGACTGGTGGTTTTCATGATCTGGGCCAGGGTCAACGACGCCTGGCCTTTTGCACCCGTCAAGGTTCGGGAAGCTTATCTGGGGGACCCGCCATGCTGACTGCCATGCAACACGTCTGCCGGACCGCGGCCGCGCTCGCGGTGCTTTCCGCATCTGCCGCGTATGCTGCAAACGCTTTCGCGCCTGTACAGGTCGGACAAGGCCCCGGTCATGTCACGCAGATAGGCCACTGGGAAATCCAGACAAGCGCCAAGGCGCAGCAGAGTGGGGCGGAAATCTCGACCGACGGTTTCCAGACGAAGGATTGGTACCCGGTGAGTGGCCGCGCCACGGTGATGGCCGGGCTGATGGAAAACGGCCGTTACAAGGATGTGTTCCACAGCGACAATCTCCGAACGGTCGCCCGGCATCACTTCGTGGTTCCATGGTGGTATCGCACGGAGTTCGACCTCGGGCATTCGACGACAGGGCTGCACACGTTCGTACGCACCAACGGCATGATCGCGGGTGCCGACCTGTGGCTCAACGGCCACGAGATCGCCGATCACTCGGAGATCAGGGGCGCTTATCCCGTCCACGTCATCGACGTCACCCGTTGGGTGCACCCGGGGCTGAACACGCTGGCGCTGCGCGTCTATCCCGCCGACGCGGAGCGCGATTTCACGATGGGATGGGTTGACTGGAATCCCCCACCGCCCGACCACAACATGGGACCGTGGCGGGGCGTGGATATCGTGCAAACCGGGCCGGTGGCGTTGCGATATCCGCAGGTGACGTCGAAGCTGTCATTGCCCGATCTTCAACACGCCGCGCTCACCGTCAAAGTGGAGGTGAGCAACCTCGACGCCGCGTCTCGCGAAGCAACCGTGACCGGTGAGGTTGCCGGCGTTTCCCTGCGACGCGTCGTGCAACTGGCGGCCGGACAAACCACGACGGTCACATTCTCGCCTCGAACGGATCCGGGTCTGGACGTCAGCCATCCGAAGATTTGGTGGCCGGCCCAGATGGGCGCGCATCCGCTGTACGACCTGAAGCTTGCGGTGCACGTGGAGGGCGCATTGTCGGATCGCGCCGCGACGGCGTTCGGCATCCGCAGCGTGACCTCGACGCTGACCAGACAGGGTTACAGGCAGTTCTTCATCAACGGCAAGCCGGTGCTGATCCGGGGCGGCGGCTGGGCGCCGGACATGTTCCTGCGCGACGACCCGCGGCGCATGGCGGCGGAATTCAGCTACATCCGCAACATGGGCCTCAATGCGATACGCAGCGAGGGCAAGCTGGAGGACCAGCAGTTCTACGACCTGGCCGACCGCTACGGAATCATGATCCTGCCCGGCTGGGAATGTTGCGACAAATGGGAGGCTGCGGCACGTACCGGCGGCGAGCCGTGGAGTGCTGCGGACCAAAAGGTTGCCGGCGAGTCGATGGCGAGCGAAGCGCGCCTGCTGAGGAACCACCCATCGGTGATCGCGTTCCTGATCGGCAGCGACAATGCTCCGCCGCCCGCCGTGGCCAGCATGTACGTCGAGATCCTGCAAGCGGAAGACTGGCCTGATCCAATCGTGTCCGCAGCTTCCGGCCAGGGCACCACGGCTGCGGGTCCATCCGGACTCAAGATGTCAGGACCTTACGCGTGGGTGCCGCCTTCCTACTGGTACGCCGACAAGCTCGGCGGCGCGTTCGGATTCGATTCCGAGGTGAGTGCCGGCGCCGACATTCCGCTCCTCGAAGACGTGCAGCGGATGCTGTCGCCGCTGGACAGCGAGGCGCTGTGGAAGTACCCGAACGTCAGGCAGTATCACGCGACGACGGCCTGGTCGCCGTTCTCGCGCCTCGAACGCTTCGATACAGCCCTGGCCAAACGCTACGGGCCGCCGAAGAGTCTGGAGGACTACGTCGAAAAGGCCCAGCTCGCCAATTACGACAACGTGCGCGCGCAATTCGAAGCCTTCAACGCGCACATGGATTCGGGCAATCCGTCGAGTGGCGTGATTTACTGGATGCTCGACAACGCGTGGCCGTCGCTGCACTGGCATCTGTTCGATTACTACCTGAATCCGGCAGGTGCCTTTTTCGGCGCGAAGAAGGCCAACGAACCGGTCCACATCCAGTATTCGTACCGAAGTGCTTCCATCGTGCTGGTGAACCACACGCTCATCGATGAGAAGGGCCTGCAGGCACGCATCCGTATCCGCAACCTGGATGGCAGCGTGCGTTACGACAAGCTGCTGAAGGGCATCGATCTGCCGGCGGACCACACGGTGCATCTGATGGTCCTGCCAAAGCTCGCGGATCTGTCCGGCACCTACTTTGTCGAACTCGATCTCGATGCGGCGGATGGCCATTCCATCAGCCGCAATGTTTACTGGTTGCCAACCCAGACGGACAAACTCGACTGGAAAAACGCCAATTGGTACATGACGCCGGTCAGCCGCTACGCCGACCTGACGGCACTCCAGTCGTTGCCTGCGGCCACGACCCAGGTGCACGCCTCGACGCGTCGCGAGGGCGACGACGACGTCACCACGATCACGCTGACCGTACCCAGGACCTCCCAGGCCGTTGCGTTGTTCCAGCATCTGTCGATCAGGCAATCCGCGCACGGCGCGCCGGTGCTGCCGATCCTGTGGAGCGACAACGACGTGACCTTGTGGCCCGGAGAATCCCTGACGCTGACGGCGCGTTACAAGGCAGAGGGCGTCACGAACCCCATCGTCGAATTGAGCGGCTTGAATACCGCCATCCAGGATGTCTCCGCGATGAGCCGATGATCGCCCGCGTCACGCCTTTGCTCGGCCAGCAGGAACGCCTTGCCGGACGTGCCGTGGAAGAATGACGCTCGCCGCCATTCCACGGCTCGCCAACGAGTGGTTCTGGCGGGATCCGGGGAACAAGCATCAGCAAGGTGCCGATCGTCTGGGCGTCGAGCGAGGGTGGTACGGCAGCGGCGCCGATCCAGCGCGGTTCATGCGCCCAATTGCCGGACGAGATCGATGTACTTCTGTTGCGCTTCACCCGTTCGCATCCCGCGCAAGCGCGTCCAGGCTTCGTATTTCGCGGTGCTGACGAAGTCGAAAAAACCGGGCTTGGGACCGTTGACGTCGCCCTCCGTGGCTTGCTTGTACAGCGCGTAAAGCTTCAGGAGGGTGTCGTTGTCGGGACGCGTGGGCAGACGCTTGACGTCCTCGGCGGCCTTTTCGAAGGCAGCATCCAGTTCCGTGGGCATGGCAGCCGCTCAGGCTTCGGGCTTGGGGCGTTTGGTCGCGGTACGCGGCTTCGCGCTCCGGCTGCGCGCCGCGTGCACCTCGCGCGTCAGGGCGTCGATGCGCGCGGACAATTCCTGGATGTCCGAATGGCTCGGCATGTTCATCCGCTTCATCGCGCGTGCCAGGCGCTCGTCGAAGGCTTGTTCGAGTTTGCCCATCGCCGCGTTCGTGCTCTTTCGCGCCGCCTCCATCCACGGCGTCGACTGTTCGCGCGCCTGTTTCACCTGCTCCTGGGTGTAGGCATGCGTTTTTTCCTGGATGCGCACGCCTTCCTCGACCAGGGCATCGAAAAACTTGCCGCCCTCTTGCTGGGTACGCGACAGCGCGCCGAGCCCCGCGAGCCAGATCTGCTGCGCGGAATCCATCACACCACGGCTGAAGCGCTGGCCCGAAGTCGCGGCTTCCTTCGCGGCCTTGAAGGGATCCGGTTTGGAGGGGTCGGTGTCATTCATGGCGGCATCCTCGGTGGGCGGAGCCACCAATGTACGCTTTTTTTGTGCGATCGTCCCTGATTGCTGCTTCGCCGGGTTGATGCCTGGAAAGATCCATTCGTCCCTGCATCAAGTGCGGGGCAACTCTGAGCGTCGAAGCGAAGCGCCGAAGTCGAAGGGCTGAGCACGAACGGATATTTGTATTCCGTGCCGAGCCACTACCCATTGACCGGCATTCTTGCGCGCGGCCAATCGCGTGGCGGCGGTTCGGCCGCAAGGTGCGCAAGCTCGCGGAGGAAACGATGCCGTGGCAGCGTCCTTGCGCCCATCCGGTGCAGGTGCGGGTTGGGAACCTGCGCGTCGATCCAGGGAAATCCGCGCTCGCTCAGCAATCGCGCGAGCGTGACCAGCGCCACCTTCGACGCATTGCTGCGGCCGGAAAACATGGATTCGGCGCTGAACATCCGGCCTATCGATACGCCATAGATGCCTCCGACCAGCCGATCCTCGTCCCACACCTCCAGCGAATGCGCGTAACCCAGCAGGTGCAGGTTGGTATACGCGGTGATCATGTCCACGGTGATCCAGGTGCCTTGCTGGCCGTCCCGTGGCGCGGCGCAGGCACGCACGACGTCTTCGAACGCACGGTCCATGCTCCACTGCCACGCGCACTTGTGCATGAATTTCCCGAGACTGCGCGACACGTGAACGTCGTCGGTTGCAAAGACGCAACGCGGGTCGGGACACCACCACAGCAGGGGGTCGCCTTCGGAATACCAGGGAAAAATGCCGTGCGCGTACGCGGCGACGAGCCGTTGTGGCGACAGGTCGCCTCCGAACGCCAATAGTCCATTGGGCTCCGCGAGCGCGTGCCCGGGGTCTGGAAACACGTTGGGTGCGAGCGTGTCGAGTGACTGGATACGCGGCATGATCAACCGGTGCGCCGGGCGAAGGGCGAGTGCGCTTGCAGCTCGCGTCCACGCGCATCGAGCAATGCCGCTTCGCGCCTGAGCGATGTGCGGATCACCGCGCGGAATCGCGCATCCGCGATGTAGTGGCGGGAATGCGTCCGGGTCGGAAGGAAGCCGCGCGCGAGCTTGTGCATCCCCTGCGCGCCGGGTTCGAAGCGTTGAAGTCCGTGGCGCAGGCAATGGGCGATACCCTGGTAGTAGCAAAGCTCGAAATGCAGGCCCGGCGCCGATTCGAACGAGCCCCAGTAACGCCCGTAGAGTGTCGTGTGGCTGGACAGGAACAGCGCCCCTGCGACGATTTCCCCGGCGCGGCGCGCAAAGGCGACATGCGAGTGAACCGGGAACGCATTGCCGAGATATCGGAAGAAATCCAGCGTCAGCGTCGGCGTGTTGCCTTTTTCATCGAACGTGTGCGTGTAGAGATGGTGCAGCGTGCGCCATTCGCTGCCGTTGAGTGATCCGCCGTGGCGGAACTCGCACTCGAAGCCGGCGTCCGCAACCTGCTGGCGCTCATGGCGAATCGCCTTGCGCCGTTTGTGGGTGAGGGCGCCGAGATAGTCCTGGAAATCGCGCCAGTCACCCGGATTGCGCCACTGGAATTGCCAGTCAGAGCGAGCCAGCCACGCGTCGTCAAACGCTGCGGTGTCTTCCTCGCGCAGGAAATCGACGTGTGCGGAAGACAGGCCGGTGTGGTCGGTCAGCTCGCGCAGGGCCGCGGCGAGCGTGGCGCGCCGTTCGCCGGCATCCGGTCTTCCGCCGACCAGCAGCCGCGGACCGGTGATGGGCGAATAGGGAACGGCGCACAGGAATTTCGGGTAGTAATCGCCGCCGGCGCGTTCCCACGCGTCGGCCCATGCCCAGTCGAATACGTATTCGCCGTGCGAATTGGCCTTGACGTAAAGCGGCATCGCGCCGACCGGCGCGTCGCCGTCGTGCAACGTCAGGTGCTGGGCGCGCCAGCCGAATGCTTCGCGGATACAGCCGGTTCGTTCCAGTCCGCCGAGGAACGCGTGCGAGACGAAGGGGTTGTCGTCTGCGCACAACGCATCCCATGCCGCGGCGTCGATGCCGTCAATGGATTCGTGCGTGCGCAGCGTCAGCATTCGCGCATTCTATGCAGGCACGCCGGCCGGCGAGTGCGGGAGTGCAGTCGTCACAATGTCGTCATTCCGGGGGGTCGCGCCGGCTTCATGGCGCGGCAACCCGGAATCCGGTGTCTTCTGACAAGAAAAGCAAAGGCGCCGGATTCCGGGTTCCACCCGCAAATAGCGCGGGCGGCCCGGGAATGACGGTTGCTGAGAATCAGGACTGATCGAGTTATCCCTTCAACGGCGCAGCAATCTGGTCGAGATAATCGGCGGTGCCCTTCACGCGCTCGAGGTGCGGGTATTGCAGGCCGCCGTGGTAATCGACGTTGAATGTCTCGTACTGCGCGACGTTTTTCACCAGCAGCTTGATCGGCGATTGCGAGTCCTTGGCGTTCTTGATCGCGGCTTTCAGCACCTCGGGCGAAAAAGCCTCGCCGTCGACCGCCGTGATTGTCATTCCGGGAACCAGGCCGGCTTTGAAGGCCGGTCCGTTCCACAGCACATCCATCACGTCGCCATTGCTGCCGACGCTGAAACCGATGGAATACATGGCGTCGGTGCCGAGGAATTTCTTGAATGCGCTGGCTGCGGCCTTCCATATGTCGGATGGCTCGTCGGTGTAGACGAGTTTCCAGCCGCCCTGCGACAAGCCGGCGAGCGGTGCGTGGTACTGCGTGGTATCCAGGATCGCGTGCAGGAAGGTCGCCCAGTCATAGGGCTGCACGGTGTTCAGTGCGGTGACGACGTCATCGAACGTATAAGTTTTGGTGACGTAACTTCCGTTGTCCATTCCGTAGAACAGGTGCGCGAAGTCGTCGAGCGAGTGCTTGTCGTGGCTGAGCTCGCGGATCTTGGTGTCGACATCCAGCCAGAGCAACGCGCCTTCCGGGTAGAAGTCGGTCCTGCGCCGCCAGTTCGACCAGGCGAACGGGACGTAGTAGGACAACGGCGCCATGTCTGCGGTGTCCTGCAGCGGACGCCAGGTGCGGCCCGGCACGTGGTCCATCTGGGCCGCGATCATTGCGAAGGATTGCCGGAATTCCGCCGGCGTCCAGAACCCGCTGCGCGCCGCCATCACCTCCTGCCAGTAGTCGGTCAGGCCCTCGTACACCCACAGCAGGTCATCCTTCATCGGCACCGAATTGAAATCGGGCGTCCACAAATCGTAGGGGCGGCGAAACTTGCCGTTCCACGAATGCGTGTATTCGTGGGGAATCAAGGTGGAGCCGATCAGAAACGCCGGCGGGTTGGTGAAGTAGTCCGCGAAGATGCGATCGTCGCTGGACTGATGGTGTTCCAGCCCGAAGTGGTCGGTGTGATCGGAAAGCGTCAGCAGCGCATGGTAGCTCTGATAGTGGTGCGCGCCGAACATCCGGTTTTCCTGGGTGACCAGGTTGCGGTACAGGTCGATCTGTTTGGGCGTGATCGCGAGATCGGCGGGTGCATCGGCGACCATGTCCAGGTCGACCGTCGTCTTCGCGCCCGGCGCGAGATCCACCTGCTTGAAGTAGCGGCCGGAGATGATCGGCGAATCGACGAGGTTGTTGAGTGTCACGGGCGCAAAGTCGATCGCGGCACTGGTTCCGCCGCCGGTGCCCGTGTGCGGTTCGAGGGCCGTCGCGAATTGCCAGCCCTGCGGCAGCATCAAGCTCGGCTTGACCGTGATGGCTTTCGAGGCATAACCCGCCGGGTAGAACACCACCTGGTTCCATTCGAGGTCGGCGATGTTCGGGGTCGTCGAAACGCCCGCCCCGAATGAGCCGCCGCTGATGGGCGAAAGGAAATCGAAATCCACGTCCAGCGTCGTCGCGCCGGCGGGCACATTCAGGTGGATCTCGTACATGTGCACCAGATCGCGCCGCCAGGTCAGCCGCTTGCCATTCGCGGTGAAAATCATGCCGGCGACGTTGGTGATCGGGCCGCTCGGCGAGTGTTCGCCCGGAATCCATTTCGGGTAATACAACGAGAGGGGACCGGGCTTGACCGGGATCGTCTCGTGCACGGTGAAGATCCTGCGCGGCGCCTGGGTGAGATCGACTTTCAGCGTCAGCGTGCCGGGATAGGGCGTCGTGATGTCCGCGGCGGCACCGGCGGCGGTGCAGGTCAGGGCAAGCGCCGCGGCGAGCGCAGTGGCGAGGGCAGCATGCTTCATGGAAAGGCCTCTGAAGTGGGAAACAGAAGCCGGCGCAGACACGAGCGGAGCACGCTTCGCATCGTGCGGAGGCGAATCCCGCGAGCGTGCGCCTCGATTGTCACCCGTCGGGAGTGCCAGAAGTCACTCCACGCCGCAGCCTCACAAGAAACGGACCACGGCCGCCCTCATACTTTGTCATTCCGGGGCTGCCCGCGCTCTTTGCGGGCAGAACCCGACTGCGTTTGCAGGATTGCAAACGCGAACGCCGCAGGCGGCGCGCCACGGATGGCGCGAGTCAATCCAGGAGGTCTTCGATCGCTCGAAGCAAGCGCTGGATTCCGGGTTCCACCGCCGATGAAGCCGGTGGCGGCCCCGGAATGACTATTTCCTATTGAACGGAATCGGCCACCTCGGAACCACAACGTGGTCTGTTTACCCGCGAACGCCTGCCCCACACGACAGATTCAGTGTGGATGCTCGATGTGCTGCTTCAGCCCGCGAGACCGATCGAATCCAGGAATTTTTCCGCATCCAGCGCCGCCATGCAGCCGAAGCCGGCGGACGTGACGGCCTGCCGGTAGACGTGGTCGGCGACGTCGCCCGCCGCGAACACGCCGCGCACCGAGGTCATGGTCGCGTTGCCTTCGAGCCCGCTCTTGATCCGGATGTAGCCATTGCGCATGTCGAGCTGGCCCTCGAACACGCCTGTATTGGGCGTGTGCCCGATCGCGACGAACATGCCGGTCACCGCGATGTCGCGCTTGCCGTTGTCGGCGGTGCTGACCAGGCGCAAGCCGGTGACGCCGGTGTCGTCGCCCAGCACTTCATCGACGGTGTGGTTCCACACCAATTCGACCTTGCCGGCGTTGGCCTTCTCGAACAACTTGTCCTGCAGGATCTTCTCCGCGCGCAGCTTGTCGCGGCGATGCACCAGCGTGACCTTGCGGCAGATGTTGGCGAGGTAAAGCGCTTCCTCGACCGCGGTATTGCCGCCGCCGATCACCGCGACATCCTGGTTGCGGAAAAAGAAGCCGTCGCAGGTGGCACAGGCTGACACGCCCTTGCCCTTGAAAGCGGTTTCGGAGGGAATGCCAAGGTATTTCGCATCCGCGCCGGTGGCGATGATCAGCGCGTCGCAACTGTACTCGCCGCTGTCGCCCTTCAATTTGAAAGGACGCTGGCGCAGGTCGACGCTGTGGATGTGGTCGAACACGATGGTGGTATTGAAGCGCACCGCATGATCGGCCATGCGCTGCATCAGGTCAGGCCCCATCACGCCCTTCGCGTCGCCCGGCCAGTTGTCGACGTCGGTGGTCGTCGTCAGTTGCCCACCTTGCGTCAGGCCGGTTATCAGCATCGGTTGCAGGTTCGCACGTGCCGCGTAAACGGCTGCGGTGTAGCCCGCCGGACCCGAACCGAGGATGAGAAGGCGACTGTGCTTGGGAGTGCTCATGTATAATTCTCGGGTTGTTTTCAAGGTCCGCAGGAACTTCCCTCTCGTACGCCGCGGTGTCCCGCGCGGCGATTCCCTGTGGCAATCATGTCCGTGAGTGTGGTGCGTCGCGCGCCATCTCCCGGACTGCATGCCGCGACGAGTCGTGCAGCATGGGGAATTCTCGGCGGTATTTCAAGCGCGCGACGGTTACGAGGATTGATCCATGCGCATTGGCGTTCCTTCCGAAACGAAGACCCTCGAGGGCCGTGTCGCCCTCGTTCCCGCAGCCTGCGCGGACCTGGTCCGCCACGGCCACGAGGTGTACCTGCAGTCCGGCGCGGGCGAGAAGAGCGGCTTCGCCAACGAACGCTATACGAATGTCGGCGCCAAGATCGTCAAGGACGCGGCTGCGCTGTACGACAAGGCCGAGATGATCGTCAAGGTGAAGGAGCCGATCGAAGGCGACCTCAAGCTCCTGGAAAAGCGTCATTTGTTGTTCTGCTACCTGCATCTCGCGCCCGATCCGAAGTTGACCAAAGCGCTGCTCAAGATCGGGCTCACCGGCGTTGCGTTCGAAAGCGTGCAGGAGGTCGATGGTTCGCTGCCGCTGCTGGCGCCGATGTCGGTGATCGCTGGCAGGCTGGCGACACAATGCGGCACCACGTTGCTGCACCAGCCCGAGGGCGGCAAGGGCAAGCTTCTGGGCGGCATGCCGACCACCGAACGCGGCAAGGTCGTGGTGCTGGGCGCCGGGCAGGCCGGTGGCCACGCGGCCCAACTCGCCGCCGCGGGCGGTGCGAACGTCGTGGTATTCGACAAACGTCCCGACCGCCTTGCCGACATGATGGCCTACGGCCGCAATGTCACTGCGCTGTACGCGTATGAATCTGTAGTTGCCGAGGAAGTCGCGACGGCCGACCTCGTGATCGGTGCCGTGCTGGTGCCGAGCGCGAAGGCGCCGCACGTCGTAACCAAGGCGATGGTCAAGTCGATGGAAAAAGGCAGCGTGCTGGTGGACATTTCCATCGATCAGGGCGGCTGCTTCGAGACGTCCAAACCGACCACGTGGAAGGATCCGACCTACGTCGTGGACGGCGTCACGCACTTCTGCGTCACCAACATGCCGGGCGCCGTGCCGCAAACTTCGTCGCAGGCGATTTCGGCGGCGATCCTGCCGTACGTGCAACGGCTCGCGCAGAAGAACTGGCGCAAGGACGCCGTGCTCGCCAGCGGCATCAATATTGCCGAAGGCGAAATCGTGCATCCCGCGTTGAAAGGCATGAAGCTCTGACGCGCTGATGCACTATGTTCCGTTCGAAGCCGCTGTTGTGGAAAGTCAGGCCATGGATGGCCGTTCTGGTGCTTCCAGGTTCGCGTCTGCTCGGCTGGCAAAGCGCCCTGATAACGCGGCGATCAGGGATGATCGCAAGATAAACCCGTTATAGTTTCCGCCGTCATTTTGTTGTTGTGCGGGGTTGCCACGCGTGGCGCGTGCGAGAGTACAGGCTGAACCCAAATCCGGTGGGATGAGCGAACGCACGCGGCGATTGCTGCGGGAGGCTGCGGCATTGTTGCTGTTCCCGCTCGCGGTCTACCTGCTTGCGTGCCTCGTCGGTTACAGCAATACCGATCCCGGCTGGTGGCACGCGGGCGTACCCGGGCAGCCGGTGCACAATTTCGGCGGCGCAATCGGCGCCTACCTGGCCGACCTGCTGTTCCACCTGTTCGGCGTGATCGCCTACGCCTTTCCTTTGCTGCTGGTCGTGCTGGCGGTCGGCGTGCTGCGCGGCTGGTATCGCCGCAGCGAAGGCGAGAGCAAGTGGGAACCGAGCCTGCGCCTGATCGGGTTCGTGGCGTTCTTCGTCGGCGGGTGCGGGCTCGCGTGGCTGCGCGCATCGGATCCCACCTGCAGCAACGTCACCGCGGCCGGCGGCCTGCTCGGTTGCGGCGCGGGGGGTGTGCTGCACGAAGGGCTGGGTGAACTCGGCACGCTGCTGCTGCTGTTCGCGTTGGCGCTGATCGCCGTCACATGGATCACCGGCCTCTCGTGGTTCCGGGTGATGGACTGGACCGGTCAGCAGGTTCTGGTGGGCGCGGACTGGCTGCGCGGCAGATTGAAGCGCGCGCCGGAAACCCTCGCCGCACGGGCCGCGCGGGTCGAACGCGAAACCGCCCGCAAGGAAGACGTCGAGCGACGCGCGAAGCGCGAGCCGGTGCGGATCGAGCCCGCACCCGCGCCGATCGTGAAAAGCGAACGCGCCAAACGCGAGACCCAGATTCCGCTGTTCACCGGCGCCGCCAGTGAGGGTGAACTGCCTCCATTGTCACTGCTGGAAGAGCCGCAGCCGCAAACCGGCAAAGGTTATTCAGAAGAGACTCTGGAGGTCCTGTCACGCCAGGTCGAGATGAAGCTGAAGGATTTCCGGATCGATGCGCGGGTCGTCAGCGCGCACCCTGGCCCCGTGATCACGCGCTTCGAACTCGAACCCGCGCCCGGCATTCGCGGCAGCCAGATCTCCTCGCTGGACAAGGACATCGCACGTGGCTTGTCGCTCGTCAGCGTCCGCGTGGTGGACGTGATCCCCGGCAAGAACGTGATCGGACTCGAAGTGCCGAACGCGCATCGGGAGGTCGTGTACCTCTCGGAGATCTTTGGTTCGCGCGAATACGCCGATGCGCGCTCACCGCTGTCGCTGGCGCTGGGGAAGGACATCGGCGGCCGACCCGTCGTGGTCGATCTCCAGAAGATGCCGCATCTGCTCGTCGCGGGCACCACGGGCTCCGGAAAGTCGGTGGCGCTGAACGCGATGGTGCTGTCGTTGCTGTTCAAGGCGCGCCCGGCCGATGTACGGATGATCATGATCGATCCGAAGATGCTGGAGCTGTCGGTGTACGACAGGATTCCGCATTTGCTCGCGCCGGTCGTCACCGACATGAAGGAAGCCGCCAACGCGCTGCGCTGGTGCGTCGCCGAGATGGAACGCCGCTACAAATTGATGGCCGCAGTGGGCGTGCGCAACCTCGCGGGCTTCAACAAGAAAGTGCGCGACGCCGAAGCGGCGGGCCAGCCATTGCCCGATCCATTGTTCAAGGCGAACCCCGACGCGCCCGGCGACAAGGCACAACCGCTGCAACCGCTGCCGTTCGTGGTGGTGGTGATCGACGAGTTCGCCGACATGATGATGATCGTCGGCAAGAAGGTCGAGGAACTGATCGCGCGGCTCGCCCAAAAGGCGCGCGCGGCGGGCGTGCACCTGGTGCTGGCGACGCAGCGCCCGTCGGTGGACGTGATCACGGGCCTGATCAAGGCGAACATTCCGACCCGCATCGCGTTCCAGGTTTCCTCGAAGATCGACTCGCGAACGATCCTCGACCAGTCCGGTGCGGAAACCCTGCTCGGCAACGGCGACATGCTGTACCTGCCGCCGGGCACCGCGACGCCGGAGCGCGTCCACGGCGCGTTCGTCGGCGACGACGACGTGCACAAGGTCGTAGAGTGGTTGCGCACGCAGGGCGAGCCGAACTACATCGAAGGCGTGCTGGAGGAAGTGCAGGCGCTGGGCGACGGCAAGGTCATCAACGAATCGGGCCTGCCCGAGGACGCGGAAGAAGGCGAGGGTGGCATGGACGAGTTGTACGACAAGGCCGTCCACATCGTCACCTCGTCGCGGCGCGCTTCCATTTCCGGCGTGCAGCGGCATCTCAGGATCGGCTACAACCGCGCGGCGCGTCTCATAGAAATGATGGAACAGCAGGGCGTGGTGACGCCGCCGCAGCACAACGGCAATCGTGAAGTACTGGCGCCGCCTCCATCTTGATTGTGCGATCGTCCCTGATCGCTGCAAAGTGCGACCGGTTGGTTTGCAGGCATCCCAGGTCATGAGCACTACCACGACCATCCATGGTCTGACTTTCCACAACAGCTGCCTTGAATGGTTGTCCAGGAGCGTGTCATGCGCAAATTGATTTTGCTGCTCGTACTGTCGCTGCTCGCCGGCTCCGCATTCGCCGCTACCGGCGCACGTGCGCGCCTCGACGCGTTCGCGAAGGGACTGCATTCGCTGCGCGGCGACTTCAGCCAGACGGTGTATGACGCGCACGGCAACATCACCGGTTCCAGCCACGGCATGCTCGCGCTGGAGGCGCCGCGCCTGTTCCGCTGGCAGGTGACCGATCCTTACCAGCAGTTGATCGTCGCCGACGGCAAGAAGGTCTGGGTGTACGAGCCCGACCTGCAACAGGTGACCGTGCGCGACCAGGGCTCCGAAGAGGCGCACAGCCCGTTGACGGTGTTGACCGATCTGTCGCAACTCGACACAGAATTCAAGGCAACCGACGCGGGCACCCGCGATGGGCTCGAATGGCTGCACCTCGTTTCGCGCAGCAAGGATCCGCAGTTCGAGTACGCCGAGATAGGCTTCGATGCCGCGGGTCCGCGCCGGATGGTGTTCGTGGACACCTTGGGGAATCGCACCGATATTGCGTTTTCCGGATGGGAGCGGAATCCGAGCCTGCCACCCAGCACGTTCACCTTCGTGCCGCCCAAAGGCACGGACGTGGTGGGCGATGCGTCAGCGAGCGCGCCCGCCTCGGGAGAGTAGTCGGCCGGGAGTGCCGAAGGCACGGCATTCACGCGGGATCGGAATCCTCTACGATGATCCGATGCCGCGCCGCACACCCGCACAAAAATCATTGCCGTCTTCCCTGACGGCAAAGAACAGACCGGCGCCCTTGCCGGACTTTTCAAGAGAGCAGGCGCTGTTTCCTGAATCCGACGCGTTGAAGCCGCTCGCCGAGCGGATGCGTCCGCGCACGCTCGATGAAATCGTCGGGCAGGATCGCCTGCTCGGCAAGGGCAGCGCGCTGCGGCGTGCGCTGGAGGCTGGCAGCGTGCATTCGATGGTGTTGTGGGGGCCGCCCGGCTGTGGCAAGACCACGCTGGCGCTGCTGGTCGCGCAATATGCCGACGCGCATTTCCAGGCCATCTCCGCCGTGCTGTCCGGGCTGGCCGATGTGCGCAAGGCCTTGGCCGAAGCCGAGGCTTTGTACGCGCAGGGCCGGCGCAGCGTGTTGTTCGTGGACGAGGTGCACCGCTTCAACAAGGCCCAACAGGACGCGTTTCTTCCTCACATCGAGCGCGGCGTGATCGTTTTCGTGGGCGCGACCACCGAGAATCCCTCGTTCGAGCTCAATTCCGCGCTGCTCTCGCGCTGCCGCGTGCACGTGATGGACGCGGTCGGTGCGGACGATATCGTGATTGCATTGCGGCGCGCGCTGGCCGACGAGGAACGGGGACTCGGGGCGTTGCACCTGCAGGTCGATGACGAAGCGTTGTCGCTGATGGCGAAAGCTGCGGACGGCGACGTGCGGCGCGCGCTGACGTTCCTCGAGATCGCCGCGGAATTGGCGCACGACGGCCGCATCGATGAATCCACCTTGCAACAGGTGCTGGCTGATCGCACGCGCCGTTTCGACAAGGGCGGCGAGCAGTTCTACGACCAGATCTCCGCGTTGCACAAATCGGTGCGCTCCTCCGATCCCGACGCCGCGCTGTACTGGCTGGTGCGGATGCTGGACGGCGGTTGCGAGCCGTTGTACTTGGCACGCCGGATGGTACGCATGGCGACCGAGGACATCGGTCTTGCCGATCCGCGCGCGTGGCAATTGGCGCTGCACGCGTGGGACACCTACGAACGCCTCGGCTCGCCCGAAGGCGAACTCGCGCTGGCCGAGGCTGCCTTGTATCTGGCGATGGCACCCAAGAGCAATGCGGCTTACGTCGCGTATGGCGCCGCGCGTGCAAACGTGCGCGAAACCGGCACGCTGGAAGTGCCGATGCACCTGCGCAATGCGTCGACCAAGCTGATGAAGGGACTCGGCTACGGCAAGGGCTACCAATACGACCCCGACGTCGAGGGCGGCGTCGCGCTGGATCAGCAATGCCTGCCCGATGCGCTGGTCGGCACCGAGTTCTACGCGCCGACCGCGAACGGTGTCGAGGCGAAGATCCGGGAGAAGCTCGACGCGCTGCGGAAGGCGCGGGCACAAGCGCGCCTGCGCTGACAGGCTTGCGTTGCTCCATCCGGTTACGGGATACCGGGGAGGCACGGCGGCACGTCGTGCACACGCGCCGTGGCGGGGCATCGCCGCCCCGCCGCGGCGAAGCCTTTCAATGCCCGATTTCCTTGCTGTTCGCGTTGAGTTCCTGGTTCAACTGCTTCTGCTGCTGCTTGGTGATGTACCTGAAGTGGTTCTTGCTGTCGGCGCCGTTGTCCATGGCGTCGGCGCGCTGCTGCTCGGCAATGGAGCGGTCTTCCGTGCGCAGCGCGTGCGCCTGGGCGCGGGTGAGTTCGCCTTCGCGCACCTGTTCGGTGATGCGATGGTTTTGATTCTGCACGCGATCCAGCACCTGGTCCCGGCGCGGATGACGGTGTTCGAAGCGGGAGTCACCGGCAAAGCTCGGCGCGGCCACGGCCAACGCGGTGAGACCCAGCAACAGCAAGCTGACAGTACGGCTGGACGAACGCATGGTGTGTACTCCTGTAGGGCTGACGCAGAATGTGTCAGGCAAAGGCAAAAACGCCGCAGCTTGAACCGGGTTGACGGGGAGAGGCAGTGAGCCGTTGTCGTGCATTCAGGCGGCGTGCCTGTTGCGTTTCGTTCGCATGTCGCGATGCAGCCATGGCGGCAAGGTGGCGTCGGTGCGACTTCGGCGCAGACAAGCCGACGTACGTGTCGCATGGTTTCCCCTGGAATGGCGGACGGTGAGACGGGTGGTTTGCCCGCGCGGGAACGTGCCGCGATAATGCAGCGTTTGGCATTTTGCCGGAAGGATTATCCATGCTGGACCCGGTATTGCTGCGCGCGCACCTCGCCGACACGGCGGCACGGCTGAATACGCGTGGCTTTGATCTCGATGTCGCGTCGATCGAATCGCTGGAAGCCGATCGCAAGCGCCTCGCGACCCAAACCCAGGAACTGCAGGCGCAGCGCAACGCGCGGTCCAAGGCTATCGGGCAGGCGAAGGCAAAAGGCGAAGACACAACTCCGATCATGGCCGAGGTCGCCGGCATCGGCGACAAGCTGAAGGCCAACGAGGCAGCACTGGCCGAGGTGCAGCAGAAGCTGTCGGCGATCGCGCTCGGCATTCCGAACCTGCCGAACGCGTCGGCGCCGCTTGGCAAGGACGAATCGGAAAACGTCGAGGTGTCGCGCTGGGGCACGCCGCGCGCGTTCGATTTCGCGGTGAGGGACCACGTCGAGCTCGGCGCGCGCCACGGGTGGCTGGACGGCGAGGCCGGTGCGAAGCTGTCCGGTGCGCGCTTCACCGTGCTGCGCGGGCAGCTCGCGCACCTGCACCGCGCGCTCGCGCAGTTCATGCTGGACCTGCACACCCGCGAGCACGGCTACACCGAATGCAACGTGCCGTTGCTGGTGAATCCCGAAACCATGCAGGGCACGGGGCAGTTGCCGAAGTTCGAGGAGGATTTGTTTTCGACGACCGTTGGAGAAACGAAGCGCTATTTGATTCCGACGGCGGAAGTATCGCTGACCAACCTGGTGCGCGATTCGATCGTCGAAGCCGACGCGCTGCCGATGCGCCTGACCGCACATACCCCGTGTTTTCGCGCGGAGGCGGGCAGCTATGGCAAGGACGTCAAGGGCATGATCCGTCAGCACCAGTTCGAGAAAGTGGAACTGGTACAGATCGTCGAGCCCTCGAAATCATTCGAGGCGCTGGAAGAATTGACCAGCCATGCCGAAAAGGTGCTGTGGAAGCTGGAGCTGCCGTACCGCAAGATGGCGCTGTGCACGGGCGACATGGGTTTTGCTGCGGCCAAGACTTACGATCTGGAAGTTTGGCTGCCCTCGCAGAACATGTATCGCGAGATTTCGTCGTGCTCCAACTGCACCGATTTCCAGGCGCGCCGCATGCAGGCGCGCTGGCGAAATCCTGCGACGGGAAAGCCGGAACTTGTGCACACGCTCAATGGCTCGGGTCTTGCGGTAGGTCGCTGCTTGATCGCCGTGATGGAGAACTATCAGAACCCCGATGGTTCGATCAGCGTGCCGAAAGCGCTGCGGCCGTATATGGGCGGTATAGAGCGGATCGAGTAGCCGATGTTCGGCTCACGGCGATGGACATCCTAGAATCGTCATTCCGGCGCAGGCCGGAATCCAGCTTGCTATCCGACAAGAGCAAATGGATTCCGGGTTCCGCCCCGATGAAACCGGGTCGGCCCCGGAATGACGAAACTGGTGTCATGGAGAGGTGGCTGAGTGGTCACAAGTTCGCCGGGAGCGAACTTGGACAGCCGAAAGGCTGGCCCTGAGCGTAGCGAAGGGTGAGTCTCAGGGACGAGACGAACAACAGCACCGGACTTGACTGCGGAGTCAGGATGCCGGAACGAACATCGGCACAGCCGATGGCCCGGAGGGCGAGGCGCAGGATGCGCCGAGTAAATCCGGCACACGTTGTTCGGGTTACGGAGAGGTGGCTGAGTGGTCTAAAGCACCGGACTTGACTGCGGAGGCAGGATGCCGGAGCGAACATCGGCGCAGCCGATGGCCCGCAGGGCGAGGCACAGGACGTGCCGAGTAAATCCGGCGTACGTTGTTCGGGTTACGGAGAGGTGGCTGAGTGGTCTAAAGCACCGGACTTGAAATCCGGCGTACGGTTCGCCGTACCGTGGGTTCGAATCCCACCCTCTCCGCCAGAAATGCAAACGCCCCTTGTGGGCGTTTTTGCATTTCTGTGGGAGTGGTGGTGTGGACGGACCC
>JAJPJT010000059.1 GCA_021324095.1 Gammaproteobacteria bacterium
CGAGGACGACTGTTTCATCGGCGCGCGCTCGGAAGTGGTGGAAGGCGTGGTCGTGGAACACGGCAGCGTGCTCGGGATGGGCGTCTATCTCGGCCAGTCCACGCGCATCTACGATCGCGCCGCGAGACAGGTTTCCTACGGCCGCGTGCCCGCAGGCAGCGTGGTGGTTTCCGGCACGCTGCCCGCCGCGGACGGCTCGCACAGCCTGTACGCGGCGGTGATCGTCAAGCGGGTGGACGAGAAGACGCGCGCGAAGACGTCGATCAATGAGTTGCTGAGAGCGGGGACAGGGGATGGGTAGTGGGGGCGCTTATCAGGAGCGGGGGGGGGGGACGGGTCGTGGGGGCGCAAAGGTGCAGGATCGTGCGAGATCGATAAGTTACGGAACGGCAGCGATGCGCTTGTCGGGATTTGCACGAGTGCGTAACACGACGGTTTTCGCGCCCCCGCTACCCGCCCCCGAACCCTCGTCGCCGCACCTGGACGCGTGATCGGAGCGAGTTTCCACATGACCCAAATCACCCTTTACGGCCTCCCCACCTGCGACACCTGCCGCAAGGCACGCAACTGGCTGGATCGCTTCGGCGTGGAATACACGTTCGTCGACTACCGCGCCAATCCCGTTTCCGCGGCAACACTGAAAGACTGGGCGGGGCAACTCGGCGGCTGGGAAATGCTGATCAACAAGGCGTCGACCACGTGGCGCAATCTGTTGCCGCAGCGCAAGCACCCGGCCAGCGATCCGGAGTGGACATTGCTGTTGAAGGAATATCCCGCGCTGATCCGGCGTCCGGTGGTGGTGCGCGAGGACGGCGCCATCAGCGTGGGCTTCAGCGACAACGCGTTCAAGAAGTTGTTCGGCAAGTGACGGACCCGCGCGCCCGCCGTTACGTCAAGAACCTGCGCGTCGAACGCGACAACGAGGCGCTTTACGCGCGGCTCGCGGGGCTGGCGGCCGACCCGCGCCTCGCACGCGCGTATCGGCGAATCGCCGAGGGTGAACGCGTCAACGCCCTGTTCTGGGAATCGCGCCTGCGTGAACTCGGTGCGGATGTTCCACCTGCGCATCCGCGCACCCGCGTGCGTGTGCTGGGCGCGCTCGCGCGGTGGTTCGGCACCGGTTTCGTGATGCCGACCGTCGTCCGGCTGGAGCACGCCGATCACCTGGAAACGCCGGTCGATCGGGCCGGCCACACGGACCATTTCGTGCGGGCGGACCAGCGCGGACGAACCCATCGCCATCGCGCAGCGGGTGGCAACACCTTGCGTGCGTCGGTACTGGGCGCCAACGATGGTCTCGTGTCGAACGTCAGCCTGGTGATGGGCATGGCGGGTGCTGCCACCGGCAACCATGCGGTGTTGCTGGCGGGCCTCGCGGGCCTCGTCGCCGGAGCATGCTCCATGGCGTTGGGCGAATGGCTGTCGGTCAACAGCTCGCGCGAGTTCTACCAGGCGCAGATCACCGAGCGCGCCGAACGCCTCGCGGTTGCGCCGGAAGAAGGCATCCGGCATATCGCGGGCATCTATCGCGACAAGGGCCTCGGGCGCGCCAAGGCCGAGCACCTCGCCGAACATCTCGCGGAAACGCCGCGCACCGCGCTGGATACCCTGGTGCGCGAAGACCTGGGTGTCGATCCGTCCGAACTGGGTGGCTCGGCGTGGAGTGCCGCCGTTTCGTCCCTCTGCTTCTTCGCGTTCGGCGCGATTTTTCCCGTGGCTCCCTATTTTTTCATCGTGGGGCCCAACGCGATGTTTGCCAGCATGGGCGCAACCTTTGTGGGTTTGTGCCTGATCGCGGTCGGCACTTCGCTGTTCACCGGACGGAATCTCGCGTTTTCGATCGCACGGCAGTTCGCGATTACCGCCGTGGCGGCTGCGATCACTTTCGGCGTGGGGCATCTACTGGGCACGGCCATCGCGGGCTGAAGATGCCATTGCTATCCTGCGGCATTGCCTTTCTTGCGAGCATCGCGCCGTGTCCGACGTTTTCGATCTGACTTGCGAGTTGATCCGTCGCCGCTCGCTGACGCCGGACCACGCGGGCTGCATGGATCTGGTTGCGACGCGGTTGCAGAAGTCGGGATTTCGGTGCGAGCACTTGCGTTACGGGGAGGTCTCGAATCTGTGGGCAACGCATGGGGCGGGCGCCCCGGTGCTCGCCTTCCTCGGTCATGTCGATGTGGTGCCCAGCGGGCCGGAAACGGATTGGAACTCGCCGCCTTTCGAGCCGACTGTCCGCGACGGCAGGCTGTACGGGCGCGGCGCCGCCGACATGAAATCCGGCGTCGCGGCGATGACCGTGGCGTTGGAGCAATTCGTGTCGCGACATGCCGATCATGCGGGCACGGTCGCGCTGCTGCTGACCAGCGACGAGGAAGGGCCCACGAATCTCGACGGCGTGCGCCGGGTCGCGCAACATTTTCGCGAGACTGGACAGCGCATCGACTGGTGCGTGGTGGGCGAGCCGTCCTCAAGGGAAAAGCTGGGTGATCTGATCCGCGTGGGCCGGCGCGGGTCGTTGTCCATGGCGCTGACCGTGCACGGCGTGCAAGGGCACGTTGCCTATCCCGAGCTTGCAAGCAATCCGATCCACGCGGTCGCGCCGGTACTGGCCGAACTCGCAGCGGCGCGTTGGGATGAAGGCAATGCGGATTTTCCGCCGACCACGTTCCAGATTTCGAACCTCCACGGCGGCACCGGCGCGCTCAACGTGATTCCGGGTTCGCTCACCGTCCATGCGAACTTCCGTTTCGGGACGGCCAGCAGTGCGGAGTCATTGCGCGAACGCACCGAGGCGATCCTGAAAAGGCACGGCGTCGATTACGCGCTCGAGTGGAATCTCTCGGGCGAACCCTTCCACTCGCCAGAAGGTGGCATGCTGCGCGAGGTTGTGATCGACGCGTGCCGAAAAGTCTGTGGCATCGAACCCGAACCCAGCACCGGCGGCGGCACGTCCGACGGCCGTTTCGTTGCACCGCTCGGCGCCGAAGTGGTCGAGATCGGGCCTGTCAATGCGAGTATCCACAAGATCGACGAGCACGTGGCGCTGGACGACCTGGAGCGGCTTCCAGAGTTGCATATGCAAATCGCAGAACGCTTGCTCAGATGACGAGGAAAACGAATGAACCGGATTTACCTGATTACCGGCACCAGCAGCGGCTTCGGCCGCGCGCTTGCCGAGGCGGTTCTGGAGAGAGGCGGTTGCGCCGTTTTGACCGCCCGCAAGCCGGAAGCCGTCTCGGATCTCGTTGACCGATACCGCGACCGTGCAATCGGCCTGCGCTTGGACGTGACGGACGATGAGGAGCGAAAGTCGGCTGTGAACGCGGCTGTGACGAGGTTCGGACGCATTGACGTGCTCGTCAACAATGCAGGCCGTGGCAGCCTGGGTGCCGCGGAGGAGTTCTCTTCCGCACAGATCCGCAAGGCGATGGAGGTCAACTTTTTCGGAGCCATCGAGATGACACGCGCGGTATTGCCGACGATGCGCAAGCAGAGGCGCGGCCACATCCTCAATATTTCCAGCGTAGGCGGCCGAGTCAATATCGGCGGATTCTCGCTTTATGGCGCGGCGAAATTCGCGCTCGAGGGATTTTCGGAAGCCTTGCGCGATGAAGTGGCTCCTCTCGGGATTCGCGTGACGCTGGTGGAACCCGGCGCATTCCGAACCGGGTTTGCCGGCGATTCCAACATGCGGCCCGAGACCACGATCGACGAATACCAGCCGGTGATCGAGCCTGTTCGCCAGTACCTGTATGGCAACAGCGGTCGACAGCCTGGCGACCCGCACAAAGCCGCGCTTGCCATGATCCAGGTGGTGGAAGCCAAGCACCCGCCGCTTCGCCTGTTGTTGGGCGCGGACGCCTACCAACTGATGGAGTCCAAGACCCGTGAGATGACCGAGGAGTTGGCGGTCTGGCGTGGCGTCGGGGAATCTACCGCGTACGCAGACGCGGAGATGCGTGGCATAGGCGGCCAGTGAGAGACGGTCGAAACAGCCGGAGGCCCGTCCAGAGCACAGTTCGACGCCGAGGTGCTTTGCCGCAAGTGTTGGTTGAGCGATATGCCGACGGCCCGCGGGATCGACGGTCGCGATGGCCGAGGGCGCGCCGACGAGCATCTGCGGCGTTGCTTATGGGCCGCCTTCAGACGCAAACACGGCAAAGATGCCTGCGTAGGGTTTCACCATGAATGCCGGCGCGCCGTAGTAGTTGCCGTCCACGTAAATCTGCGAAAGGGTGCCGTCGAGGAACAGCGCGTTGCGGCAGCCGAGCTTGTCGCGGAACAGCGTGGCGAAGGTGTGGAAGTTCACGGGACCCGTGCTGACCACGAATACGGCTTTGCCGGGATTCGGTGCGCAGACACCGCTCCGCCACTTGGCGCTGTCCGACGCGGCGTCGAAATGCGGATTGATCTTGCCGTCGATCACCAGCATCGGCCCCGATTGCGTGGCCAGGCGTGGTTGGGCGTGCGACGCGGCAAAATCCGCCGTGGTCTGCACCGCCGCGTGGTGGCCGGCATCGATTGAAAATACACCGTTCGGCAACAGGGAGAAGTTGCCGGCAGTCGGGTCGCCGTGCACCGTGTTGAGCGGCTTGATGGCCTTGCCGTTTTCGACGTACAGGCCGAGCGGTTCGCCATACGCGTCGTAGATCCCGGCGTTGGCGGCGAACAGCAGCGCCTTTCCGTGCGACGCACCCCATTGCTGCAAGGCATGGATGCTGGCGAACGGCTTGCCCGTTTCGGGATCGCGCCAGTGCAGGGACAGGTTGGCTTCGGCGAGATCGATCGTCACGATCCGGAAATGCACGTTCTCGAACGCGACGTCGTGGCTGGCGATGCCGCGCGATTCCTGCGTGCACGCCGCTGGCAGCAGAACAGCCGCGAGCAAGATCGAGCAGCGGGCGAACCGACGGAATCCGAGTGCATGGGAACGTCTGGATTGCATGCGGCGATGGTCGCCGGTTTGCGCGGTGTGATTCAAGCGCAATTCGTCACGCATTCATGTCCCGCCGACTCAACGCGCCGGCTGCAATGTCAGGTGGTATTTCGCGGGACCGGGCAGAAACGGCGTCGACTTGCCGTGCACCCACGCTTCATGACCCTTGCCGAACCAGGGCGACAGGGGGTTGTCCGATTGGCCGGCGGGCATTTCCAGAATGCCGTGCGCCTCGTTGCCGGGTTGCACGTCCATCCGCATCGACGCGCCGAACGCGGGGTGCAGCACGCGCGGCATGTCGTTGTCGCCGGGCAACGGGTCGTGCGGCATGTCGAAGAGCCGGCCCAGCCAGCCGGGCAGCGCGACCGACAAGGGGTTGTCGATCTGGGCGGTGTTGTAGCGTCCCCAGGTCTTGTCCTTGAGTGCACCGGGAAGCGCCGCCAGCGCATCCGCCACCTGCACGGCGGATGCAGACAGCAAGCCGTTCCAGTCCGTGTATTTCGGATCGAGCAGCCATGCCGGTTTTTGCGTCACCATTGTCCAGACCGCGTACTCGCCGACCGCGGGCGTCGGCCAGGCGAAGTCCGTCCATTTCTGCGTGGCGAGCGCGGAGAACGGTGCCAGCACGTTCTCGCGCACCCGCTCCCGGAACATCCGGACGATGCGATACCCGACACTGTCACTGGCGGCGCGCGCCTGCCACTTGACGACGAAGGGTCTCAGCGCGATCAGCCGCGTGCAGGATGCACGCGTCCCGGCCAGCACGGGGACGTGCGATGAGCCGGGACCCATTTCTGAAGTGGCTGTACTCGTTCCGGCCAGCACAGGGACGTGCGATGAGCCGGGGCCCATTTTTGAAGCGGACGCACCCGTTCCTGCCGCATCGCGTCGATCGCAATGCGACGCATCGAGCACGGACAACAGCAGCTTCTGCCAGCGCGCGAGAAACAAGGCGCGATCGTCGAGTTGGATGTCGAGCATGTCGCGCGGGATGAAATGATCGCCGGCGCGCAGGTCATCGCGGATCTGTTGCGCGCGTGCGCCCTGGTCGTAGCCTCCGTCGCCGATGAGTTTCAGCGCCTCGCCCCCGACGATGCGCTGGTTGGCGGTCCAGATGCGCGATCCGGGTGGGTTGTCGATCTTCGGGTCCTGGTCCGGCGTCGCATACCCGATCCAGCCGGTACCGGGCTTCGACCAGTCGGCCGGCACCGACGGGTCGAAGCCGGCGCGGACGGGAATCACGCTGCCGGCAACGCTCCAGCCGATGTTGCCCTGCGTGTCCGCGACCACGAGATTCTGCGGAGGGATGCCGATGGTCGGCGCGAGCGCCAATGCCTGGGCGACGGTCGCCGTCGTCTCGAGCTTCATCAGGTTGAGATTGACCGCGCGCGGGTCCTGCGCGATCCAGGCGAGCGCCAGCGGCGTGCCGTCGGTGTCCTTGGCCATGATCGGCCCCCAGATGGTGTCCTCGACGGTGGTGTGCACGGCGGACGCGCCTTTCACGTGGATCGTTTCGTCGTGCCTGGCGATCGTGGCCCACCCGTCCGGCGTCCTGTATTGCATCGGATTTTTCGGATTGCGGATCACCCGCACCCAGTCCATCCAGTCGCCTTCGGTGTTGGTGAAACCCCACGCGATATGGCCGTTGCTGCCGATGACCATGGCCGGCGCGCCGGGCAGGGTGACGCCGTTCAACACGATCATCTTTTTCGGATTGGCCGGATCGGGATAGCGGAGTTGCGCGCGATACCAGATGTTCGGCACGCGCAGGTGCAGGTGCGGATCGTTGGCCAGCAGCGCGGCGCCGCCGGTGAGCGCACCGCCCACGGCAAAACCATTGCTGCCGACGCCTGTGTTCGCGGCATCGCTGTTCCCTTCTCCCTCCGGGTACAACCGCCGTCCATGGCCGAAAACTCGGTGGTGGCGCGAAGCGCCGGATGAGGGTTCGGAAAAACCACTTGGTCCGATTCGCGCGAGACTCGAGTGGTTTTGCGATCCCGGACCCTCACCCCAGCGCTGCGCGCTCGGCGCTCCGCGCCGCCTCTCCCGGAGGGAGAGGGATTCATTTTTGCGCAGGTCGAACACGGACGCGTCCGGCATCGCGACGGGCGGCGTCGGTCCGCCCTGCATCGGCGCTTCCCAGCGCGGAGCGGGCGCCAGCAGGAAATCGGCGAGCGGGCGCGGCAGCACGGCGCGCAGCCGTGCGATGTTCAATTCACGTTGGTCGTCGCCGTTCTGGTTCAGATCGAAATACATCGCATCGATGGTGAGGATGCTGTCGGCATCGGTCCATGGCTTCGGTTTCGCCCCGAGCAGCAGGTATTCCCAAGGACGCACGGAAAGGTGCGCCAGTCCCGCGTTGACGCCTGCCGTGTAGGCATCCACCAACTTGCGCTGGGGCGGGGTCATCAACGCCAGTTCGCGTTCCGCCAGGGCGCGGAAGCGGTGCATGCGGTGGTTTTCATCGATGGGGAGCGCCTTCGGCCCGACCAGCGCCGCCAGTTCACCCGCGGCGTCGCGGCGCTGCAGATCCATCTGGAAGAAGCGTTCCTGCCCATGCGCGAAGCCGAGCCCGTAGGCGAGGTCGCGCCGATTCCGCGCGGTGATGGTCGGGATGCCGTCGCCATCGCGGGCAATCGTCACCGGCGCCGACAGGCCCTGGACGGTCACGGTGCCATCAGCCTGAGGCCGGCTGCCGGCGAGCAGTCGCCAACCGATCGCCAGCACGATCACGACGACCACGATCAGCGCGATGGCGACGCGTCGGATCCAGCGCATGAGGAGGGCCCCTTATCGCGAATGGCAGAAAAGTGCTGCCGCGCACTTTATCCGATCACGCCACCGGCACAGGCGCAACGTGATCAGTGGCCGTGAAAACGCCCGCTGCCGCCGCCGATCGTGATGCTGACGCCGCCGGTTGGATGCTCGCAACTGCCGAAGGCCTTGCTGATGTCGACCGTCGCTCCGCCCCAACTGCCACTGCCCCGGTGGCCGGCGCTGTACACGCCCGTCGTGACGCTGCCGTGCATCTGCGCTTGGTTGTAAGTGGAATCGTCGCAGGTTGGAACCCGCGTCTCGGCCGTCTTGTACGTGCGGCCGCTGGTGTCGCCGTAGTACACGCCCGGCGCGGCATGGCCACTGACCACAGCGGTGCTGGCGGTTGCAGGTCCTGCTGCCGGGTCGGGACGCGCAGGCTTGGTCGCGGTGCTCGCAACGGCCGGCATGTCGCCGGGCGGCAGTTGCAGATTCAGCGGACTGCCTGTGGTTTGCGCGAACGCGGGTGCGGCCAGCAGACCGGCGGCGAGGATCAGGAGAGAGCTTGGGGCCTTCATTGCGCCGGCCGTCCGGGTCTGTGGGGAAGCTCGATGAAAGGAGCTCGAAATGGGAAAGCGGACCTGGCGGAAAGTTCCCGCTCGGGACCCCGCCACGCGTCGACTTTCGACTCGCCGGGCTACGGAACGATACCGGTCCACGCAGCCGAGGAAAACTTGGACTCGGCGAGCGTGCCGGCGCGTTCCAGTTCGTGCGGATGCAGCCGGCCGGTGGCGAGTCCGTAGCGGCGACGGAAGGTCGCGATCATCTTGTCGATGACCTCGGCGCGTGCGAGGCCGGTCTGGCTGCGCAGCGGGTCGACGCGCTTCGCGGCACTCTGGGTGGCCTTGTCCGACAGTTTCTCGCGGCCGATCCGGAGCACGTCCAGCATCTTGGCGGTGTCGATGTCGTAGGCCATCGTGACGTGGTGCAGCACCGCGCCGCCGCGGCGGGTCTGTGCCGCGCCCGCGATCTTGCCGGCCGGCGAAGTGATGTCGTTCAGCGGCTGGTACCAGGCGTGGATGCCGAGCCCCTGCAGCGCATCGATCACCCATGCGTCCATGAACTCGTAGGATTCCTGGAAACCCATGCCGGCGATCAGGGTTTCCGGCGCGTACAGCGAATAGGTGATGGTATTGCCTGGCTCGATGAACATCGCGCCGCCGCCGCTGATGCGGCGCACGACCTCGATGCCGTGCCGGCGCGCG
>JAJPJT010000094.1 GCA_021324095.1 Gammaproteobacteria bacterium
GTCGCGAGGACGATGGCCACCACCGCGGCGAGGTTCAGGGGCTGGATGTTTCCCTTGTTGGTGGCGAAGTAGCTCGCGACGCCGTCGGGGATTCCGTCGACGATGCCCGCGAAGATGAGCAGCGAAATGCCGTTGCCGATGCCGCGTTCGGTCATCTGTTCGCCGAGCCACATCAGGAACATGCTGCCCGCGGTCAGGCCGATCACCGACGCGAAGATGAACCCGAAGCCGGGGTCGTACACGATCGGCACGCCGCCGGCGATGCCTTCCTTCTGCAACGCCATCGCGATGCCGAAAGCCTGGAACGCCGACAAGCCGACCGTGCCCCAGCGCGTGTACTTGGTGAGGATGCGCTGGCCGGACTGGCCTTCCTTTTTCAGCGCTTGCCAGCTCGGCAGGACCGAACCCATCATCTGCACCACGATCGATGCCGAAATGTACGGGATCACGCCCAGTGCGAACAGCGAGAAGCGCGCCAGCGCGCCGCCCGAGAACATGTTGAACATGTTCAGGAGCCCGCCGCCCTGCTCGATCATCCGCGTCATCGCTTCCGGGTTGACGCCCGGCACCGGGATGAACGAACCCAGCCGGAACACGACGAGCGCCCCGACCACGAACAGCAGGCGCTGCCGCAGTTCGGTCAATTTCCCGAACTGGGCCAGCGGATTGGATGATGTCTTGCTTGTAGCCACGCTTACTCCACCGAGCCGCCGGCAGCTTCGATCGCCGCCTTGGCGCCTGCGGTCGCGAGCACGCCAGAGACCTTCACCGCCCGGCCGATTTCGCCTTTCTTGACGATCTTGACGCGCTTGGCGCGGCTGTCGACCAGCCGGGCTTCGCGCAGCGCTGCCAAATCGATCGAGTCATTCTTGAGACCCGCGATCTGGTAGAGGAACACCTGCTGCGACTCGATCTGCTTTTTGGAGCGGAAGCCGACCTTGGGCAGGCGGCGCTGCAGCGGCATCTGGCCGCCTTCGAAACCAATGGTATGCGTATTGCCGGCGCGCGCGTGCTGGCCCTTGTGGCCGCGGCCCGCAGTCTTGCCGAGCCCCGAACCAATGCCGCGCGCGACGCGGCGGCGCTCCTTGCGCGCGCCTTTGCCGGGTTTCAATGTGTTCAAACGCATGACTTACTCCTCGACCCGGACCAGATAGTTGACCGTGTTGATCAGGCCGCGCACCTGCGGGCTGTCCTTCAATTCGCGCACGTCGCCCGTGCGATTCAGGCCCAGTGCCTTCACGCTCAGGCGGTGCCGCGACTGCACGCCGCGCAGGCCGCCCACGAGCCGCACCTTCACGGTGCCGGTGGTGGTTTTCTTAGCCGCCATGACCGAGTTCCTCGACCTTTTTGCCGCGCTTGGCCGCGATGTATTCCGGGCTCGCGACCGACTGCAGGCCCTTGATGGTGGCGCGCACCAGGTTGATCGGGTTGCGCGAACCGACCGCCTTGGCCAGCACGTCCTTCACGCCGACGACTTCCAGCACGGCGCGCATCGCGCCGCCGGCGATCACGCCGGTACCTTCGGAAGCCGGCTGCATGAACACGCGGGCCGCGCCATGGTTGGCTTTCACGGGATACCAGATGGTGCCGTTGTTCAACCCTACTGTGACCATGTTGCGGCGCGCGCGTTCCATCGCCTTCGAGATCGCGACCGGCACTTCGCGCGCCTTGCCGTACCCGAAGCCGACCTTGCCGGCGCCGTCGCCGACCACGGTCAGCGCGGTAAAGCTCATCTGCCGGCCGCCCTTGACCGTCTTGGCCACACGGTTGACGGCGATGAGTTTTTCCAGCATCCCGTCCGAATTGTCGCGATCGTTGTTCGCCATGTTTTCACCTTGCGCCCGCGAAATGCGGGCATTTGCTTGCGGCATCAAGCCGCTTGGAGTTGTTGTGTGTTTCAGAGCCGAGGGATGAGGGGCGAGCAAAAGCGATCCGCAAACACGTCCTTGCTACTCGTCCCTAATCCCTGCTCTTAGAATTTCAATCCCGCTTCGCGCGCGGCATCCGCCAGGGCCGCCACACGGCCGTGGTACTTGAATCCCGAGCGATCGAACGCAACCGATTCGACGCCCGCGGCACGCGCCTTCTCGGCGATCGCCTTGCCGACGGCCGCGGCGGCGGACTTGTTCTTGGTGCCCTTCAAACCGTCGCGAACGTTCTTCTGGACGGTGGAAGCAGCCGCAACCACGGTTTCGCCGTCCGCGGCGATGACCTGCGCATAGATGTGCTGTCCGCTGCGGTGCACGCTCAAACGCGGCACGGCCAGCTTGCGGATGCGCGCGCGCGCGGTCTTGGCGCGACGCAGACGCGAGGTTTTCTTGTCGATCATACTCAAGCCTTCTTCGCTTCTTTCAGCGTGATGCGCTCGCCGGCATAGCGCACACCCTTGCCCTTGTAGGGTTCCGGCGGACGGAACGCGCGGATCTTCGCGGCGGTCTGCCCGACCCGCTGCTTGTCGGCACCCTTGACGAGGATCTCCGTCGGTGACGGCGTTTCCAGCGTGATGCCTTCCGGCGCGGGGAACACCACCGGATGCGAGAACCCGATGGACAGGTTCAGGTTCTTGCCCTGCAACGCCGCGCGGAAGCCGACGCCGACCAGCTCCAGCTTGCGCTCGTAACCCTGGCTCACGCCCTTGACCATGTTGGCCAGCAGCGCACGGGTCGTGCCCGCGAATTTCGTTTCGGCGCTGCCGTCGGCACAGGTCAGGTGTCCGTCCGCGCTCCTGATCTCGACGCCCGGGATTGCGTGCATCTTCAGGGTGCCCTTGGGACCCTTCACCGTGATTCCGTCCTGGGCCACCTGGCATTCGACGCCCTTCGGCAACGCGATGGGCTTCTTGGCTACTCGTGACATATCAATGCTCCGTCCTTCTACGCGACGCGGCCGATCACTTCGCCGCCGAGGCCCTTGGCGCGCGCCTGCGCGTCGGTCATCAGCCCGGCCGAAGTGGACACGATGGAGATGCCGAGGCCGCCCAGCACCTTCGGCAGCGTGTCCTTGCCGCGATACACGCGCAGGCCCGGGCGACTGACGCGCTCGATGCGCTCGATCGCGGGCTTGCCTTCGAAATATTTCAGCTTGATTTCGAGCTGCGCCTTGTCGCCGTCTTGCGCGCGGCGCGAATCCAGCACGTAGCCTTCGGCCTTCAACAGGTCGGCCAGCGCCTGGCGCAACTTCGAAGCCGGCATGCTCACCGTCTGCTTGCCCATGGCCTGGGCATTGCGGATGCGGGTGAACATATCGGCGATGGGATCAGTCATGCTCATGGGTTGTTTCCTTGAAACTGCATCGATATCCGAAACCTGGGGCTGGGGGTTGGGGACTAGGGAAAAGCGGCTGCCTGCTCTTGATTTTCCCCAGCCCCCAATCCCAAGCCCCGCTTGGTTACCAGCTCGCTTTGCGAAGCCCCGGCACGTCGCCGCGCATTGTCGCTTCGCGCAACTTGCTGCGGGACAGGCCGAACTTCACGTACACCGCGCGCGGCCGACCGGTCATCGCGCAGCGGGTGCGCAGACGCGACGGGCTGGAGTCGCGCGGCAGCTTCTGAAGCTTGGCCGCCGCAGCCATCTTCTCCTCATAGCTCGCACCGGTGCTGGCAATGATCTTCTTGAGATCGGTGCGCTTGCCGGCGTGCTGTTTGATCAACTTGGCACGTCTCAGGTCGCGATTCACCATGGATTTCTTGGCCATCGGTCTACGTCTCTCGTCAGTTGCGGAACGGGAAGTGGAAAGCTTCCAGCAATGCCTTCGCTTCCGCGTCGGTTTTCGCGGTCGTGGTGATGCAGATGTCCATGCCGCGCATCGCGTCGACCTGGTCGAAGTCGATTTCCGGGAAGATGATCTGTTCCTTCACGCCCATGTTGTAGTTGCCGCGGCCGTCGAACGCACGGCCGGACACGCCGCGGAAATCGCGTACGCGCGGCAGCGAAATGTTGATCAGGCGGTCGAGGAACTCCCACATGTTCGCGCGGCGCAAGGTGACCTTGCAGCCGATCGGCCAGCCGTCGCGAATCTTGAACGAGGCGACCGACACGCGCGCCTTGGTCACGACCGGCTTCTGGCCGGCGATCTTCGCCATGTCGGCGGTCGCGTTCTCCAGCACCTTCTTGTTTGCGGCGGCCTCGCCCACGCCCATGTTGAGCGTGATCTTGCTGATGCGCGGCACCTGCATCGCGTTCTTGTAGCCGAAGCGCTTCATCAGCGCCGGCGTCACTTCGTCTTTGTAGATTTTTTCGAGACGGGTCATTGCGGCTTCCTCACGCGTCCACGACTTCGCCGGTCGACCGGTACACGCGTACCTTGCGCCCGTCGCCCAGCGTCTTGCGGCCCACGCGTTCGCCCTTGCCGGTGGCCAGGTCGTACAGCATGACGTTGGAAATGTGGATCGGGGCTTCGCGCTCGACGATGCCGCCCGGCTGCTGCAACTGCGGGTTCGGCTTGGTGTGGCGCTTGACCATGTTGATGTTCTGCACGAACACGCGGTCGCCGACGACGCGCGTGACTTCGCCGTGCTGGCCCTTGTTCTTGCCGGCGATCACGTAAACCGTGTCGCCCTTTCTGATCCTGTTCATAGGTAACTCACTTGTTCAATGAAGCGCATAGCGTCCCGCTCATCCAACAGCATCATGCCCCCACAACCCCGGTCGAATCTTCGATTCGATCCGCCCCCTTGACTCAAGGGGGCAAAAGCTGGCGCGATGCTGCTTTCCGATTCCCGATTCCCTGTTCCCGTTTCCCGATTCCCGGATTCAAAGGACCTCGGGCGCCAGCGACACGATCTTCATGAACCGCTCGCTGCGCAGTTCGCGGGTGACCGGTCCGAAGATGCGGGTGCCGATCGGTTCCAGCTTGTTGTTCAGCAGCACCGCGGCATTGTCGTCGAAGCGGATCAGCGATCCGTCCGGACGGCGGACGCCCTTGGCGGTACGCACCACGACGGCGTTGTAGACCTCGCCTTTCTTGACCTTGCTGCGCGGCAGCGCGTCACGGATCGAGACCTTGATGACGTCGCCGACGCTGGCGTAGCGGCGCTTGGAACCGCCCAGCACCTTGATGCACATCAGTTCGCGCGCACCGCTGTTGTCCGCCGCGGCCAGCATGGATTGCATCTGGATCATGGCTCAAGCCCTCTCATTCTGCCGCGCGCGCCAGCACTTCCACTACGCGGAAATGCTTGGTCTTGGACATCGGCCGGCACTCGGCGATGCGCACCAGGTCGCCTTCGTGGCACTCGCCCTTCTCGTCGTGCGCGTGCAACTTCGTCGAACGGCGCAGCAACTTGCCGTACAGGCCGTGCTGTTCCTGGCGATCGATCACCACAGTGACCGTCTTCGCGCTCTTGCTGCTGCTGACGCGACCTTCGAGGGTGCGCGTCGTCTTGCTGTTGTCGTTCATCACGCGGCTCCCTGGCTCTGCTTCTCGCCAAGCACCGTCGCGGCGCGCGCGATTTCGCGGCGCACCTTGGCGAACTGGTGCGTCTGCGCGGTCTGGCCCTGTGCCTTTTGCATGCGCAGGCTGAACTGCTCGCGGCGCAGCTCGGCGATATGGTCGATCAGTTCCTGCGCAGACTTCCCGCGCATCTCGTTGGTATCCATCACAGCAGCGCCCTGGTCGCGAATTGGGTTTGCACCGACAGCTTGGCCGCGGCAAGGCGGAAGGCCTCGCGCGCCTCGGCTTCGGTGACGCCTTCGATTTCGTACAGCATCCGGCCGGGCTGGATCGGCGCGACCCAGTATTCGACGTTGCCCTTGCCAGCGCCCATGCGGACCTCGATCGGCTTCTTGGTGATCGGCTTGTCCGGGAACACGCGGATCCACAGCTTGCCGCCGCGCTTCACGTAACGCGTGATGCAACGGCGCGCAGCCTCGATCTCGCGCGCGGTGATCGCGCCGCGGGTGGTCGCCTTCAGGCCGTATTCGCCGAAGCTGACGAGGTTGCCGGAAAGGCTCAAGCCCCGGTTGCGGCCCTTGAACTGCTTGCGGAATTTGGTGCGTTTTGGCTGAAGCATGGTCTGTTTTCCTGCGAACTCTTTCGGCAACTGCCGAGAAGCAATTTAGACACGGATAGAAGCGGATCAAGGATCAAATCAGCCTTTATCAGACGCTATCCGTGTCAAAAACGCTCCTCAATTTTCGGCCGTCTGCCGCTCGCGGCGCCCGCGCGGGGCACGCTCGCGGCGCGGCTCGTCATCGCGATCCGCGCGCGGACGGCGCGTCGGTTGCGCGTTTTCATTGCGTTCTTCTTCCTTCGCGGCTTGGCCGACTGCGGAAAAATCAAAGATCTCGCCCTTGTAGATCCAAACCTTGACGCCGATGACGCCATAGGTTGTGTGCGCTTCGGCCAGCCCGTAATCGACGTCGGCGCGCAGGGTGTGCAGCGGCACGCGTCCTTCACGGTACCACTCGGACCGCGCGATCTCGGCGCCATTCAGACGACCGGCGACGTTGACCTTGATGCCCAGCGCGCCCAAGCGCATCGCGTTCTGCACCGCGCGCTTCATTGCGCGGCGGAACATGATACGGCGCTCGAGCTGCTGCGCGATCGACTCGGCGACCAGTTGCGCGTCGAGCTCGGGCTTGCGCACTTCGCTGACGTTGATGTGCGCATCCACGCCCATGATCGCGGAAACTTCGCGGCGCAGCTTCTCGATGTCCTCGCCCTTCTTGCCGATCACGACGCCCGGACGCGCGGTGAAGATGGTGATGTCCGCGTTCTTCTGCGGCCGGTTGATCTGGATCTTCGACACGCCGGCCTGTGCCAGCTTCTTCTTGAGAAGCTCGCGCACCTTGAGGTCGGAGACCAGGTGCTCCGCGTACTGGCGCTTGCCCGCGAACCACTTGGAATTCCAGTCCTTGGAAATGCCGAGGCGAATTCCGATTGGATTGACTTTGTGACCCATGATTTCAGTTTCCCTTGGTGCCGCGATCGAAGCGGCTGTTCAGCCCCCTTGAGTGAAGGGGGCGGCACGCGACGAGTCGCGTGCGGGGGTTGTGGGAGCACACTGCTTTTGCGCACATGGCAAACATCACTCACCCAACCTCAACGGTAATGTGCGACGTGCGCTTCAAAATCCTTGCTCCGCGGCCCTTGGCGCGTGCGTGCATGCGCTTCATGACCGCGCCTTCGTCCACGAAAATGCGCGACACCTTCAGTTCGTCCACGTCGGCGCCGACGTTGTTCTCGGCGTTGGCGACCGCCGACAGCAGCACCTTGCGGACCAGGTGCGCCGCCTTCTTGTTGGTGTGCTCGAGCACGGCGCTGGCCGTGCCGACGGGCATGCCGCGCACCAGGTCCGCCACCAGCCGCGCCTTCTGCGCCGAAATGCGCGCGCCGCGCAGGACAGCCTTGGCTTGAGTCGTAGTCATGACGGTCTCCATTACTTGGCTGCTGCCGCCGGCGCGCTCGGCGCCGCGGCTTTCTTGTCGGCGCCGCTGTGACCCTTGAACGTGCGCGTCACCGCAAACTCGCCGAGCTTGTGCCCGACCATGTTTTCGTTGACCAGCACCGGCACATGCAAACGTCCGTTGTGGACCGCGATGGTCAACCCGACCATTTCAGGCAGGATCATCGAACGACGCGACCAGGTCTTGATCGGACGCTTGCTGTTGCTCTGGTTCGCCGCCTCCACCTTCTTGAGCAGGTGCA
>JAJPJT010000102.1 GCA_021324095.1 Gammaproteobacteria bacterium
GCCTCGTTGAAGGCCGACAGGCAACCGATCGCCATCATGTCGTTGGCGGCGAATACCGCATCGGGCAGCTTGCGCGCCGACAACAGCGCCCGGCCCGCGGCGTAGCCGGATTCCTCGCTGTAGTCGCCTTGCAGATAGCGCGCGGTCACAGCCCGTCGTCCCGCGATCGTTTCCTCGAAGCCGCGCCGGCGTTCGCGAGCGTCGTGGTTGCCTGCCGGTCCTTCGATGAACGCAAGATGGTGGTGGCCCCGCCCCAGCAGGTGCCGCGTCATCGCGCAGGCACCACCGTAGTTGTCGATGTTGACGTGCGGGCAATGGCGCTCGCGCGGTGCGCTGTCCATCAGCACCGCAGGCAGCGAAGCAGCCAGGTGCTTGCGCAGGAAAGCGGCGTCCACGTGCGGCGACATGATCAACACGCCGTCCACGCGCCCCTGCATCGCGCGCAGGGCGGCGGCGGCTTCGTCCGCGTCGCCGTGCGAGCTCGACACCAGCAGGTGAAGATCGCGCGCGCGCGCCGCGAGGTCGATGCCGCGGATCAGCTCGGAGAAGAATTCACCGAAAAGATCGGGAAGGAGTGCCCCGATCGTCTGGGTGCGGCGGGTGACCAGGCTGCGCGCGGCGCCCATCGGCACGTAACGCAGGCGCGCGGCGACACGCTCGATGCGCGCGCGCGTATCCGGCGTGACGTCGAGGCTCCCGTTCAAAGCGCGTGACACGGTCGCCACTGAAACCTTTGCCTCCCGAGCGACGTCCTTGATCGTGACCAATGCGTCGCTCCCGTTGCCGCAGCCCCTGAGCCGATACGCGAAATGTAAACGTTTTCATCGGCAATTGCAAAATATTTGCTAAATGGCGCGGGGGCATGCTCCGGTCCCACGCCGAAGCGGCGAGGCGAAATTTCCTACTTGGCCGCGGCCGGGCTCAGGGCCACCACGACCAGGCCTTGCGGCGGGAGGTCCAACGAGAACCGGCCGTCGTGGACCGCCAGCGTGCGCGGCGGCGGTTCCTTCCCGGCGGCACGCAGTTGCTCGATCTGCGCGCGCGTCGGAAAGGCCGGGCGGCCCATCCGGTCGAAGGTGGCAATCACGTTGCCGTCCGTGGAGTCGAGCCGCCAGACCGTGGCGGTTGCTTCGGGCGACAGGTGTGCGACATCGACGTCGAAGCGCTTGACGGCCCCTTTCGGTGGGCCGGGCGTGTAGGTGGCGCTGTCGCCCACCGGTGGAGCGTAGTTCCACAACGCCAGGACCAGCGTGCCGTCGGCACGGCGCGTCGCGAGCGCGCTGTCGGAAGCGAGCGGCAGCCGCACGTCGCCCAGCCGGTGCAGCATCGCGAACGCGTTGAAGGCGGGTTTGTCGATGCGCCGTTCCGCGATCAGGCCGAATCCGCCGTAGAACGGCGTCGTCGGCACGCCCTGTTCCTCGAACACGTCCGAGAACGTCCAGTAGCTCATCATCGTCACGTTCCCGGCGCACTCGCGGATCGTGTTGGCGAGCCACGGCCCCATGAACACGCTGTCGGTGACGTCCGGCAGGTTGGCGTAGGACGCGTTGTATTCGCTGAGGATGAACGGCAGCTTCGGGTACGGCGACGCCAGAATTTCCTTGTGCACCTTCGCGACCGCGCGGCACACCATGTCCGCGCGCGGGATGTGCTCGTCGGTGTGGAACACATTCTGCGCGGTGTCGTCGCCGTAGATGTGGCTCGAGACGAAATCGACCGGCACGTGGTCCTTGTGCACATGGTCGAGGAACGCCGTCACCCATGCCGCCTGCGCCGTTGCAGGCCCGCCCACGCGCAGGCGCGGATTGACGGCCTTCAGCGTGCGGGCGGTGTTGTCGTACAGGGTGAAATAGGTCGACTGCTTCGGCTCACCGCCCCAGAAGTCGAGGTTGGGTTCGTTCCAGACTTCGAAGTACCAGTTCGCGACCTCGTCGATGCCGTAGCGCGCGATCAGGTGTTGCGCGAACGCGCGGATCATCGCGTTCCATTCCGCGTAGTTTCTCGGCGGCATCGGGTTGGGGTGGTACGAAAAACTCTGCTGCCGCGATGGATCGGAACTCAGCGCTTTCGGCATGAAACTCAATTCAACGAAGGGCTTGACGCCATGCGCGAGCAGCCCGTCGTAGATCTGGTCCACGTAGGAGAAGTTCCAGGTGATCTTGCCGTCTTTCCCCCGCTGCACCAGCCCGACGTCGTCGTCGAAGATGCCGTGGAAGCGCACGTACTGGAACCCCGTGGCGCGGTGCACCGCGTCGAGGTCGCGGCGATAGTCGTCGCGCAGCGACAGCACCGCGCGCCCGGAGCCGAACATCTGCTCCCAGAAGTGCGGGAAAGGCGTGCCCTGCGCCGAGGCGTCGACCTTGATCTGCACGACAGGTGCGGGCGCCGCCGCGACGAGGCCGGCGGCGAACAGCAGCGCGAGCGCCGCGAACCACGGCGCCAGACGTCTCGATACCCCGGAAATCCTCATGTCGGAACTCCCCATCCAGTCCATTGAAAGCGTTTACACTCAGGTTCCGAGTCTCGCGCAACGCCCGGCCCGCGTCCAGCCGCTATGCAAGGCGGTCGTGCGTCAGCTGGAAATCCGATCGCCTGAGCGTAGGCGCCGGCTTTGAAAAAGCTGGCGCCGAAGTCGAAGGGTCGCCAGCGTTTCGACTCCCCTCGCTACGCTCAACGCGAACGGAACGTTGCACGGAGAGCCTTTGAAACTGTCACGTATCCCTGCACTGGCGACCTTGCTTTTGCTGGCAGCTCCGGCCATCGCGCCGGCCGCACCGGCGGCCCTGCCCGGACCCGGCGACGCGCAGTCGATGCACGCGTTCGTCGACGGCCTGCTGAAGCGCATGACGCTGGAGGAAAAAGCCGGGCAACTCACGATCATCGGCAGCGGCATTCCCCGCGGCGAGCTCGAGAAACTGATCCGCGAAGGGCGCGTGGGCGGCACCAACGGCGTGCTGCAACAGGCGGACGTGCTGGCCTACACGCACGCGATGCAGCAACAGGCGATGCGCTCGCGCCTCAAGATCCCGTTGTGGTTCATGGGCGACGTCTGCCATGGCTTCCGCACGATCTTTCCGGTGCCGCTCGCAATGGCGGCGACCTGGGATCCGGCACTGTACGAACGCGTGGACCGCGCGGCGGCGGTCGAAGCGACGGCGGCAGGCGTGGACTGGTCGTTCTGCCCGATGGTCGACATCACCCGCGATCCGCGCTGGGGCAGGGTAGTCGAAGGCGCGGGCGAGGATCCTTTCCTCGGCAGCGCGATGGCGGCAGCGCAGGTGCGCGGCTTGCAGGGCGATGACCTCGCGGCGCCCGACACGATGCTCGCGACCGTCAAGCATTTCGCGGGGTATGGCGCGGTCGAGGCCGGACGCGACTACAACTCGGCGTGGATACCGCCGCGCGAGCTCCACGATGTGTACCTGCCCCCTTACCGCACCGCGATTGATGCGGGGGCGGCCACGGTGATGCCGGCGTTCGTCGCCCTGGATTATGTGCCGGCCACCGCCGACCGCGCGCTGCTGACCGGCATCCTGCGCGACGACTGGGGCTTCAAGGGCATCGTGGTCTCCGATTACGACGCGATTCCGGACCTGTTGAACCACGGCGTGGCGCGCACATTGGCCGATGCGGCACGGCTGGCGTTCCACGCCGGCGTCGACATCGACCTGAACAGCGGCACCTACATGAAGGAGTTGCCGGCGCTGGTGAAGAGCGGCGCGGTGTCCGAAGCGGAACTCGACGCCGCAGTGCGCCGCGTGCTCGAGGCGAAGTACCGGTTGGGCTTGTTCCAGGATCCGTCCCGTTACGGCAACCGCGCGGTGGAACAGCGCGTGGAACGATCGCCCGCGCACCTCGCCCTCGCGCGCAAGGCGGCGTGCGAATCGATGGTGCTGCTGGAAAACCACAACGGTGTGCTGCCTTTGCAGCGGCGTGGACGCATCGCGGTGATCGGGCCGCTCGCCACCGGGAGCATCGCGCAAGCCGCTTACCAGAGCACGATGTCCGCGGTTGGCAAACCTGCCGACGTCGTGACGATCCTCGACGGCATCCGCGCCGCAGCCGGCAAGGGCGTGCAGATCGAATTTGCGCAGGGCGTCGCCGTCGATGGCGACGAAACTTCAGGAATCGCCGCCGCCGTGAAGCTGGCCAAGACTTCCAGCATCGCGGTGCTGGTGCTGGGCGAGGACCGCCCGATGATCGGCGAGGGCAACAGCGTCGCGTATCTCGGACTGCCGGGCACCCAGCTCGAACTTGCGAAAGCCGTGAAGGCCACCGGCACGCCGATGGTCGTGGTACTCATCAACGGACTGCCGTTGACGATTCCGTGGCTGGCGAAGCACGCCGACGCCATCCTCGAAGCATGGAATCCCGGCGACGAGGGCGGCAACGCAGTGGCGGATCTGCTTTTCGGCGATGACGATCCTTCCGGAAAGCTGCCGATCACATTCCCGCGCACCGTCGGCCAAGTGCCGTTGTATTACGCGCGCTTGGAAACCGGCCGACCGTTCAGGCCCACTGACACCTACACCACGCGCTATGTCGACGCGCCGAACTCACCGCTGTATCCGTTCGGGTACGGCCTCAGCTACACCACGTTCGCCTTCGGTCCCGTGCACCTGGACAGCGATCGGCTGCTGCCCGACGGCAGGCTGCACGTCAGCACGCTCGTCACCAATACCGGGAAGCGGCGCGGCACCGAAGTGGTCCAGCTGTACGTGCGCGACGAGGTCGCCGACGTCAGCCGTCCGGTGCGCCAGTTGCGCGGCTTCCAGCGCGTCACGCTCGATCCGGGTGAATCGGAGAACGTGACGTTCACGATCACGCCAACGATGCTCGCGTTCGAACGGCTGGACATGACGTGGGGTACCGAGCCGGGCCGTTTCGACGTCTATGTCGGCGGCCACTCGACCGCGACGAACAGCGCGAGTTTCACGCTCATGGCCGCACCATAGGGCGATCGAAGGCAGGGAGGTCGCGAAACTTCGTCATTCCGGGGCCGCCCGCGCTCTTTGCGGGCGGAACCCGGAATCCAGCTCTTCGCTGCTCTCTGTCGAGCAAAGTGGATTCCGGGTTCCATCGCCCGACTAGCGGGCGATGGCCCCGGAATGACGACGAGTTGTAGCCGAACCTTTAAGCAAGGTTCCCGACACCGGACTGGAGCAGATGTGTCTCGCTGCCAGGCGATATCAAATGCTCTTTCCATCACCGCGCTTTTCCAGGATCTCCACCGCCGGCAGCTTTTTTCCTTCCAGGAACTCCAGGAACGCGCCGCCGCCGGTCGAGATGTAGGACACCTTGTCGGCGATGCCGTACTTGTCCACCGCGGCGAGCGTGTCGCCGCCGCCAGCGATCGAGAACGCCTTGGAATCGGCGATCGCGTGCGCAATCGTTTCGGTGCCCCGGCCGAACGCGTCGAACTCGAACACGCCGACCGGGCCGTTCCACACCACGGTGCCCGCCTTGGCGATCAGCGCGGCATAGCGTTTCGCCGTGTCGGGACCGATATCGAGGATCATGTCGTCGGCGCCGACCCGGTCCACCTTCTTGATCGTGGCGGGTGCATCGGCCGAAAACTCCGGCGCGACGACGACGTCGGTCGGAATCGGCACGTCGGCGCCGCGCTTCGAGGCCGTTTCGATCACCTTGCGCGCGGCCTCCAGCAGGTCGGGTTCGGACAATGATTTGCCGATCCCGTGACCCTGGGCCGCGATGAAGGTGTTGGCGATGCCGCCGCCCACGATCAACTGGTCGACCCGCTGGACCAGGTTCTGCAGGAGTTCGAGCTTGGTCGAAACCTTGGAACCGGCGACGATCGCGAGCAGCGGGCGGGCAGGTTTGTCGAGCGCATTGCCCAGCGCATCCAGCTCGTTCGCGAGCAGCGGGCCCGCGCACGCGACCTTCGCGAACTTCGCGACCCCGTGCGTCGATGCCTGCGCGCGATGCGCCGTGCCGAACGCGTCCATCACGAACACGTCGCACAGCGCCGCGTACTTCTTCGCCAGCGCCTCGTCGTCCGACTTCTCGCCGACGTTCATCCGGCAGTTTTCCAGCAACACCACTTCGCCGGCTTCGGCCTCGACGCCATCGAGGTAATCGCGCTCCAGCCGCACCGGCGTGCCCAGGTTTTCGGAAAGCCACGTCGCGACGGGCTTCAGCGACTGCGCTTCGTCGAACACGCCTTCCTTGGGTCGGCCGAGGTGCGACATCACCAGCACCCTGGCTCCTGCATCGCGCGCGGCGCGGATTGTCGGCAGCGCGGCGTCGAGCCGTTGCGTGGAAGTGATCTTTCCGTCCTCGATCGGCACGTTCAAATCCTCGCGAATCAACACGCGCTTGTCCCTGAGGTCGAGGTCGGTCATGCGGATGAAAGCCATGGCGTGCGCTCCGGCAGTGGTTCGGTCGACGAGCCAATCATTGTCGGCGCCACGCCGTCCGCGCGCAATTGCGTTAACCTCGCCGTTTTTGGATCGATGCGGGGGGCAGACATGTCGAGGACGCTGTACAGCTACTGGCGGTCGAGCGCGGCGTACCGCGTCCGCATCGCGCTCAATTTGAAAGGCATGGACTATGCGATCGCGCCGGTCCACCTGGTACGCGACGGCGGCGAGCAACACCACGCCGACTACAGGAAGCTCAATCCGCAGGAGCTCGTGCCCACCCTGGTCGACGGCGAGCACGTGCTGCGCGAGTCGCTCGCGATCATCGAGTACCTCGAAGAGGCGCATCCGGACACCCCGCGCCTGTTGCCGCGGGCGGCACTCGGTTGCGCGCGCGTGCGGGCGCTGGCGCAGATGGTGGCCTGCGACATCCATCCGCTCGGCAACCTGCGCGTGCTGCAGTACCTGCAGCGCGAACTGCGCGCAGCCGACGAGCAGAAACACGCGTGGTCGCAGCACTGGATCGAGGTCGGATTCGCCGCGATCGAAGCCGTGCTGGCGGCGCGCGAAAACCCCGGCCGGTTCTGCGAAGGCGACACGCCCACGCTCGCGGACTGCTGTTTGATTCCTCAGGTGTACAACGCGCGCCGTTTCGGCGTCTCGCTGTCGCTGTACCCGATCATCGTGGCTATCGACGCCGCGTGCGCGAAGCTCGACGCGTTCAAGCGCGCCGCGCCCGAAGCGCAGCCGGACGCGCCTGCGGCGGCCTGAATCTCACTTAAGTACTGACGAGCCCGCTCGATGGATCGTTCCACTGGGATGAGGCTGACATCACCCGCTTCGACTTCCGCCAGGCGCCGATCGATCTCCACGCCCCAAGCTTCCTCTACATCGTCCTGCTGCGCCAAGCTTGCAAGGACATGATCGGCAAGTAAAACGCGGTCTTCGGGCGAGAGTTTCAGGGCTTCGGCTTCAAGGAAGGCAAGTTCGGTAGACATGACAGTGTCCGTAGAAGTAACTGCTTCGATTTTACCGCACCGGAGCACGGGGAACTCAACGTCTGAATTCGGCGGCGCGATAGCATGTATTGATTCCTATTTGATCTTATTTGCAGATTGGTTACGCCCGCCCTGGTCCTGGTGCAATACGAGCCCAGTCGCGTTGCCCTTGTCATCAACCTTGAAAGTGAAGCTCGCCGCGAACGCCTTTGCAAAAAACTCCGTTTTCGTTGCTGGAAATATTGGGAAGGCAGGCTGTCCGGTTGCCTGAACGGTGAGTTGGTCTCCCTTTAGCGCGATCGTTAGAAAAAATTGGGGAGCAAGTTGATACGTGCCGACATACCTTTCGAGTTCGATTGCCGGCAAATGGATCGCCTTCATCATTTTCCAGTTGGTGTATTGATCGCTGTCAATGACCGAACTGTCGCGATAAATATGCCATTTGCCATCTGATCCTTTTTTCCAAATATCGATAAATTTAAGGTGCCCATATTCAGTTTTGGTGCCCATTTTAGGGTTTTTGGGTCGCTCGATGCCTGTTGCTTCTCCCCACCCAAAAGCCCAGTTACCTTCAACTTCGAGCTGATGAACCGTATACTTGTAGCTTACGGTATCCACTTGTTTAAAGCTGTTGGCAAAAAAGGACCGTAAAGCAGCCCGTCCCTTGATCGGCTCCATATCCGGTAGAAGCAAGATCGCATCAGAGGCGTAAATATTCGCAACAGTGCCAGCATCGCCTTGTTCCAGCGCTTTTGCGAAGCGCTTAAATTGCTGTCGAATAGCCTGTTTGGCTTGCGCTACTGCTGTAGCGTCTGTCGGCGTTTGTGCGAATGTGGGGCTTGATGCCAATGAAAGCCCAATCAGAAAAACCAGCGGAAGGTATTTCATGATTATCTCCTGTTGTCATACGGGTCAGGTTCTCACCGGGTAATCCGCACGTCTGGAGACGCGCGGAATCAAGACATGGGTCTGCCGCAAGGCACCTGATTGCACCACAAGAATCTCCCCATCCGCCCTTCGGGCACCCCCGATCAGAAGCGCCTCGGGGGCAGGCTTTTCCCCCGTACGCGGGGGAAGGAATTCAACATCAGCTCGCCGCCGCGGCGCGCGCCGGTGCCGCGGCCGGTTCGGCTTCGGCATCCAGCGCATCCGCGATGCGCTGGTGTTCGGCCTTCAATCGATCGGGCAAATGCGAACCATAGCCTGCGAGGTATTCGCCGATGTCGGCCTGCTCGCTGCGCCATTCGGTGTTGTCGACGCGGAACAGTTCGTCGATCGCAGCGTCGTCGAGACGCAAGCCTTCGAGATTCAGATCGTCGACGCGCGGCAGGTTGCCTATGGGCGTTTCGATGGCGTCGACTTCGCCGGCGACGCGCTTCAGCATCCACTCCAGCACGCGCATGTTGTCGCCGAAGCCTGGCCACAGGAACTTGCCGTCCTTGCCCTTGCGGAACCAGTTGACGTGGAAGACCTTCGGCAGCTTCGCATCCGGCTGGTCAAACGACAGCCAGTGCGCGAAATAATCGCCGTAGTTGTAGCCGCAGAACGGCTTCATCGCCATCGGGTCGCGCCGGATCACGCCGACCTTGCCGGTCGCGGCGGCGGTGGTTTCCGACGCCATCGAGGCGCCGACCAGCACGCCGTGGGTCCAGTCGCGCGCTTCGAACACCAGCGGCACGCGCGAGGCACGGCGGCCGCCGAAGATGATCGCGTCGATCGGCACGCCCAGGTCGTTTTCCGCTTCCGGCGACCAGCTCGGGCACTGGTTGGCACGCACGGTGAAGCGCGAGTTCGGATGCGCGGCAGGACCGTTCGCAGGGTCGTAGTCGCGGCCCTGCCAGTCCTTCGCCGGCTTGCGGTCGTCCAGTCCTTCCCACCACGGCTGGTTGTCGTCGGTGACGGCGACGTTGGTGAAGATGGTGTCCCGCTGCAGCATCGCCAGCGCGTTGGGATTGGTCTTGTTCGACGTGCCGGGCGCGACGCCGAAATAGCCGGCCTCGGGATTGATCGCGTACAGCCGACCGTCCTTGCCGGGCCGCATCCAGCAGATGTCGTCGCCGACGGTCCAGATCTTCCAGCCTTCGCGGCGGTAGCCTTCCGGCGGAATCAGCATGGCGAGATTGGTCTTGCCGCAGGACGAGGGAAACGCCGCCGCGATGTAATGGATCTCGTGCTTCGGATTCTCGATACCGACGATCAGCATGTGCTCGGCAAGCCAGCCTTCGCTGCGCGCCTGCCACGAGCCGATGCGCAGCGCGTGGCATTTCTTGCCGAGCAGCGCATTACCGCCGTAGCCGGAGCCGAACGACTTGATCGTGAGTTCTTCGGGGAAATGCATGATCCAGCGGCGCTCGGGATCGAGCTGCCCGATCGAGTGCTGCGCCTTGATGAAACGGCCTTCGCGCTCGATGCGTTCCAGGGCGGCGGTGCCCATGCGGGTCATGATCCGCATGTTCGCGGCGACGTAAGGCGAGTCGGTGATCTCGACGCCGCAGCGCGACAGCGGCGAGCCGAGCGGACCCATGCAATACGGGATCACGTACATCGTCCGGCCCTGCATGCAACCGTCGAACAGCGCATCGATCTTCGCGTTCGCCTCGGCCGGATCCATCCAGTTGTTGTTCGGGCCGGCGTCGTCCTTGTTTCGGGTGCAGATGACCGTCAGTTTTTCGACGCGCGCCACGTCCTTCGGATCGGAACGGTGCAGATAGCAGCGCGGATGGGTTTTCTGGTTGAGTTCGATCAGCTCGTCGGTCTTCAGCATGCCGTCCACGAGTTGCCTGTATTCGGCGTCGGAACCGTCGCACCAATGGACGCGGTCGGGTCTGGTTTTTTTTGCGACGTCGTCAACCCATCGGTTCAGAGAATCGAGTTTGCTTGGCATCTGGGATTTCCGGTGCCGAAGCACCGCCGAAAAAGGGAGGGTCTGTGACGTTAGTCTCAGTACGCGGTTTATGCAAGGCGACGGGGCGCAGCCGCTGTTGCGGCGCAGCAATCTGCTAGCGTTTGAGCCAGAGGCGCTCCGCGCAAAGTGTCCGGTGTCAATCCGGCGGAAGAGCAACGCATCATTTGCCACGGATCAACACGGATGCGCACGGATGAATCTTTTGAGCCACACGGCGCCTTTGCTCCTGATCCGTGTTTATCCGTGTCAATCCGTGGTAGAGAAACGGATATTTGCGTTCAGGGGACGAGCGCGCCGATCACGTGCTCGACGTAGGCGTCGTATTGCTCGTGCGAGAGGTGCGGCAGTTCCAGCGTGAGGTTCAGTTGCAGGAATCCGACATACGCGGCGTACGTCAGGCGCGCACGGTGCCGCGCAGCGTCGTGATCGAGACCGGCCTGCCTGAACGCGAGTTCCAGCAGATCCATGCGGCGCTGCGAGACCCGCGTCATCATGGGTTTCACCAGCGGATGATCCAGCGCCTGGAGCAGTGCAGCATAAATGCGGTGTGACTGGGCCTCGCCAGACACCCAGCGGAACAAGGCGCCGAGCCGTTCGCGCGGGTGTTCGCCGGCGGCGCGGACGTGCTGCTCCAGTTCGCGCGTGTCGTCGGCTTCCCAGCGCGTCAGTGCCGCCTGCAGCAGCGCTTCGCGGTTCCTGAAGTGCCAGTAGAAGCTGCCCTTGGTGACGCCCAGGCGCCGGGCGAGCGCCTCGACCGCCAGCGCCGCCACGCCTTCGTCGGCAATCATTGCCAGCGCGCCATGCTCCCAATCGGCGGCGCAGAGACGAGGGTGCGTGCGACCGTGACGCGGGTGTTCGGGCGGAGGATTCGCAGCTTCGGTCGACATCACCATACTGTAGCGTATTGACAGGTGGGCGGCACAAATCAATACTTTTGCGTATGGAATCGCATGCTGTCTCTTCGGCTCCGACCTTGAGCCAATTGCCCGTCGGCGAGGATCTGCGGCTGGCGCTCGAAACGCGCGGCCGTGCAGATGCGCCGACGGTTGTGTTTGCGCATGGTTTCGGCCAGAGCCGGCACGCCTGGACCCGAGCGGCCGAGACGCTCGCGGCGCATGGCTGGCGGACGATTACCTTCGATGCGCGTGGGCACGGCGACAGCGAAAGGTTGCCCGACGGGTGTTATCGGCTCGAACAGTTCGTCGACGACCTCTTGGCTGTCGCGCATTCGCTCGACGCGCCGCCGGTGCTGGTCGGTGCGTCGATGGGTGGGCTGCTTGGGCTGATCGCGGCCGGCGAAATCCGGCCCGATCCGTTCCGCGCGCTGGTGCTGGTGGACATCACGCCGCGCTGGGAAGCGGCGGGCGTGGAACGCATGCTCGCATTCATGCGCGCGCATCCGCAGGGATTCGATTCACTTGACGAGGCCGCGGAACAGGTGGCGGCGTACTTGCCGCAGAGGCGCCGGCGCAAGGACCGCTACGAGCTTGCGCAACTGCTGCAGCGCGGTGACGACGGCCGCCTCCGCTGGCATTGGGATCCGGCGCTGCTCGACACGATCGCGCATGAAGGCGAACGCCACCAGCAGCGCCTCCTCGATGCCGCGCGCAAGATCGACGTGCCGCTGCTGCTCGTTTCCGGCGGTCGCAGCGACTTCGTGTCCGACGCAACGGTGGGGGAATTCCTCGCGGTCGCGCCGAACGCGCGTCACGTCGTGGTGCCGCACGCGACGCACACGCTCGCGGGCGACGACAACGATGCGTTCATCGCCGCGGTCGAGCCGTTCCTGCATACACTTGCCCGAGCCTCCCTTCCCCCGCCTGCGGGGGAAGGTGCCGAAGGCGGATGGGGGCCAATCCCCCTGGAGACCCGATCGTCATGAGCACCATCGTCACCCTGGTCTGCGTCGCAATCGTCGGATTCGCCTGCGCGTATTTCCGCGCGCGGCTGTGGCAATGGACGCTCGCCACGATCGTGACGATCTTCGTGGTCGGTTACGGGCTCGGCGCCGCGATCCCGACCTGGATACTGCTCGGCATATTCGTGGTGCTGTTCGCGCTGCCGTTGAACGCGGTCCCGCTGCGCCGCGCGCTGTTCTCGGCGCCACTGCTGGATTTCTTCCGCCGCGTGCTGCCGAAGCTTTCCGAAACCGAACAGGTGGCGCTGGACGCGGGGACCGTCGGTTTCGAAGGCGAACTCTTCTCCGGCAAGCCTGACTGGACACGCCTGCTTTCCGAACCCAAGCCGCAACTCTCGCCCGAGGAACAGGCTTTCCTGGACGGCCCATGCGAGCAACTGTGCGCGATGATCGACGACTGGCACATCACGCACGAGCTCGCCGACCTGCCGCCCGAGGTGTGGACCTTCATCGAGCGCGAGGGCTTCTTCGGGATGATCATCCCGAAGCAGTACGGCGGCAAGGGATTCTCCGCGACCGCGCATTCCGCGGTGCTGCAGAAACTCGCCAGCGTATCGGCGACGCTGTCGTCGATCGTCGCGGTGCCGAATTCGCTGGGGCCCGCCGAACTCCTGCTGCGCTACGGCAGCGAGGAACAGAAAAACCATTACCTGCCGCGCCTTGCCGACGGCCGCGAAGTGCCGTGCTTTGCGCTGACCGGTCCGTACGCCGGTTCCGACGCGACTTCGATTCCCGATTACGGCATCGTGTGCAAGCAAGTGATCGACGGCAAACCGACGCTCGGCATCCGACTCACCTTCGACAAGCGCTACATCACGCTCGCGCCCATCGCGACGCTGGTCGGTCTTGCATTCCGGATGTACGACCCCGAACACCTGCTGGGCGACAAGGAAGACCTCGGCATCACGCTCGCGCTGATCCCCCGCGACACGCCCGGCCTCGAAATCGGCCGCCGGCATTTTCCGTTGAACATCCCGTTCCAGAACGGCCCGCTGCACGGCAAGGACGTGTTCGTTCCGATGGACACGCTGATCGGCGGACCGCACATGGCGGGCCACGGCTGGCGGATGCTGGTCGAGTGCCTGTCGGTCGGGCGCGGCATTTCGCTGCCGTCCAGCGCCACCGGGTTCGTGCGGATGGCCGTCGCCGCGACCGGCGCGTACGCGCGCATCCGCAAGCAGTTCGGACTCGCGGTCGCGCGCTTCGAAGGCGTCGAGGAAGCGCTGGCGCGGATCGGCGGTTACTCGTACGCGATTGCCGCGCTGTCGCGCGCCTCGGCCGCTGCGGTCGATCGTGGCGAAAAACCTGCGGTGGTGTCGGCGATCGCCAAGTACCACGCGACCGAAATCGGCCGCGACGTCATCAAGGATGCGATGGACGTGCACGGCGGCAAGGGCATCCAGCTCGGCCCTTCGAACTATCTTGGCCGCGCCTGGCAAGGCGCGCCGATCACGATCACGGTGGAAGGCGCCAACATCATGACCCGCAGCCTGATGATCTTTGGGCAGGGCGCGATCCGCTGCCATCCATGGGTGCTGAAGGAAATGCACGCCGCGCGCGAACCGGATCGCGCGAAAGCCTTGCGCGATTTCGACGAGGCGCTGTTCGGCCACCTTGGCTTCGGGATTTCCAATGCCGTGCGGTCGCTGATGCTGGGCATTACGTTCGCCAAGTTCGGCAAGGCGCCCGGCGACGACTACACGCGCCGCTACTACCGCAAGTTGAACCGCTACTCCGCGGCGCTGGCGCTGACCGCCGACACCGCGATGGGCGTGCTGGGCGGCCGGCTGAAATTCAAGGAGAAGCTGTCCGCGCGGCTGGGCGACGTCCTGTCGTATCTCTACATCTGCTCGGCGATGCTGAAGCGCTACGAGGACGAGGGCCGTCCCGAAGCCGAACGGCCGCTGCTGGCGTGGGCCTTCCACGATTCGGTATGGCGGATGCAGATGGCGCTGGACGGCGTGATCCGCAACTTCCCGGTGCGGCCGGTCGCGTGGCTGCTGCACACGCTGGTGTTCCCGTTCGGGCGCCGCGAGGTGCCAGCGTCGGATCGGCTGGGCCGGCGTGTCGCGGCGATCCTGACTGCACCGAACAGCGCACGCGACGCGCTGGTGCGCGGCATCTACCTCACGCAGACGCCGAACAACCCGGTCGGACGGATGCACGCGCTGCTGCCCGACGTCGTCGCCGCCGAACCCGTCGAGCGCAAGTTCCTGAAAGCCGTGAAGGGCGGAACGATCCACGCCCACGATTACTTCGACCAGCTCGCCGAAGCGGAACGGCAGGGCGCGATCAGCGAAACCGAGCGCGCGCAACTGGAACGCCTGCGCCGTGCGACGGCGGAGTTCATCAACGTGGACGATTTCGATCCTGGGGAACTGCGCGCGAAGATCGTGCACGGCGGCGCCGATTCGAAGCGCTCGCTGCACGTGGCGTGAGCGTGATGACCGGGTAATTCGATACGGCGCAGCCCGCAGCGATCTGATCGGTTGCTGAAAGAAGCGGCCGCGGCAGGCACGCGCCGGTGTGCGGGGTTGCCATCTGGTGGCATCGTCCTATATGGTGCAACCAGGAGCGTCCAGGCCACGCACGGGAAAAGTGGCAGGGACGCGGGGGAGGCCAAGGATCGGGAAGGACAGGGGGAGCATGCAACGGATCGACGGGGGGCGGGATGCCGCCAGCTTGGCGCGTGGTCGACTGGCTGCGGGGCGGGACGGCATGCCATAGGGTTAGTTGTTCTGGTGCTCGTGACAGGCGCTGTGTCGAGCGCACTGCGCGCGCAAACGACGACGGCCCAACAGGAACAACGTGAGCGGGCGCAGCGCCAGGCGCAGCAACGCGAGGCGTTGCGCTTGGCGCCGGACGTGCGGCTTGTCGCAGGGAACGCGTTCGACTATCACCTGACGACGGTTCCTGCGGAAACGCCTTGTTTCCGCATCGATGTCGTGCAGCTGGAAGGCGCGCATCGCGCAGATTTCGCCTTTCTGCAAAAGTACCTTGCTGGTTACCGCAGCCGTTGCCTGGGGCAACAAGGGTTGCGCTTGCTGGCGCGTCGTGCGACGGATTTGTTGCTGGCGCGCGGCTACATCACCAGCCGGGTGGTCATACCTGATCAGAACCTCGCCACCGGGCGTCTCCGCGTGGTGCTGTTGGCCGGCACGGTGGCGGCGATACGCTTTGCACCCGGTTCCGTGAAGGTGAACTGGCGCAGTGCCTTGCCGATCCGCCCCGGCGATGTGCTGAACCTGCGCGCGATCGAACAGGGCCTCGAACAGCTCAAACGCGTCCCCTCGCAGGACGCGCGGGTCGACATTGCCCCCGGCGCCCAGCCGGATACGTCCGATCTCGTGCTCACCATCATGCAGGGCAGGCGCTGGCGGATCATCGCCAACCTCGACGACAGCGGCGCGCCCGGCACCGGCAAAGAGCAGGGCGGTCTCACACTCGCCATCGATCAGCCGTTTGGCATCAACGACCTGCTGAGCATCGGCTACACGCATAGCTTGGGACGTTTCGACCCGAAGAAAGGCACACGCGGTCACAACCTCAACTACAGCGCGCCGTGGGGAAACTGGACGTTCGGCCTGTCGTCGATGGCCTATGGTTATCGCGAGACGGTGTTCGGCTCGTTGCAAAGCTTTGCGTATACGGGGACATCGAACACGACCGCCGTCAGTGCCACGCGCCTGGTACATCGCGATGCACATAGCCGCACATCGCTGCAGGTGAGCGTCGCCACGCGCAACGAACACAGCTATATCGATGGCGTGCAGATCCAGACGCAACACAGGCGAGCGACTTCGGTAGAACTGGCGTTGATCCAACGCCGCTACGTCGGCCATTCACAGTTCGACTGGCGCCTGGCCTACCGCTGGGGCGTGCCGTGGCTGGACGGCGCATGGCGCCCCAGCGTCATGGGTGGCCCCACCGATCGTTACGGCTTCGCCACGCTCGATGCCAGCCTGAGCACGCCGGTCCCGATGTTTTCCACGCCATGGGTGTGGCTGTCCGAACTGCACGCGCAAGCCACCGGTGACCATCTCTACGCGGAAGACGACATCACCATCGGGGGCCGTTACACGGTGCGCGGCTACGACGGCAACACCGTGCTGGCCGGTCGCCACGGTGCCTACTGGCGCAACACGCTCCGTTTGCCGCTGCGCAGGACGGGAGCCCAGCTATACGGCGGCGTGGACGTGGGCCGGGTGGGCGGCGGAGTCACGGGCGATTACGCGAGCCACAGTCTGAGCGGGATCGTGGTCGGTTTGCGCGGTTCGCGGTTCGGCTTGAGTTGGGATTTGTTCGCCGGCTGGCCGTTGCAGGCGCCGCACGGTTTTCCGGTGCGA
>JAJPJT010000089.1 GCA_021324095.1 Gammaproteobacteria bacterium
CATGGCGTGGGCGAACGCAGCGTCGAACTGCTGCGACGGCGCGCGCGTGCCGACGACACCTCGTTGTGGGATGCCGCGCTCGCGGAACTCGCGGGCGGGGAATTGAATACGCGTGCGAAGAATGCATTGCGCGGGTTCATGACCGTGGTCGATGCGTTGGCCAAGGGCGCCGGCGACATCACGCTGGCCGAACAAGTCGAACGCGCGATCACCCAATCGGGCTTGCGCGACTATTACGAACGCGACAGCCGCGGCAATGCCGAAGCGCGCGTCGAAAACCTCGATGAGCTCGTCAACGTCGCCAGCCGCTTCGAGCGCACGCCCGAAGACATCGAGGCGAACCTTTCCGAACTCGACGCATTCCTCGCGCACGCCGCCCTCGAAGCCGGCGAAGGCCAGGGCGAAGCGGGCAGCGATTGCGTGCAGTTGATGACGCTGCATTCGGCCAAGGGCCTGGAATTCCCGATCGTGTTCCTGGTCGGCCTCGAAGACGGCCTGTTTCCTACGCAGCGCTCGGTCGAAGATCCATCGCGCCTGGAAGAAGAACGCCGCCTCGCCTACGTCGGCATCACCCGCGCGCGCGAACGGCTGGTGCTGTGCTACGCCGAATCGCGCCGCCAGTACGGCAGCGAAACCCTGTCGCGCCCATCGCGCTTCCTCGACGAATTGCCCGCGCACCTGCTGACCGAAGTACGTCCGCGCGCGCGCATCTCGCGACCGGTGTACACGCCGCGCGTCGCGCGCGGCCACGCCGGGTTGGACAATACCTTGCCGATCAAACTCGGCCAGCGCGTGCGCCACGCCAGCTTCGGCGAAGGCGTGGTGATAAGCGCGGAGGGCTCGGGCGCGCACACGCGCATCCAGGTGAACTTTGCGGATGCGGGGCCGAAATGGCTCGTGGCGGCATACGCGAACCTCACCGCGCTTTAGCGCGCTGTTGAACCCCTCTCCCTCTGGGAGAGGGTGGCGCGAAGCGCCGGGTGAGGGTCCGGTTTCCTCGCACGATGCTGCACGACATCCCTGTCTTTTTCCGCGCCGTCCAACGGCGCGGGCTACTTTCTGTTTCGGCAGAAAGTAGCCAAAGACCATGCGCCTGAGGCGGTGGTCGAACGAACGTCGTGTTCGTTCGACTGCCCTGCGATGCTCGCCGAACGGCGGCCGCGCCGAACTCGCACATCCATGTGCTCGAACATGCGGCGCTTGCTCCGCCGTTCGGCTGCGCTTCTCGGCACCGCCAACGGCGCGTTTGTCGCTTCGATGCCGGCCATCCATGGCCTCAGAAGCCGCTCGCTTTGCCACGCCCAGGTCTGATTGCCGATGCGTTATTGTGTTAGTGTGTCACACAGTAACCGAGGAGAACTGTCATGCCTACGATTCGGATAGATGACGAAGTTTGGAATTGGTTGAAGAAGCATGCTCGACCACTGGAGGACACCCCCAATACGGTACTCCGCCGGTTAGCTGGTTTGGAAACCGCTCCCGAACGGAACACCAACGGCGAGCATGGCGGAATAAAAAACACGGGGCAGCGACGGCGCTTGCGAAATGGCCACACCTCACTTAACGAATTCCGGGTGCCAATCCTCCTGCTCTTGCATCGCAATGGTGGACAAATGGAACGACAACCTGCCCTTCGGAAGCTGGAGAAGGATATGGGGGACCGGCTGACGGACGCCGATCACGCTGACATTGAATCAGGGACGATCCGCTGGGAAAAAACGGCGGAGTGGCAAGTCTACACAATGCGCAAGGAAGGGTTACTTGAACCCGTTACACGATCAGGAAATGGCGTTTGGAAACTCACAACCAAAGGCGCGGAGCAGGCAGCACAATTCGGTTGAGCCGAGTAGTTCCACCAATACCAAGAAGTTGCCTAGCTGGTAGTTACATCAGCAGGAGTCTCGCGCGCTTCCGAGCAGGCCATGGATGGCCGGCGACGAAGCGGAGCTTTTCAAAGCGCCGTTGCATGACGCCGCGACGCGCAGCCGATCGCGCGAGCAAGGCGCGCATGTTCGAGGCCATGGATGGCCGAGTTCGCTCCGGCGCGCGATCGGCGAGCACCAAGGGCAGTTTCAGGTCGCCTGCACGCAGGGTCCTACAGCGCAGCTTTTGTAGGAGCGGGCCGTGCCCGCGACCGCAGTGCGAGAACGGGCGCGTGCACAAGAAGAAGCAGCACTTCGTGCCGGCGCGCTCCGACGCGCAATGAAATTACCCCGCAAAGACTGCGCCGCGGAACCAAGACAGGGATGTCGAACCACACTCGTAACGGCTTCGCAAGCGCTTCCCCCATCCGCCCTGCGGGCACCGTTGCTAGGCTCGCGCGTCGTGCGCTCGCCAAGCAACCCGGCCTTCGGCATCCTGCCTCAGGCGTTCGTCGGCGCAGCCGATGCCATTCAAGGCATCGGCTAAACGCGCCGATTCACCCCCGCAAGCGGGGAATGGAAAAACACTGGATCCCGGCCTGCGCCAGAACGGCGATCAGTGCGAACTGGCGGGCCGCCACGCCTTCAGCGCGCGCTCGGCGCGCTCGCGCCCCAGTTCGATCAACTCCGACGCGCGGTAGAACTCATAGACCGCGCTCGCGTTGCGCGGGATCTCGATCACGAGGTCGGGACGGTCGGCGGCGAGCCGGAAGCTGGTGAGGTTTTCCTGCATCAGGTCCAGCGACTGGGTGAGCGTATCCATCCAGCCGGGTTGCGCATCGGCCTGCTCGCCGGTGCCGATGGTCCGTTTCACGAACGCGCCGATCCGGCTGCGTAGCCCGCGTCTCAATCGGGTTTGCTTCGGCCGCAGCGACTCCGGCAGCACCTCGGGCAGTGCATTGACGTTGATCGCGACCGTGTAGTCGCTGGGCGATTGCAGCAGCGGCGTCAGCGGCAGCGGGTTCATCAGCCCGCCGTCGACGAGGCGATGGCCGTGGAAAGGATGCGGTCGGAAAATCGTGGGGATCGCGATCGAGGCGCGGATCGCGTCGAACAGGGACCCGCGTGAAAGCCATACTTCGCGTTCGCGGTCCAGGTCGGTCGCGACCGCGGTGAACTGGATCCGCAACTCCTCGATGTCCACTTCGCCGATCAGTTCGCGCAGCACGCCGATGATGCGTTCGCCCTTGATGAGCCCGGCGCCCGACAGCGTCCAGTCCACCAGCTTCAGCACGTCGATCTTCTGCAGCGCGCACACCCAGTCGCGATACACGTCGAGCTTGCCGGCCGCGTAGATGCCGCCGATCAGCGCGCCCATGGAACTGCCGGACACCGCGGTGACGTGGTAGCCCGCCGCCTCGATGGCTTCGATCGCGCCGATGTGCGCCAGTCCCCGCGCGCCGCCGGTCCCGAGCGCCAGCGCGATCGTCGGCTTGGCACCGGGACGGACCACGAGGTTGCGATGCTCGTTCATAAGTTTCAAACTTAACGCGTTCCAACACGTTGCAACAGAATTACCATTTTTGATCGAGCCGTCGAATGACCGTCGCGAGCGACGGCAGGTTGCGGGTCGCCGGAGCGCAGGAAGCGGAGCGCACACGTCAGTACGTGAGCATTCCGAGCACCGCCGGCACGCAAGCTGCCGAGCGCAGCAGGTCAGTCGGCGGCTTGATACCCGTCGAGCGCGAGCTTGTGCATGATGCGGATTTCCTCGCGCAGCGATTGCGGCGCGACCACTTCCGCGTCCGGACCGTAGCGCAGGATGTCCATCACCAGTTCGCGCGATTGCGAATACGGCACGCGCAGTTCGTAACGTCCATCGTCGAGCCAGCGGCCTTCCTGCAGCGAGTGCCAGTGCTCGTCGGCGACCCAGCGCGCGGCGCGCGCGGAAAACCGGATCGTCGCCCACGCCTTGGGCGCGCCCGCGAAGATGCCGTAGCTCGACGCCAGCGTTTCGTTCAATTCCTTCTCGTCGCGGTCGACGGCCGGCTTGTCCAGTTGCTCGACGTCGCCGATGCGGTCCACCGCGAAGCTGCGCAGCGCCTCGCGGTCATGGTCCCAGGCGTCTAGATACCAGTTGTCGCGGTAGTGCGTCAGCCGTTGCGGCGACACGTGACGCACGCTGTCCGCGCCGGTGGTGCGTGCGCGGTAACGGAACTTGAGCTGCGTACGCGCCAGCACCGCGCCGGCCACCGCGCGGAACACTTGCTGGTTGAGCTTGCGCGAACCCCACGGCACGACCCGGATACGATCCAGCGGCTGCTGTTTGGTGCCCGCGTGTTCATTGAGCAGTTTCTCCACGCGCGCGCGGAACGGCGCCAGCGCATCGGCCAGCACGCCCGGATCGGAGCGCGCGACCAGCGCTTCCAGCGCCATCAGCGCAGACAGTTCCTCGCTGGTCAGCCACAGGCCGGGCAGTTCGAAGCGCTCGCCCTCGGCCTGGTCGTACGCAAAACCCGCGCCCTCCGGATCGCTGTCCAGCGGCGCGCCCAAAGCGTCGCGCAGGAACGCGATGTCGCGGTACAGCGTGGCGCGCGAGCAACCCAGTTCCTCGCGCAGGCGCTGCACGCCGACCGGCCGCCGGTGCGACTTGAAAATCCCGTGCAGCTTGAGCACGCGTTCGTACTGGTGCATGCCAAGGACCTGTTGACACCAACAGACCCCAGCATGCCGCGCCGCGCGATTGGCGGCAAGCGGGGTGCCCTGAGCGTAGGTCCGCAGGAGCGGAGTCGAAGCGCAATGTGCAAGCGTGCTTCGACTTCGCTTGCTGCGCAAGCTACGCTCAGCACAAACGGTTGGATAGTTGCCTGCAACAACACATGCCCCACGCCCATCTCGAACTCAATCGTCCCACCGGCGACGCAGTCAAGACCACCACGTGCTACATGTGCGCGTGCCGGTGTGGGCGAGGCGCTGCGCTTGCGATCTGCCGGGGGCAGATCGCGCAGCGACGAGCGACGCGACAGGGATGTCGCGGCCGGCGCCCGGCACCATGGACGGTTCGATAGCAGGATCAGCAGGATCTGGAGCACGCGCACATGCCTCATGCCCACCTAGAACTGAATCGTCCAACTGGCGACGAGGTGAAAACGACGACGTGCTACATGTGCGCGTGCCGGTGTGGAATCAGAGTGCACCTGAAGAACGGCCGCGTGCGGTTCATCGACGGCAATCCGGATCACCCGGTCAACCGTGGCGTGATCTGCGCGAAGGGCTCGTCGGGGATCATGCAGCACTACTCGCCGGCGCGGCTGCGCAAGCCGCTGCTGCGCGTGGGCGAACGCGGCGCGCGCGAGTTTTGCGAAATCGAATGGGACGAGGCGCTCGCGCTGGCCACGAAGTGGCTGGGCGACATCCGCGCGCGCAATCCCGATGAACTCGCGTTCTTCACCGGCCGTGACCAGTCGCAGGCGCTGACCGGTTGGTGGGCGCAGCGGTTCGGGACCATCAACTACGCCGCGCACGGCGGGTTCTGTTCGGTGAACATGGCCGCGGCCGGCATGTACACGTTCGGCGGTTCGTTCTGGGAATTCGGCGAGCCCGACTGGGAGCGCACCAAATACCTGATGCTGTGGGGCGTGGCCGAGGACCACGATTCCAACCCGATAAAGCTCGGTCTTGGCAAGATGAAATCGCGCGGCGCCAAGATCGTCGCGATCAACCCGGTACGCACCGGCTATGCATCGATCGCGGACGAATGGGTGCCCGTGAATCCGGGTACGGATGGTTTGCTCGCCGGCGCGCTGATCCACGAACTGCTGCGGAACGATCGCGTCGATTTCGATTACCTGGTGCGTTACACCAATGCGCACCATTTGGTGATTCGAGATCCAGGCGCCGCGGACGATGGGTTGATCGCGCGCGATGCGGACGGGAAACCGCTGTGCTGGGATCGCTCTTCGCACCTTTTCCCCCACCCCAGCCCTCCCCCGCACGCGGGGGAGGGGGCAAAAGCACCGGAATCCCCTTCCTCGCACGTGGTCGAGGAAGCAGAAGCATCGGAATCCCCTCCCCCGCGCGCGGGGGAGGGCAACGAGCGCGCAGCGCGAGTGGGTGGGGGGAATAGGGCGGGACGCGTCGCATGCGCCGATGCGGTCGACATTTCACCGGCGATCGCCGGCGAATACACCTTGCCCGACGGACGCAAGGCGGTGCCGGCGTTCCGGTTGATCGCCGAACGGTTCCTTGCCGACGAATACGCGCCGGAGAACGTCGCGGAACGTTGCGGAGTCGATGCGCCGACCATCCGCCGCCTCGCCGCCGAGCTCGCGCACGTCGCCTTCGATGAAGCGATCGAACTGCCGATCGCCTGGACCGATATGCACGGCCGCCAGCACGACACGATGCTTGGCCGACCCGTCTCGATGCACGCGATGCGCGGGATCGCCGCGCACGCCAACGGCTTCCACACCTGCCGCACGATCCACGTGCTGCAGATCCTGCTCGGCGCGATCGACACGCCCGGCGGTTTTCGTTACCAGCCGCCGTATCCGAAGCCCGCGCCGCCCGGCAACAAGCCCGCGAAGTCGCGCAAGCCGGATGGTTCGCTCACCGGCAATCCGCTGGGCTATCCGCAATCGCCCGAGGATCTGTTGGTGGATGCGGAAGGCAAGCCGCGCCGGATCGACCACGCCTTCAGCTGGGAATATCCGCTGGCCGCACACGGCCTGCTGCAATCGGTGATCCGCAACGCGGTCGATGCGGACCCTTTGAGGATCGACACGCTGTTCCTGTTCATGGCCAACATGGGTTGGAATTCGGCGATGGACACCGCGTCGACGCGCAAGCTGCTGTGCGCGCGCGGCGACGATGGCAATTACCGGATCCCGCACATCATTTACGTCGACGCCTACGATTCGGAAACCGTTGCCTTCGCGGACCTGGTGCTGCCGGATACGACGTATCTGGAACGCTACGACTGCATCAGCCTGCTGGATCGCCCAATCAGCGATGCGGACTCGGCGGCCGATGCGATCCGGCAGCCGGTGGTGCGACCCGATCGTGACGTGCGGCCATTCCAGGACGTACTGCTGGACCTCGGCGCGCGACTGAAATTGCCGAACATGGTCGATGGCGACGGCCAGCCACTCTACAAGGACTATGCCGACTACATGGTGCGCCACGAGCGCGCGCCGGGCGTGGGCATGCTGGCCGGTTGGCGCGGCGCAGATGGATCGCGAACCGGCAAGGGGGAGCCCAATCCCGATCAATTGCAACGCTACGTCGAACACGGCTGCTTCTTCGAGGCGCGGGTGCCGGAAGCTGGCAGCTATTACAGGATGGCGAACCGCGATTATTTGCAGTGGGCGCAGTCGATGGGATTCGTGGCTTCGACCGAGCCGGTCACCATGCAGCTGTATTGCGAAGTGCTGCAGCGCTTCCGGCTAGCCGCGCGGGGACACGGCGCGGTGCAGCCGCCGGAGTCCGAACGCGCGCGGGTGGAAAGGTATTTTGATCCGGTGCCCATGTGGTACTCGTCGCAAAGCGACGCTGATTCCCCTCTCCCTTCGGGAGAGGCGGAGCGAAGCGAACGCGTGCGCAGCGCGAGTGCGCGAGCGCCGGGTGAGGGTCCGGGTCTTGCGCAAGGCACGAACCCTCACCCCCAACCCCTCTCCCGGAGGGAGAGGGGGGCGGAGTTTCCCCTCTCCGCCATCACCCAGCGACCGATGTTCATGTACCACGCGTGGGGATCTCAGAACCGCTGGCTGCGTCAGATCGCGGCGCGGAACGTGCTGTACGTGCATCCTGCCACGTTGGCTGCGCACGCGATCGAGGATGGCGACTGGGCGTGGATTGCCTCGCCGCGCGGCCGGATGCGCGTCGAAGTGCGCGCGCACGCGGCGACCGCGCCGGGCACCGTATGGACGTGGAACGCGATCGGCAAGAAACGCGGCGCCTGGAAACTCGGCGCGAAGGCACCGGAATTCACGGAGGGTTTCCTGCTGAATCACTTGATCGGAGAACGTGCCGCCAACCGCGCCTGGAGCAACGGCGATCCCGTGACCGGGCAGGCCGCCTGGTTCGACCTGAAGGTGCGGCTGGAACGTGATCCCGAGCCGCGCGTGGCGGGCCACCGGTTCGAGCCGGCGGAGGCCTGAACAATTTTTTTGCAGTGGCGTGGCAAGCTGCCGCCCGTGGTGCGGCACCCGCAGACAAACGCGTGTCTGCTGTTGCCAGTCGATTGCACGGCACACCGGCGCAGGGCGGGATGCAAAGAATTGCGGATGACTGGATTGGGGAGAATTCGGATGTCTGATGGGGCATTCACGTCGGGATATCGCCCATGACCTGGCAGGCCTGGGCCACCGCCGTGATCATCGTGGTCGCGATGGCGCTGTTCGCCAGCGAGAAGGTGCGCGTGGATCTCGTCGCCCTCATCACGCTGGGCCTGCTGGTCGCGCTCGGCATCGTCACGCCCGAGCAGGCGATGTCCGGTTTCAGCAACGAGGCGACCGTGACGGTCGCGGCGATGTTCGCGTTGGCGGTGGGCCTCGAACGATCGGGCGCACTGGATCCGGTGATCAACCTGCTCTCGCGCATCCGCAATCCGTGGCTGCTGTCGCTGGGCATGATGCTCGCGATCGCGCCGCTCGGCGCCTTCGTCAAGAACACCGCGCTGGTTGCGACGTTCCTGCCGCTGGCACTGCGCGTGTGCCAGCGCACCAATACGTCACCCGCGCGCGTGCTGATGCCGATGGCGTTCGCGGCGCAGATGGGCGGCGTGTGCACCCTGATCGGCACTTCGTCGAACCTGCTGGTCGATTCGCTGGCGCAAAAGCAGGGGCTCGCGGCGTTCGGCATTTTCGAATTCACGCCGATGGGCGTGGTGCTCGCCATCGCTGGCATCATCTATCTGATGGTGATCGGGCGCTGGCTGCTGCCCAAGCACCTCGACAACGAAATATCCGGTCCGCTCCAGGTCGGCAAATACGTGACCGAGCTGAAGGTGATGTCGGAATCGCCGCTGGTCGGGCAAACCATCGCCGAAGCGAAACTGGGCGACCGCGGCGTGTATCCGCTGGAACTGCTCCGCGGCGACCAGCACGTATGGTCCCCACGCACGCAGCAACTCACGACCGGCGACGTGCTGCTGGTGCGCGGAGAATGGGACAAGCTGGAGGAATTCCGCAAGCACGCGGGGCTCGAGATCAATCCCGAGTTCACCCATGTCTCCAACGGCGACACGGCCAACGTGCTGGTCGAGGCCATGATCGCCCCGGCCAGCACCGCCGAGGACCGCACGCTGCGCGACCTCGACCTCCTGCCCAGCTACAACGCAACGGTGCTCGGCATCCACCGTCGCGGCCACCTGCTGCGCGACAAGATCCGCGACGTGGCCTTCCAGACCGGCGACGTCTTGATGATGCTGCTCCCCGCGGATGCCGTGAAGCGCCTGCGCAGTGACGATCGCTTCGTGGTGCTGAACGAGCGCGACGACGCGCGACGCCCGCGCTACAAGGCCTTCATCGCGGTCGCGATCATGGCCGCGGTGGTGATCGTTTCCGCGCTGCGCTGGTTGCCGATCCCGATCGCGGCGATCTGCGGCGTCGCCGCCATGGCGCTGACGCGCTGCTTCGGGCGCAAGGACGTGTACCAGGGCATGGACTGGAAGATCATCATCCTGCTCGGCGCGATCCTGCCGCTCGGCATCGCGATGGAGACGACCGGGCTGGCGCACACGATCGTGCACGGCGCACTGGACCTGATCGGCAACCACGGGCCGCTGGCGGCGCTGCTGATGGTCTACATCATGACCGCGCTGCTCACCGAGCTGATGGGCCACAACCCGTCGGTGGTGCTGATGGTCGGCATCGCCGCGAGCGTCGCGCACGCCGTGCACGCCGACCCGCGACCGTTCGTCGTCGCCGTCGCGTTCGCGGCGGCAACTTCGTTCGCGACACCGGTCGGGTATCCAACCAACACCATGGTGTATTACGCTGGTGGTTATCGTTTTACCGACTTCACGAAAGTGGGATTGCCGTTGATCGTGCTGTTCTGCGCGATTTCGATGCTCGTGATTCCGAAGATCTGGCCGTTTTGATCTCGTGCTTTTATCTGCCTCGACGTCCCTGCTTTTTCCCGCGCGCCTCATAGAAGAGCGGTTTCGCTCGCTGCGCGAGCGAGCCACTTTTGTTTCGGCAAAAGTGGCCAAAACCATTGCGCCGAGCACGCCGGTTTCGGCAACATCGTGTTGCCTCAACTTCCCTGCGCTTCTCGCGCCAAGCGGGCCGGCGCGAACTCGCACGTCCCTGTGCTCGGACAGGCGCGCCTTGCTCCCGCTTGGCGCTGCGATGCTCGGCGTCGTGCAA
>JAJPJT010000081.1 GCA_021324095.1 Gammaproteobacteria bacterium
CGGGTTCGTGGTTTTTCCTCGGCGAGTTGTATACCGATCTGCCCTTGCCGATCGATGCGCCTGCCACTGCGCATTGCGGCACCTGCACCCGCTGCATCGATGTATGTCCGACACAGGCGATCACCGGCCCTTATCAACTCGACGCGCGCCGCTGCATCGCGTACCTCACCATCGAATCGAAGGACCCGATTCCCGAAGCGTTGCGTCCGCTGATGGGCAACCGCGTGTTCGGTTGTGACGACTGCCAGCTCGTCTGTCCTTGGAACAAATTCGCCCAGCCGACGCACGAAGAGGATTTTGCCCCGCGGCACGGTCTGGACGGCGCCAGGCTGGTCGAACTGTTCGCGTGGAGCGAAGACGAATTCCTGAAGAAGACGGAAGGCATGCCGATCCGGCGCGCGGGCTACGCAGGTTTTTCGCGCAATGTCGCGGTGGCGCTGGGCAACGCACCGCATTCGCGCGAAGTCGTCGCGGCGCTGCAAGCCCGCGTCGACGATCCGTCACCGCTGGTGCGCGAGCACGTGAAGTGGGCGCTGGCCCAGCACGCGCGCAGGCGCACCGTCATACGGGGCCGATGACATCCATGTCTTGGTTCCGCGCGTCTCCTGAGGGCAATCGAGACAACAGGACGTTGTCGAGACCGACGCCACAGGCGCCATGGTTTTTGGTTACTTTTTGCCGAAACAAAAAGTAACCCGCGCCGTTGGACGGCGCGGAAAAAAGACAAGGATGTCGTGCTGGTCGCGCAAGGCGCTCTCCGGAGCCTGCCGCGCAGACGTTCGCGCAGCGAGCGAAATCGCTCTGATGCAAAATGGCTGGGTCGCGAAGCAGACGAAACCGCCCTTTCCACAATGGCTTTGCCTACTTTCCCCGAAAGGAAAGTAGGTCGCGCGCTATGCGCGCGAAACCACTCTTAGGCGGCCGCCATCTGCTTCGGAATCGAAGTATTCGTGCGCGCGATGCGGTTGTCCGCATCGACATAGACCAGTTGCGGTTTGTGCAGCGCGGCTTCCGCCTCGCTGAGCGACACGAACGCCGCGATGATCAGGAGGTCGCCTGGTTGCGCGCGATGCGCCGCGCTGCCGTTCACCGAGACGATGCCGCTGCCTTCCTCGGCCCGCAGCGCATAGGTGACGAAACGCTCGCCGTTGTTGACGTTCCACGCATGAATCTGCTCGTACTCGCGCATGCCGGCGGCGTCCAATAGATCGCCGTCGATCGCGATCGATCCCTCGTAGTGCAATTCCGCATGGGTCACGGTTGCACGATGGATCTTGCCCTTGAGCATGTTCAACTGCACGGCTTACCTCTGGCATCCGAGAGTGCCGATGCCGGACATTATAGCCGCTGAACGAATAGTTTGCTGCACCGCACAAGCGGCGTGACCGCACCTGCGTCAATCGAATGCGAGATTGTCGATCAGCCGCGTATCGCCCAGCCTGGCCGCACCGAGCGCCATGAGGCCTGTGCGCTCGCCCTCGGCCGGCATGCCAAGGTCCTCCGCGCGCCGCACCACGGCATAATCCGGTTCGAATCCCGCACGCTGCAACCGCCGCATCGCGGCCCCTTCGATCGCAGCCAGCACATGGCCCTCGACGAATGAATCGTGCATCCATTGCAGCGTCGCGTGAAGCTCCGTCGCGCGCGCGCGCTGGCGGCCGTTGAGGTAACGGTTGCGCGAAGACATCGCCAACCCGTCCGGCTCGCGCACGATCGGACCGGCGAGGATTTCCAGCGGCATGTCCAGCTCGCGTACCAGACGCCGCACCACGAGCAATTGCTGCCAGTCCTTCTGCCCGAACACCGCCAGATCGGGTTCGACCATCGTGAACAGCTTCGCGACAACCGTGGCGACGCCGTCGAAATGCCCCGGCCGGTGCGCGCCCTCCAGCGTGTCGCCCACATCAGGCACATGGATGCGCAAGGCATGATCCGGGCCGAACGGATACATCACGTCGATGGAGGGCGCGAACAGCAGGTCGCAATTGTGCTCGACCAGGCCGACGCTGTCCTCGGCCAGCGTACGCGGGTAACGCAGGTAATCCTCGTCGGGGCCGAACTGCGTCGGATTCACGAACACGCTGGCCACGACGCGTCCTGCGTGCCGCCGCGCGAGTTCCACCAGCGAAAAATGCCCGGCATGCAGGTTGCCCATGGTCGGCACGAACCCGACCCGGTGGCCTTCCCGTTTCCACGCCCGGACACACGCGCGCAGTCCGCGCAGGTCGCCGACGGTTCGCACCTCAGAAATCTCCCACTGCGATAGTGGCACGCTTTCCATGGACCCTGGCCTCTTGAGTCAAGGAGACGGTCGAATCGCTGGTACGCAGCGATTCGATGGGGGTTGTGGAGAGGCGGCCTTCCCGGAACAAATCGAATAGACGGCTTGTCGAGGCAGCCATATCAGCCCCCGATTTGTTCCGGACCCGGAAAGCGCCCGGCCCGCACGTCTTCGGCATACGCCGCGAACGCTTCGCGGATGGATCCGCGCCCCGCCAGGAAATCCTTGCTGAATTTCGGCCGTCGCCCCGGTGTGATGCCGAGCATGTCGTAGCACACCAGCACCTGGCCGTCGCATTGCGGACCCGCGCCGATCCCGATGGTCGGAATCGACAATTCGCGGGTGATCTCGCCTGCCAGTGCGGCGGGCACCGATTCCAGCACCAGTAGTTCCGCCCCGGCGCGTTCCACGGCGCGCGCTTGATCGAGCAGCCGCGACGCCGCGGCGTCGCTCTTGCCCTGCATCCGGTAGCCGCCCATCTTGTGCACCGACTGCGGCGTAAGGCCGAGGTGCGCGCATACGGGTACATCGTGCGCGACCAGTGCCGCGATGACCTCGCACGTCCACTCGGCGCCGCCTTCGAGCTTCACCATCGCGGCACGGCCTTCCGCCATCAGCCGGGCCGCAGCCGCGAGCGCGGTCGCCGCGTCGCGGAACTGCATGAACGGCAAATCGACGATCTGCAAAGTGGCCGAAAGTCCGCGTGCGACCAGCGACGCGTGATAGACCATCTGGTCCAGCGTCACCGGCAGCGTGCTGGAATTGCCTTGGACGACCATGCCGAGCGAATCGCCCACCAGCGCCACGTCCACGCCCGCCGCTTCCACGTGCGCAGCAAAGCTGGCGTCGTAACAGGTCAGCACCACTATCTTTTCGCCGCGCCCCTTCATCGCGCGGAGCTTCGGCACCGTCACCGGCTTGCGTTTGGGTGCGTCGGCGGATTCAACGTACATGGAGCGCTCCGGAAGAGCAGTGGGAAGGGAGAAGGGAGAAGAGGAAATCAAAAGCAGCAGAGCGCTCTTGCGCGTTCCCTGCTCCCTGCTCCCGGCTCTTCTGCGATCGCCGCATTATCGTGGCTTGTCCGTTCGCAGCCAAGCAGCCAAATAAGGTCTGATCAATGTGGCCCTTCCCTTGGACAGGCTTCGATACCTCAGAGCCCCGGCAGGATTTAAGCCGGGGGCGAACGGCCAAATGATTGACCGCGTTCGTGGTGAGGTATCGAACCACGAACGGGACGAAGCAAAATCAGTGATTCCCTAAGCGCCGCGCAGATCGCGCATCCGAAAACCGGTTGCGTAGAGCGCGACGATGTAAGCCGCGCCGCCGGCGCACACCAGCGCCGCAAGTCTCCAGACGCGCGTGACGATCCGTTCGTAGGTCCACTGTTGCCACGGCCAGAACCACAGGCCTGCGCCCACCACGACCGCCAATGCCACGCAGGCCAGTCCGACCTGCAGCCAATGCCGGCGCCAGCCCGGCTGGCGCCGGTATACGCCCGCGCGCCTCAGGAACCACCACAGCAGCGCGAACTGCAGGTAATTCGAAACGGAACTCGCGATCGCCATGCCGAGGTGCAAGCCGGGTTGCCGCGCGATGCCCTCCAGCCACGGCAGACGTTTCAGCGACGGCGGTGCCCAGATCTCGAACAGCAACGCGATCAGTGCAAAGTTGCAGACCATGTTGACGACGAGCGCAATCACACCCGCGCGCACCGGCGTCTTCGTGTCCTGCCGCGAATAGAACGCAGGCAACAGGGTCCGGGTGAGGGCGATCGCGGGAACGCCAGCCGCCAAGCCGACGATCGCGATGGCCGTCATGTGGCTGTCGAACGGCGTGAATTTGCCGTTCTGGAAGATCGTCGCGACCAGCGGCTCGGCCAGCAGGAGCAACCCGCACATCGCGGGCATCGAGATCAACAACGTGGTGCGCAGGCCCCAATCCAGCGAACGCGAAAATCCCGCGCGGTCGGAAGTGACGTGGTGGCGCGACAGTGCGGGCAGGATCACGGTACCCAGCGCGACACCGAATACACCCAGCGGGAGCTCGAGAAAACGGGTCGCCTGGTACATCCATGTCTGCGAACCAGTGACCAGGAGCGAAAGCACCACGGTATCCAGCAGCAGGTTGATCTGCGCGACCGACGAGCCGAACAGCGTCGGCAACATCAACCGCATGATCTTCCTCACCTGCGGGTGGTTCCAGCCCCAACGCGGCAGCGCCAGCAGGTCCAGTCGCCGGATCGAAGGCAGCAGGAACAGCAATTGCAGGATGCCCGCGGCCAGCACCGCCCAGCCGAGCGACTCGATCGGCACCACGAGATGATGCGACAGCCACAGGGCGCCCGCGATCAGGCAAAGGTTGAGGATCACCGGCGTGAGCGCCGGCAGCGCGAAGCGGCTGAAGCTGTTCAGGACGCCGCCGCACAGCGCGGTCAGCGACACGAACAGTATGTACGGGATGGTCAGCCGCAAGAGGTGGATGGTCAGGTCGAACTTGTGCGGCTGGTCCAGCGCGCCGGGCGCGAAGCCTGTCGCCACCTGCGGCGCGAAGATCAGCCCCAGCGCGACGATCAGCAGCAACACGCCGCCCAGCGTGCCGGCGACGCGCGAAGTCAGTTCCTTCAGTTCGGCGTGGCTGCCGGTTTCCTTGACTTCGGTGAAGACCGGCACGAAGGCGGTCGAAAACGAGCCCTCGGCGAACAGCCGGCGCATGAAATTCGGCACGCGGAACGCGATGAAGAACGCGTCGGTGGCAGCGTTGACCCCGAACACGTGCGCGATCGAAACGTCGCGCACCAAGCCCAGCACGCGCGAAATCAGCGTCATCGAGCTGAACGAGAAAACCCCGCGCAGCAGGCTGGGTTGGCGGGTCATGCGCGGAAATCCGGGGCTGGGGGCTGGGGGCTGGGGATTGGCAAAAGCCGGGACTCGGGACTCGGGCCCAGGGTTTCGTTATGACCGGCCCATCGCGCCTGAATGCACTGGGACAATTCGACGTCGGGACGACTTGCTGCGAACCGATCGAGCGAAGGCGTCTCGGTGCGCTTTGCTTCTTGCTTTTCCCCAGTCCCCAGCCCCCAGCCCCCGGCCCCGAAAAGATTGACTGACCCCCACGATCCCGCGATACTAGTCGGCTTCGTTCCGCCAATATTCTCCGGAGTCACCCCGTGGCCAACATCCAGTCCGCCAAGAAGCGCGCCCGCCAGGCCGAGGCACACCGCATGCGCAACGCCAGCCAGCGCTCGATGCTGCGTTCGTCGATCCGCAAGGTGCTGAAGGCCATCGAAGCGAAGGACAAGGCGGGTGCCGAAGCTGCGTACAAGGCCGCCGAACCCGTGCTCGACCGCTACGCCAGCCGTGGGCTGATCCACAAGAACAAGGCCGCGCGTCACAAGAGCCGCCTGGCCGCGCACATCAAGGCGCTCGCCTGAGTCGCGTTCGTTCCAGATTTTGATAAAGCCGGCGCCAGCCGGCTTTTTGTTTCGGGGACCGCTATCCGTGCAACCGCCCCCATCCGCCTGACGGCACCTTTCCCGGCGGGCGGGGGAAGGAACAGCAAGCGCATTCTCGCGCTTTTCGCTTCCCCCGTTTACGGGGGTGAACCGGCGTGTTTTGTCGGTGCCTTGAATGGCATCGACAGCGCCGGCGAACGCCCGAGGCACGGTGCTGGGGGCCGGGCTGCTCGGCGAGCGCCGGACGCGCGAGCGTGGCAACGCTGCCCGAAGGGCTGATGGGGGGAACACGGCAATCAAGGCTCGCGCTCCTGCCCGTCCGCCCCTGATTGTGCGGCTTTCCGCTCATCAAAAAACCGCTGCGCCGCCAGGCACACCTCGCGCGTGCCGATGCGTTCAGCCGCCGAGATCGCGAACCACGGCGCCTGCCAGTCCAGCCGTTCGACAATTTCGCGCGCCTTTGTCTCGCGTTCCTCCGGTGCCCACAGGTCGATCTTGTTGAGCAGCAACCAGCGCGGGCGTTGCAACAGCTCCGGATCGTGCCGCCGCAGTTCGCCTTCGATGATCCGCACCTGCTCGACCGGATCGGCGCCGTCCAGCGGCGCGACATCGACCAGATGCAGCAACAGGCTGGTGCGCGAAACGTGCTTCAGGAACTGGATTCCCAGCCCGGCCCCTTCGGCCGCACCTTCGATCAGGCCGGGAATGTCCGCGACCACGAAACTCTGTGATGGACCCACGCTGACGACGCCCAGGTGCGGCTGCAACGTGGTGAAGGGATAATCGGCCACGCGCGGCGTCGCCGCCGACACCGCGCGGATGAACGTGCTCTTGCCGGCATTGGGAAAACCGAGCAGGCCGACGTCAGCCAGCACCTTGAGTTCCAGCTTCAGTTCGCGCTCCTCGCCCGGCGTGCCGTGGGTGAAGCGGCGCGGCGCGCGGTTGGTGGAACTCTTGAAGTGGATGTTGCCGAGGCCGCCCTTGCCGCCCTTTGCAACCAGCAACTTCTGGCCATGCGCAGTCAGGTCACCGATCAGCTCGTCGGTATCGACATTGAGCACCGAAGTGCCGACCGGCACACGGATCGAGGTGTCTTCGCCGCCGCGCCCGTACATGTCGCTGCCCATGCCGTTCTGGCCGCGCTGTGCCTTGAAATTCCGCTGGTGGCGAAAGTCGACCAGGGTGTTCAGGCCTTCGTCCGCGACCAGCCACACGCTGCCGCCATCCCCGCCGTCACCCCCATTGGGGCCGCCGAACGGGATGAACTTCTCGCGCCGGAAACTCGCACAGCCATCCCCGCCGTTGCCGGCCTGCACCTTGATGATGGCTTCGTCGACGAACTTCA
>JAJPJT010000117.1 GCA_021324095.1 Gammaproteobacteria bacterium
GATCGAAGTCGGCGACGAGGAAATCACCCGCGCAGCCGATGTCGACGCGGACGACGCGGAAGCGCGCCGCGATGGCGACGGAACCCCGCGCGCCGACGACCAGCTCAAGGACGCGATCGAGGAACGCGGCATCCACGCGCGCCGTGACCTGGTCCTGCACCAGGATCCGGAGCACATGAATCCCTGGCAGGCATTCGGCTATGTGCTGAGGATTCCGACCATCCGCACGCTGATCCTCGCCTCGTCGCTCGGCTACTTTTATTTTGCGGGACTGCGGACCTTTGCCGTCGTGTTCCTGCGCGGGCGCTTTCACCTCGCGCAGGCGAGCGCGACGATGCTGCTGGTCGCGGTCGGCGTGGGTGCGATCGTCGGCGCGTTGGCGACCGGCAGGCTCTCCGACTGGCTCATCGATCGCGGGCATCTCACCGCACGGATCATCGTGGCCGGCGCAGCGTTCCTCGCCGCGGCCGCGCTGTTCCTGCCGGGCATCCTGATGCCATCATTGTTCGCGGCGGCACCGCTGTTTTTCCTTGCTGCTGCCGCGCTCGGCGGCAGCAATCCGCCACTGGACGCCGCGCGCCTGGACATCGTGCACTTCCGGCTGTGGGGGCGCGCGGAAAGCATCCGCACCGCGCTGCGCTTCGCCTTCGAAGCGGTCGCGCCGCTGCTGTTCGGCTATGTTTCCACGCTGTTCGGCCGCGGTGCCGGTGGCTTCGGCGGGATCAATCCGAAGACGGCGCAATCGGGCGCCATGGGGCTCGAGTACACCTTTCTCGTCATGCTGCTTCCGCTGATGGCCGCCGGACTGATCATGCTGTGGGCACGCAGGACTTATCCGCGTGACGTGGCGACCGCGGCGACATCGGAGCGCGCCACGCGACGGGGCGCCGACCACGAACCGAATTCCGACGTGCAGGAGCGAAGCCGATGAGCCACCTGCCCGGCAGCGGCATCGCCTCGTTCGCGGTCTACCTGTTGGCGATTGCAGCCGCATTGGCGAACGCGGCCGGGCAGGTCCTGCAGCGCAAGCCCAGTCGCAACGTGCCGGCGGGCGACCAGGAAAGCGCAAAACTGTTCCGCGACCTCGCCAAAAAACCGGTGTGGCTCGCCGGGATCGCCACCACCCTGCTGGGCTCGGTCCTGCAGGTCAGCGCCCTCGCCTTCGGCGCGCTGGCGACGGTGCAGACTTTGTCGGTCCTGGAATTGCCCTTCACACTCATCGGCGCCGCGTGGTTCCTCGAGGGCTCGTTGCGCTGGCGCGACTGGGGCTACATCGGCGTCATGACGCTGGGCACGGCGGGCGTCGTCGCATTCCTCGATCCGCAGGGTGGTCATGCCACGACCGTCAGTTCGCTCACCTGGGGCGTGGCGCTCGCTGTGACCACGGTGCCGATCGTGGTGTTGTCTGCCTTGACCCGACGCGCGGAAAGCGCACGCGACGCGGCGCTTCTCGGAGCTGCCACCGGCATCTGTTTTGCGCTGTTTGCCGCGGTGATGAAGGGCGTCACCCTTGAATTCCATGCAGGGGTTCTTGCTGTCCTCACGTCATGGAAAATCTACCTCGCGATCGTGGCCGGCATCGCCGGCGGGTGGTTGCTGCAAAACGCGGTGCACGCAGGGAAGCTCGTGGCCGCACAACCCGGGATCACGCTGCTCAATCCGGCGGTCGCGATCCTCTGGGGCGCGCTGGTGTTCCACGAGCGGATGCGCGGTGGCCTGTTCATCATCCTGGTGGTGATCAGCGCCGCGGCGATCGCCGTCAGCGCGATCGCGCTCGCCCAGTCGCCCCGGGTCAAGGAAAAGCAAAGCGAAAAAACTTGAGCCGTGGGTGGCGCCGTTGCTGGGCCGTCTCGACGCGATCGCGCCCGCCCGCTGCACCTCCGCGGACGACGTGCCACCATAATGTCTCCCGGCATGGACCAGCGCAGCCATGAATAGCGTCTACCCACGTACCAGCTCACTGGCGGTGGTCAGCCTGATATTCGGGATTCTTGCCTACGTGTTCCTGCCCTTCGTGGGGGCTCTGGTCGCCGTCATCTGCGGACATTCGGCACGCGCGGAAATCCGCCGCGCACCGCCCGGTTCCATCGACGGTGACGCCCTCGCATTGGCCGGTCTCATCCTGGGCTGGATCCAGATCGCGTGCGCGGTCGCCGCGATCGTGTTCGTGATCCTGGTGGCCATTGGCGCGATCGCATTCGGCGCATTCCACTGGAACTTCGCGTGACAGTCGTGGACACCACCGATCGCCTCAGCGATCGTGTTGCGGATTACGTGCGCTACCGATGCGACCATTTGGTGGTGCTGCGAGAAGACCGGACAACGAAGATGGACGACACCTGCGTGTTCGCGGGCAAGGTGGTCTAGCGTGTATCGGCACCTGCGCCCGCTCCTGTTTTCACTGGAAGCCGAAGCCGCGCATGGGCTCACGCTGTACGCGCTCGGTGTCGCACAACGGAGCAACCTGATGCGGTGGGTGGCACATCCGCCTCCGGCGGATCTGCCGGTGCGCGCGTTCGGGATCGACTTCCCGAATCCGGTCGGTCTTGCCGCCGGGCTCGACAAGAACGGCGAACACCTGGACGCACTCGGCGCACTCGGCTTCGGCTTCATCGAAATCGGCACGGTCACGCCGCGCCCCCAACCCGGCAACCCGAAGCCACGCCTGTTCAGGCTGCCCGAGCACGAGGCGCTCATCAACCGGATGGGTTTCAACAACGATGGCGTGGATGCGCTCGTCCGCAATGTGGAGCAGGCGACATGGCATGGCGTCCTCGGCATCAACATCGGCAGGAACAAGGACACCCCCAACGAGCGGGCGGCCGATGATTACCTCGCCTGCCTCGAGCGCGTGTATCCGCTGGCGAGCTACATCACCGTCAACGTCTCGTCGCCGAACACACCGGGACTGCGCGACCTGCAGCAGGGTGACTCGCTGCAGCGGCTCGTCGGCACGCTTATCGAAGCACGCGAACGGTTGGCGGTCCGGCACGGCTCGCGCAAGCCGATCCTGCTGAAGATCGCGCCTGATTTGGACGATGCGCAAATGGATTCGGTCGCCGCGGTACTCCGCGGCTCCGGCATCGACGGCCTGATCTGCACCAATACCACTGTCGACCATTCAGGTATCACGGGCGCTCTTCACGCCGGCGAAGAAGGCGGCCTTTCCGGTCGACCGTTGTTCGCACGTTCCACTGAAATCTTGCGCGGCATGGCGCAGCGGCTCGGCGAGGAAATCCCTTTGATCGGCGTGGGCGGTGTGCTCGCCGGCAGTGACGCCGCCGACAAGATCTCGGCCGGCGCGACGCTGGTGCAAATCTACTCGGGACTGATCTATCGCGGACCGTGGCTGCTCACGGAGTGCGTGGAAGAAATCCGCCGCCAAAAGAGTGATATCGAGTGATTGCTCGCGACAAACACCATCCCCACCCCACCCCTTCCCTTGAGGGGGAGGGAGTAACAGCGACATC
>JAJPJT010000086.1 GCA_021324095.1 Gammaproteobacteria bacterium
CCTCACGCGCGTCGACGCAGACGGAACCTTGCACGACGATGCACCCGTTCCCGGTGTCGCCGGCAGCCTGCCGGGCCGGCTTCCGGACGGGCTGTTCCGCGATCACGAAGGTGGAATCTGGGTCGCGTTGATGGATGGCGGACTGGCCTACCTGCCACCGCAATGGCGCGCCTTAAGCGTATTCCGCCATCTGCCCGGTCAGCCCGGCAGTCTCGCCGACGACCGCGTCCGCGCGATGGCTCGCGCGCGCGACGGCAGCCTGTGGGTGGGCGGTGCGCGCATGCTCGATCGGCTCGATCCGGCCACCGGAACCACACGGCACGTCGCGATTCCCGGCCTCGAAGAAATGTCGATTGCCGCGCTGGCGGTCGACGCGCAAGCCAACCTGTGGATCGGCGGCCGGCGCGGCCTGCACGTCTGGGACGGACGCAACCTGCGCGCGATCGGAAGCGGCGAACCGGCGCTGCGCCATGGCGTGCACCACCTGCTGGTGACCCGCGAAGGAACGGTCTACTGCGCGGCGATCGGCACGGGAGTCTTCCGGGTCGATGCGATCAAATCAACCCTGCAGCCGCTCGATCCTCCCGCCGCCGGCGAAGACGCGCGCGAAGCCGTCGAACTCGGCGAATCGTCCGATGGCAGCGTGTGGGTGGCGACCCACGCGGGACTCGCGCGCCTGGTGCCGGGCACTTCCGCATTGCGATTCGTGCCGGGCGTCGTCACCGAGGGCGTGCAGGCGTTCGGGTTCGATCCGAATCATGATCTGTGGGTCGCATCCAGCAACGGCCTTTCGCATTACGGGCTGCGCGACGGCACGGCAACACGGACCGCCCACGTCGGCGCCGCCGAGGGCTGGCCCGACACCGCGATCCTCGGTTTGCAGGTCGACGCCGATGGCCGCGTGGTGGCGCTGGGCACACGCAGCCTGCTGGTGTACGAGCCTCACGAACGGCTGGTGCGGTCGTTCGCGATGGCCGACGGCATGGCGATCCCGGATTACACCGGCAATGCGTTGATCGGCGGCGGGCCGGGGCAATTGTTTGCAGGCAGCCTTGCCGGCGTGGTCGGGATTCGCACGGCGCCGCTGTTGCAGCCCATCGCCACACCGAAGGTGGGGCTCGAATCCGTCGAAGTGCGGCGCGACGGTGGTTGGATGGCGCTCGATCCCGCCGAACCGCTCCGTCTCGATTGGCGCGATCGCGAGCTCACGGTGACGGCGCGCGTGCTGTCGTTCATCGATCCGGCACGCAACCGGTACCGCTTCCGGCTGCAGGGATTCGATCCGGGCTGGGTAGAGACGGGCGAGCGCGATGTGCGCGAATTTTCCGTGCTCGAACCCGGCGACTACGGCTTGCTGGTGAGCGGTCGCACTGGTGACGGCCCCTGGAGCGCGGCGATCAGCGCCTTCTCGCTGCACGTGCGGGCCGCGCCCTGGACCACGCCCTGGGCGAAGACCGGGTACGTGCTGCTGGCGATCTTCCTCGCGGGCTGGTCCGTGCTGGCGATGCGCCGCCGCCTGCACCAGAAGCACCGCCTTGCCATGAGCGAGGAACGCCAGCAATTCGCCGAGCAGGCGAACGCGGCCAAGTCGCGCTTCCTCGCCAACATGGCGCACGAAATCCGCACCCCACTGACAGGTGTGCTGGGCATGACCGAGCTGCTGCTGAAGACGCCGCTCAACGATCGCCAGCACCAATACGCCGACGCCATCCGGCGCTCCGGCGCGCTGCTGCTGCGCCAGGTCAACGATGCGCTGGACGTGGCGCGCATCGAGGCCGGCCGGCTGGAACTCAATCTCGCGCCTTTCGATCCCGCGGCGATCCTGCGCGATGTCGCCGACGCCGACGCGGGCCTCGCCGAGCAGAAACAACTCATGATCACGCTCGAGATCGCGCCCGACGTGCCGCGCGCGGTGCGCGGCGACGCATTGCGCGTGCAGCAGATCCTGTTCAACCTCACCCACAACGCGCTGAAGTTCACCATCCATGGCGGCATAACGTTGAAGCTGGCAACGAATCGCGACGGCATCGTCTATCACGTGATCGACAACGGGCCCGGGATGACGCCCGCGGAATGCGCGCGGATCTTCCGGCGCTTCGAACAGGCCGACTACGGCCGCCTGCAACGTGGCAGCGGGTTGGGCCTTGCGATCAGCCGTGAACTGGTGGGATTGATGGGCGGACGCATCGACGTGCAATCGGCGCCAGGACACGGCAGCACCTTCAGCGTGCATTTGCCGCTCACGAACGTGGTCCCCGAGGGCGGTGTGTCACCGCCGGTACGCCCGGCACTTTCACCCGTGTCGCCGCTGCCGTGCGACGGCTCGGCATCCCCGCCATCCAGCGCACCGGCGTCGCAGCCGCGCATCCTGCTGGTCGAGGACGATCCGGTCGCCGGCCAGGCCATCGCGGGCCTCATCGAAACCTTCGGCTACGCCGTCGCGCGGGCGCCCCAGGCACTGGCAGCATTGTCGGAAATCGAGACCGGCGACGCATTCGGCGCGATGGTGTTCGATTTCGACCTGCCCGGAATGGACGGCTGCGAACTGGCCAGGATGTTGCGGCAGCGCGGCGTCGACACACCGATCGTCGCGCTCACCGCGAGCGCCCGCGGCGATGAGGAACAGCGCGCCCGCGCGGCCGGCATGAACGCGTTCCTGCGCAAACCCGTGTTGCCGGAGGAATTGCGCGACGCGCTGGAGATGGCGATGGAGGCAGGGATCGAGGAAAACGGTGAGGGGTGAGGGGCGAGGGGCGACATGAGAAATTTTCGGTTTGCAGCGGCTCTTCCGGACTTTCTTGTCCCGTCCCCCATCCCCCATCCCCCATCCCCCGTCCCTCGCTACTCGTCGCGATTCCCGGCCCTGTCGAGCAGCCACTGCGCCAGCAGCGGCACGGGCCGGCCGGTCGCGTAACCTTTGCGCCCTGGCGTCCAGGCGGTGCCCGCGACGTCGAGGTGTGCCCAGCGCGTGCCTTCGGTGAAGCGCGACAGGAACAGCGCGGCGGTCACCGCCCCCGCGCTCTTGCCGCCCACGTTGGCGATGTCCGCGAATGCCGATTCGAGCTGGTTCTTGTAGTCGTCCCACAGCGGCAGCCGCCACGCGCGGTCCAGCGACCGGTTTCCGGCGGCAACCAGTTCATCGGCCAGCGCGTCGTCCGCGCTGAACAAGCCGGACGCGTGCGCGCCCAGCGCGATCACGCAGGCGCCGGTCAGCGTCGCGGCGTCGACGATCGCCGCGGGCTGGAAGCGCTTGCAGGTGTAGGCCAGCGCATCGCACAGGATCAAACGACCTTCCGCGTCGGTGTTCAGGACCTCGACCGTGATCCCGGCGTGGGTGTGCAGCACGTCGCTCGGCCGGTAGCCGCCGCCGTCGGGCATGTTCTCGACCGACGGGACCACGCAGACAAGATTGATCGGCAACTTCAGTTCGACCGCGGCAAGGAACGCCCCCAGCACGCCGGCCGCGCCGCACATGTCGTATTTCATCTCTTCCATCGAGCCGGTCGGCTTGAGGTTCATGCCGCCCGTATCGAAGGTGACCCCCTTCCCGACCAGCGCGTAAGGCTTCGCATCACCCGCACCCTTGTACTGCAGCACGATCAGTTTGGGCGGCGCCGCGGAACCCGCTGACACGGCCAACAGCGCGCCCATGTGGAGCTTTTCCATGTCGGCGCGCTCGAGCACTTCCAGCGTCACCGATTCCGCATGTTCGTCCGCAATCGTTTGCGCCTGCGCCGCGATGTGCATCGGCGTGCACAGGTTCGGCGGCAGGCAGCCGAGTTCCCGCGCGAACGCGACGCCGCGCGCGATCGCGCGGGCCTGCATGAGGCCCTTCGCAGCGTCGACACCGGCGACCAGTTCCAGAGCCTCGAGATGCGGTGCATCGCCGTTGGCCGGCTTCAGGGTCGCGGTGTAACGGAAGCAGGCATGGCCGATCGCGAGCGCGCAGGTTCGCACGCGCCAGTCGACGTCCTGGCCGGCAATGTCGACTTCGGGCAGGAAGCATGCCGCGGCGGCGATCGGCATCGCTTTCAGCGCCTTGCCGGCTTCCGCGCAGGCGCGTCGATACGCCTTCGCATCCAGTCCGGCCTTGCTGCCCAGACCCACCAGCAGCACGCGAGGTGCCTTGACGCCTGCCAGTCCGTGCAGCAGCAGCGTCGCGTCGAGCTTGCCGGTGAAGTCGCCGGATGCGCGCAGCCGCCGCAACGCGCCGCCACTGGCGGAATCGACCGCCTGCGCGGCCGGCGACATGGCATCGTCGAACACGCCGACCACCGCACAAGGCGCATCGACGGCTGCGGGGGCGGCGGAACTCTGGCTGAATTCAAGCATCACAACATCTCCTTGAGTCGGGCTCCTGGAACATCGGGCTCCGGGCCGCGCGCCACTACACTGCGCGTTTGCAAACGCTCAAGTCTAGGGAACATCCCGACAACCTGCCAGTTATCAGTCTCGTATTTGCTCCGACGACCCGCCGATTCCATCACGCAGCGACGGTTCGGTGTCTCCTTGATCTCAAGGCGAGCATTCCTGGAATTCCCGCAGACGCCATCCCTCTCCGAAGCCGATGCCCCGCCTTTCGATTCTCGACCGTTACATCCTGCGCGAATACCTGTACAGCGCGCTCGCGGCCATCATCGTGCTGCTGGTGATCTTCACGGGCAGCACTTTCGCGGACGTCGCCAACAAGGTCGCGACCGGCCGTCTGCCGGGCGCGGTGATGTTCACGGTGCTGGGGCTGAACCTCGTCAACACCTTGCAGGCGTTGCTGCCGATGGGCATGTTCCTTGGCGTGCTGCTGGCGTTGGGGCGGATGTACCGCGACAGCGAGATGCACGTGCTCTCGGCGTCGGGCTTCGGACCGAAAGGATTGCTGAAACCCGCCGCGATATTCGCGGTCGGGGCAGGCATCGTCGTCGCGCTGGTCGCGCTGTGGCTCGGCCCGCTGGCGGCGCGCGCATCCAACGCCGAAGTCGAACAGGCCAACCGCTCGGTGATTGCCGCGGGACTGGAACCCGGCCAGTTCACCAGCCTCACGGGACGCGGCGGCATCCTGTTCGCCAACACCGTCAGCCCCAACGGCACCCGGCTGGGCAAACTGTTCGTCGAGAGCGAGCGCGTCGACAAGAACGGCATCGCCGACATCACCGTGATCACCGCGAATCACGGCAACCTGTTCCACGAGGGCCAGGAAGACAACCGTTTCATCGCGCTGCACGACGGCTACCGCTACGACATCCGTCTGGGACAGGACAATTGGCGCCTGATGAAATTCCAGCGCAACGACATCGCGCTGTCACCGCCCAGCGACGACACCGCCGACAACGATCCCGAGAGCCTGCGCACCACGACGTCGCTGGTCGGTGATCCCGATCCGGCCGCGCGCGCGGAACTGCAATGGCGCATCGCGATCCCGTTCGGGCCAGTGGTGCTCGCGATGCTGGCACTGCCGATGGCGCGCCAAGGCACGCGCTCGTCTCCGGTGGGGCGCATCCTGATCGCGGTGCTGGCTTACCTGATCATCGTGAACCTGATGACGCTCGGGCGATCCTTCATCGCGAGCGGCAAGGTGGCGGCGCCGGTTGGCATGTGGTGGGTGTTGGTTCCGGTATTCGCAGGCGCGGCGTGGGTGTTCGCGCGTCAATACGCACCGCGCAAACCACGCGACAGCGCGGAGGCCCGCGCGTGAGCGTCGCGGTGTGGCAACGCGTCCGGCCCAAGCGAGCGGACGTCCTGATTACCGGCACCGTGCTGGGCAGCCTGCTGCTCACCTGGCTGGTGATCACCGGCCTCGATGCGTTCATCCAGTTTGCCACCCAGATCGGGAACATCGGCCACAACGGATACACCCTGGGCAACGCCGCCGCGTACATCCTGCTCACGCTGCCTCGGCGTGCCTACCAGTGGTTCGTCTTCGCGGCACTGATCGGCAGCCTGGTCGGGATCGGCGCGCTCGCTTCATCGAACGAACTCACCGCGCTGCGCGCCGCGGGCATGTCGAAACTCAGGATCAGCCTGTCGGCCCTCGGACTCGTGCTCGTCCTGATGGCCGGCGTGTTCGTTCTCGGCGAAACCGCGGCGCCGGCCGGTGACCAGCGTGCGCAGCAAATCCTTCTGCAACGTACGGCCGGAAGCTTGACCAAGCAGGCAAGTGGCCTGTGGGTACGCGACGGCGACGACATCATCAATGCCAAGGCGGCGCTGGCGCACCTCGTGCACGGGCGGCCGGAGGTCGAACTCGCGGACGTGCGGGTGTTCGGCTTCAACGACGCGGGCGAATTGACTTCGTTCCGCCATGCGAAGTTGGCGACGCAGCAAGGCAAGGCCTGGACGCTGCACGACGTGCGCGACACCAGCGTCTCCGTCGAAGGCGCCGTCAGCACGGACTACAAGCAGCAGGCGTGGAAGACCTCGCTCGATCCCGACGTGCTGGAGGCTTCCGTGGTGCACCCGGAATACCAGTCGCTGCGTGAGCTGTCGCGCAACATTGACTACATGCGTCGCAACCGCCAAAACCCCAGCATCTACGCAAACGCGTACTGGACCCGCGCGTTCTATCCGATCGACACCCTTCTGCTGGTGCTGTGCGCGCTGCCGTTCGGATTCGGCACGCTGCGCTCGGGCGGACTCGGCAAGCGCCTGTTTCTCGGCGTGATCATCGCGATCGCGTGGTATTTCGTCCAGCGCGCGATCATCAGCACCGGCACGGTGTTCGGCGCGCCGCCGTTGATCGTCAACCTGATTCCGCCGTTGGTCCTGCTCGCGATCGCGGTTTGGTATTACCGCAGGGCGTAGGCTTTTGTCTTTGCCTTTCCATCCGAGAGCGCGGCTCCTCTGTTGATGTTGCACGACATCCCTGTCTCTTTTCCGTCCGCCTCCCGGGCGGCCGGGTGACTTTCTCTTGCTTGGCCAAGAGAAAGTCACCACTCGCGCGTCGGGAACGCGCGAGAACGGCGAAGCCGGCCCGAAGGGCGGAGGGCAGGATGCCCGGAGTAAAGAGAAGGCCACCCCGCGAACACGTCCTTCGCACATCCCTGTGCTCCGGATTCGCTCGCGACCGCCGGGGTTCGCCGACGGCACATCCTTGTGCCGACGGCGAACTGGCGCACTTCCTGTGCGCGTGCGGGAACAAAGCAGACTGTTTGCTCTCGCTTCGAACGAGGCCATGGATGGCCGGCAGCGAAGCCAAGCTCTTTCCGCGCCTTTGCACGACGCCGAGCATCGCAGCGCCAAGCGGGAGCAAGGCGCGGATGTTCGAGGCCATGGATGGCCGAGTTCGCGCCGGCCCGCTTGGCGCGAGAAGCGCAGGGAAGTTGA
>JAJPJT010000091.1 GCA_021324095.1 Gammaproteobacteria bacterium
ATCCCACCCTCTCCGCCAGAAATGCAAACGCCCCTTGTGGGCGTTTTTGCATTTCTGTGGGAGTGGTGGTGTGGACGGACCCACTCGGGTTCGACAAAATCGCCGGGAGCGATTTTGGACAGCCGCAGGCTGGCCCGAGCGCAGCGAGGGGGAGGCTCAGGGACGAGCCGAACAATCCCACCCTCTCCGCCAGAAATGCAAACGCCCCTTGTGGGCGTTTTTGCATTTCTGTGGGAGTGGTGGTGTGGACGGACCCACTCGGGTTGGACAAAATCGCCGGGAGCGATTTTGGACAGCCGCAGGCTGGCCCGAGCGCAGCGAGGGGAGGCTCAGGGACGAGCCGAACAATCCCACCCTCTCCGCCAACCATGCACGTAAGCACCTGATCTCAAAAACATTCATGACCATCGTGCTGGCGCTCCCCACCGAAACCCTGGCGCGTGGGCGTCGCCTTGAGCGATGCGGCGTGACCCCTCCGCTCCGGGCTTGACGACAAAGCAGCCGAGATGGTTCGACTACCTCCATTGACAACCCTCCGGGCGCCGAGTATCGTTGGCAGTAACAACTAATGTCCCTCATGTCCAGAACTGCCGCCAAATCGCTATTGCTCGACGCGAGCCTGCTTCGCGACGCCGAAGCTTTGCATTCCGCGCTTTCCGGATTGCTCCGGGTCTATCAGTTTCGCGATCGCGACCGGATCTGCTGCTACGACATCTCTGTGACGCAGTGTTACGCGCTGGAAGAATTGGCGGAAAAGGGTCCCAGCCGCAGCCAATCCCTGGCTGAAGCCCTGTTGCTCGACAAGAGCACGACAACGCGAGTCGTGGATGCATTGGTTCGCAAAGGTTACGCGAAACGGCGCCCCGATCCCGATGATGCACGCGCCGTCATCCTCTGTGTGACGGCGGCGGGTCGCAAGCTGTACGAGAAGATCAATCGGGAACTGATCCAGCAGCAGGCTGAGCTGCTGCGCGATTTTGATCCCGGTTTGCGCAATGGAGCCACCAAGGTCATCGAAGGGCTGGCGCGTGCGGCGCAGGCACGATTTGTCTCCGGCGTGAGCGTCGGACGCTGCGACCCCGCATGCGGGACGGATGCCGTTGCGGCCAGGTGCGGGTAAAAAATTTGCCTGATTAGTTGGTACCAGGATGAGATCATGATCGAGATCCGACCCGCTTCTCTCGCAGATGCTGCTGCGATTGCCGCCATCTACAACCAGGGAATTGCCGCCCGTTCGGCCACCTTCGAAGTGGTGCCGCGCCGATCCGAGGACATCGAACAGCGTATTGCCGACCCGCAGTATCCGGTATTGGTCGCAACGAACGGCGGAACGGTCGCGGGTTGGGCGGGGCTTTCCAGTTATCGCCCACGCGAATGCTACGCCGGTATCGCCGAATTCTCGTTCTATGTCGAAGCCGCGTCGCGCGGTCGTGGTTACGGCAAGCAACTGCTCCAGGCCCTGATCGTTGCTGCGCGCGAACGCGGGTTCTGGAAACTGGTCTCGCGAATATTCCCTTTCAATGAGGCGAGCCTCACGGCCTGCCGCGCGCTGGGCTTTCGCGAAGTCGGAATCTACGAAAAGCACGGACAGCTCGACGGCCACTGGCTGGATGTGGTGATCGTCGAGCGCCTCATTCCCGAAAACCTTGCCACCCCACCCGTTGCTGCCGGAGCAGCAGCGGTTCTTTCGGAGTAACGTCGATGAATGCTTCACTGCCTGTCGTTGTCATCGGAGCGGGGCCTGTCGGGTTGGCCGCCGCAGCCCACCTGCTGGCACGGGGTCTGACTCCCCTGGTGCTGGAAGCCGGTGAACGCATCGGAACGGGCGTGTTGCGATGGAAGCATGTGCGCATGTTCTCGCCCTGGGAGTTCACCATTGATCGTGCCGCAGGCGCCTTGCTCACCAGGCATGGCTGGAGCGCGCCCGATCGTTCCGTGTTTCCCACGGGCGGAGAGGTGGTTTCGGAGTACTTGCAGCCTTTGGCCGCTTTACCCGAAATCGCACCGCACGTGCGGACCGGTTCGCGTGTTGTGGCGATTGCCAAGCAGCACCGCGATCGCATGAAGGATGCGCAGCGTAACGACGTGCCTTTCCTGGTGCGCTTCGTCGACCCGGGTGGTGAGCAGGAAATTCTGGCGCACGCAGTGATCGATGCGTCGGGAACCATCGGTACGCCGAATCCGCTGGGTGCTTCGGGAATCCCGGCCATTGGCGAACGCGCACTGCAGGAACACGTTTTCTACGGCATGCCCGATGTGACGGGAGAACACCGCGCACGCTTTGCCGACAAACGTGTGCTGGTGGTTGGCAGCGGGCACTCCGCATTCAATGTCCTCTCCGATCTGGCACGGCTTTCACGTGAGGCGCCGGCCACGCAGATCCATTGGGCGATCCGTCGTTCGTCCTTGCGCCGTGTACTGGGAGGTGGCGAGAACGATCAGCTCAAGGAACGTGGTCGCCTGGGGATTCTGGTCGGCAGGTTGGTCGACGAGGGTGTCCTGCACGTTGCCACCGATTTCCACCTCGATCGGCTGGAGACGACATCCAGCGGAATCGTGGCATACAGCGGCGGCAGAGCACTGCCGCCGGTTGACGAGATCGTCGCGACGACGGGTTTCCGTCCCGACCTTGGTGTGCTTTCAGAACTGCGCATCGCCCTGGATCAAGGCACGCAAGCGCCCGTGGCGTTGGCGCCCCTGATCGATCCCAACCTGCACAGTTGCGGCAGCGTGCAGCCGCACGGCGCCGAAGAACTCAAGCACCCCGACAGCAACGTGTATATCGTCGGCATGAAGAGTTACGGCCGCGCACCAACCTTTCTGCTGCTTACGGGCTATGAGCAGGTGCGTTCTGTCGCGGCGGCGATCGCCGGCGACTGGGACGCCGCACGCCGGGTCGAACTGGTGCTTCCGGAAACCGGGGTTTGCACTACCCATTTCGCTGACGAAGATGCGGTGGCCAAAACCTCGTCCACCTGCTGCGGCCAAAAGGCAGAAGCCGCGGTTCAGGCGTGCGGTTCGCCATGTTGTGGCGGACCGGCTCCTGCTGATGTGGACGCATGCGGCGTGCAGGATCTTGACGCCATTTCGAGCAAGTTCGGCTGCGAGTGTGGCTCGGCGCCGCTGCGAGAAGAGACTGCGCGATCCTGCTGCACAGCATGACGACGCCGGTGGAACAACGCCGGTGTCGGGTGACTGGGATTGTGCCAGTGTGTCCTCCGGGGGTGTTGTCCTGCACACATGCTCCACCGAAAAAACCGGCATGCCAAACTTCCGGACGACCTGAGAGATGTCAGGTCCTGACATGGTGAAGCGGGGGACCTTCAAGCATGCTGAAGGTTGCACTGAGCGTGCCCCTCATCACTGCACCACCCTCTCCGCCAGTCTCTGACCGGTCTACACTCTCACGCATCCCCCGCAACGGAGCATGCGATGACAGACGAACGCAAGCCCAAGATCGAGCCTTATCAGGGTTCCGCTGGTGGCTGGGGATCGGTCAATTCGGTCAAGGCGATCCTGCAGCGCGAGAAGGTGCCGATTCCCTCGACCGTGCGGGAGCTGTGGCGGCAGAACAAGCCCCGCGGTTTTACCTGCGTGTCGTGTGCATGGCCCCAGCCCGAGAAGCCGGCCAAATTCGAGTTCTGCGAGAACGGCGCGAAGGCCAGTGCGTGGGAGCTGACGAGCTTGCGCACCACGCCGGAATTTTTCGCGCAACATACCTGCGCGGAATTGCGCACGTGGAGCGACCACGATCTCGAGCAGCAAGGTCGGCTGACGCATCCCATGCGCTACGACCGCGCCAGCGACAAGTACGTGCCTTGTGAATGGGACGAGGCGTTCCGCGCAATCGGCAACGAATTGAAGCAGCTCGATCCGAAATCGGTGGTGTTCTACGCCTCCGGTCGCGCGTCGCTCGAAACGAGTTATCTCTACGCGCTGTTCGCGCGGCTGTACGGCAACAACAACCTGCCGGACTCATCCAACATGTGCCACGAGGCGACAGGCGTCGCGCTGCGCAAGAGCGTCGGTTCGGCGGTCGGCACGGTGGTGCTCGATGATTTCACCAAGACCGACTGCATCGTGTTCTTCGGCCAGAACGCCGGCGTCAACAGCCCGCGCATGCTGCACGATTTGCAGAAGGCAGCGAAACGCGGCGCGCCGATCATCGTATTCAACCCTTTGCGCGAACGCGGGTTGGAGCGTTTCACCAATCCGCAAAGCCCGGTCGAACTCCTGATGGGGAAGGAGACGCCGCTGGCGACGCAGTACCTCCAGGTCAAGGCCGGCGGCGACATCGCCGCGATCACCGGGCTGTGCAAAGCATTGCTCACCCTGGACGATGAGGCCCAGGAACGTGGCATGCAACGCGCGCTGGATCAATCATTTGTAGCGCAACATTGCCATGGTTTCGATGAGTTTGCGGGGTTCGTGCGTGCGCAATCGTGGGAGGACATCGAGTCGGCGTCGGGCCTGGCGCGCGCTGCGCTCGAACGTGCGGCGCAAACCTATGCCCAAGCGAGCGCCGTGATCGGCGTGTACGGCATGGGTCTCACCCAGCACGTGCTGGGCGAATACAACATCCACATGCTCGCGAACCTGCTGCTGATGCGCGGCAACATCGGCAAGCCTGGTGCCGGCCTGTGTCCGGTGCGCGGGCATTCCAACGTGCAGGGGCAGCGCACCGTCGGCATCGCCGACGATCCAGCGCTGGTGCCGCTGGATCGTTTGGCCGAACAATACGGATTCGAGCCGCCGCGCGAGAAGGGATTGAATACCGTCGAAACTTGCGAAGGTGTATTGAACGGGACCGTACGCGGCTTCATCGGCCTCGGCGGCAATTTCCTGCGTGCGATCCCGGAACAGGAGCGGGTCAACGCCGCATGGAACAAGCTGCGCCTCACCGTGCAGATTGCGACCAAGCTCAACCGGTCGCACCTGGTCAACGGCGAAGTCGCGTATTTGTTGCCATGCCTCGGCCGCATCGAGCGCGTGGTCGAGAACGGCAAGGAACAGGTGCTCTCGACCGAGGATTCCACCAGTTGCATCCACGCCTCCGTCGGCAAGGCGGCGCCCGCCAGTCCGGAACTCAAATCCGAAACGCGGATCGTGGTGGAACTCGCCAAGGCGACGCTTGCACCGAATCCCAAGGTGCCATGGGATGGATGGGCCAACGATTACGCGACGATTCGGGATTCGATCGAACAGACCTACCCGGAACAATTCGCGGACTACAACAAGCGAATGTGGACGCCCGGCGGATTCCACCGCCCGAATTCCGCGCGCGAACGGGTCTGGAAAACCGACACCGGCAAGGCCAATTTCATCGTGCCGCCCGCGCTGGTCGCGACCGGATTCGAGGATGCACCCGACCGCTTCCGGTTGATGACCATGCGGTCGAACGATCAGTTCAACACCACCGTTTACGGCTACGACGACCGTTTCCGCGGCATCGATGGTACCCGCGAGGTGGTGTTGATGAACAAGGACGACATCGCGCGCATGGGATTGCACGATGGTCAGACGGTCAAGCTGGTCTCCGATGCCGGTGACGGCGTGTCGCGCGAAGTTGGCGGTCTGCGGGTAGTGACGTTCGACATTCCGACCGGTTGCGTCGGCGGCTATTACCCAGAATGCAATCCGCTGATCCCGCTGTCGCACCACGCGAAGTTCAGCAAGACGCCGGCGGCAAAGTCGGTGCCGGTGCGGGTTGTTGCGTGACAGTCGCCGTCCGTTCCCGAGTTGGCTCGCCTTTCTCCTCCCCCTTCAAGGGGGGAAGTCGGGAGGGGGATGGGTTTCTCTCGATTGCCGTCGAGAACGCGCGCGACTTGAACACCATCCCCACCCAACCCTCCCCTTGGAGGGGAGGGCTTATGTCTTTCATGGTTGAGGTCTACGCCGCGACGCGCGACTCGCCCGCAATCTGTTCGTGTGCCCGTGCCATCGCGGCTTCGCGCTGCGCGGCGCCGAGGTTCAGGCCTTCGGCGCGCACGAATTCCACGTCGCGGATGCCAATGAAGCCGAACACGTGCTTGAGATAGGTTTCTTGGAAGTCGATGGCTGTCATCGAACCTTCGCTGTAGATGCCGCCACGCGCGGACGCGACGATCACGCGCTTGCCGCCGGCGAGACCGACCGGCCCGTTCTCGGTGTAGCGAAAGGTCTTGCCTGCGATCAGGATCCGATCGAACCATGCCTTGAGTTGCGACGGGATCGTGAAGTTGTACATCGGTGCGCCGATCACCACGATATCGGAAGCCATGAATTCGTCCAGGATTTCGGCATTGCGCGCCATGCACGGATGACCTTCGGCCAGCACGGGCGTGTAGTGGGGCAGTGTCTGGGCGGCAAGATCCCGACGGACCACTTCGATGCCGGGATGTTCCGCACGCAGGCGCGCCACGATCGCCGCGGTGAGGCTGCGCGAGGCGGAATTTTCGCCGAGAACGCTTGAATCGATGTGCAGCAGTTTCATGATCGTTTACCGATAAGCCGCGTCCCGCGGCGACACGCAAACTATAGGCACCGGGCGCGGCTTCGATAAGATGGCGCGGCCCGAACGCATCGTTCGTCATGGAGAACAACGTGGCCGCTGCCTACGGAACCTTGCCCGACCTCAATGACTTGTATTTTTTCGCGGCGGTGGTCGAACACGGCGGATTTTCCGCGGCGGGTCGCGCGCTCAACGTGCCGAAATCGCGCCTGAGCAAACGCGTGTCGCAACTCGAGGAATCGCTTGGCGTGCGCCTGCTGCAGCGGACCACGCGAAAGTTCGTGGTCACCGAGGCGGGCGAACGCTTCTATCGCCACTGTCAGGCAATGCTCGCCGAGGCGCGTGCGGCGACCGAGGATGCAGTGTCCCTGGGCGGCGAGCCGCGCGGCCTGGTGCGCATAAGTTGTCCTGTATCGCTGACGCAAAGCCTGCTGGCGCCGTTGTTGCCGCGATTCCTGGCGCAGTACCCACAAGTCCAACTTCGCGTGCTGTCGAGCAACCGGCGCGTGGACGTGATCGGCGAAGGCTACGACGTGGCCATCCGCGTGCGAGACAAGCTGGATTCGGATGCGGAACTGGTGGCGCGCAGCTTCGGACCCAAGCGCGTGGTCCTGGTGGCGAGTCCGGCATTTCTCGCGGAGCACGGCGAGCCACACAGCCCGCAGGATCTGTCCGCGCTTCCGGTGTTGAGCCTCTTCGAGCACGAGGGCGACCAGGCGTGGGAACTGTATGACCGCGCCTGCAACAAGACCCAAGTACCGGTGCGGCCACGCCTGATCAGTGGCGAGTTCCGGGTGCTGATCGATGCGGCGTTGCAAGGCGTCGGCATCGCGTGGGTGCCGGAATCGTCGTGCATCGATGAGTTGCGCAGTGGACGCTTGCGCGTGGTGCTGCCCGAGTGGGGCCTGCCGCAGGGCATCCTGCACATCGTCTATCCGAGCCGTCGCGGCATGTTGCCCGCGGTGCGCGCACTGGTGGGTTTCCTGGCCGACGCATTCGAGCACGAACGAGAGGGGAGCGACCTGTTTGAATGCCATCCGTCCTGAGCCTGAGGTTTCCCCACGAATTTCACGCGCACGCCTGCATGTGGTTGACGACGTCGGTTGGCAGGCGTCGCAAGCGTTCCAGCCATTGTGATGCTCGATCCAGCGG
>JAJPJT010000048.1 GCA_021324095.1 Gammaproteobacteria bacterium
CGGCTTGGGAACAGAGGTCCCGGTCATCACGCTGGCACCGGAGTTGGAACAGATCTTGCTCCAGTCGCTGCAGGGCAGCGGTCCGGCCGGGCCCTCGGTGGAACCGGGATTGGCCGAGCGGCTGCAGCAGAAAATCGCCGATGCTGCGCAGCGCCAGGAAATGGCGGGCGAGCCGGCGGTGCTGCTGGTGGCACCGCAGTTGCGGCCGTGGCTGGCGCGCTTCACGCGTCATGCCGCACCGGGATTGCACGTGCTGGCCTACAACGAAGTGCCGGACAACCGCCGCGTGCGGCTGGTCTCGGCATTGGGGCGGTAACAGTCCGGGATTCGGGATCGGGGATTGGGGAATGGACAAGAGCGCAAAACCACAGCCATCGGTTCATCGATTCGCGATTGCCGATTTCCGATTCCGGTTCGTCGCGAAGTCAGGACCACCCGCTTGCCGAATCCCATGTGCGGAGCAGACCCGATGAAGATCAAGCGATTCGTGGCGCCTGGCATGCGCCAGGCCATGAAACTGGTGCGCGAAGACCAGGGACCGGACGCGGTGATCCTGTCCACGCGCCGCCTGCCGGAAGGCATCGAAATGATCGCGGCGATCGATTACGACGAAGCGCTGATGCGCGAAGCGATGGCTCGCGCGAGGCCGCACGTCATCGCCGCCAAGCCGGCGCCTGCACCTTCGGACGCCGAAACATCCGCACCGGCCGTCGAATCACTGCCGGCCGCGACGCCAATGCCGGCACCGATGCCGGCGATGCCGGACCCCGCCCCAACCGTTCCCGAAACGCGACGCTCTGCGCCCCGCGACGGTACCGAAATGCACGACCTGCTGGCCCAACTTGCGTCGCCGGATCCTCGCGTCATCCCGCCTTCGCCCGAGATCGCGGACATGCGCCAGGAACTCGGCAGCCTGCGCGAAATGCTGGAAACGCAACTGGCAAGCCTGGCCTGGAACGACATGAACCGGCGGCGCCCGATCCATACGGGCGTGCTGCGCCGGCTCACGCGCATGGACATCGACGCAGACATCGCGCGCATGATCACCGACGCGCTGCCGGCCGAGCTGAGTACCGAGCAGGCACGCTATCTTCCGCTGGGATTGATTTTCCAGCACCTCGTTTCCGCGAACCGCCAACTGGCCACGCTGGAAGGTGTGCTGGCGCTGGTCGGTCCCACCGGCGTCGGCAAGACGACTACGGTGGCGAAGCTGGCCGCGCACGCCCTGTTGCACCACGGCGCCGAGCAGGTGGCGCTGATCAGCACCGACCAATATCGCGTGGGCGCCGGCGCGCAACTTGGCCAGTACGCACGCCTGCTTGGAATCCCGGTGTTCGAAGTACACCAGGCCGATGAACTCTGCGCGCTGCTGGCGCGGCTGCGCGGCCGCCGCACGGTCCTGATCGACAGCGCCGGCGTGGGCGCCCGTGACCCGCAGCTCGCGGCCCAAATGGACATCCTGCGCGCAGCGCAACCGCAGGTGTGCGCCACCCTGGTGCTGGCCGCCAATGCGCATGCGCAAGCCATGGACGAGGCCGTGCGCGCCTACCTTCCGCTGCAGCCCCAAAGCTGCATTCTGACCAAGCTGGACGAAGCGCCGCGCCTCGGCAGCGCGCTGTCCGTGCTGATCCGCCACCGCCTGCCCCTGGCTTTCACCACCGACGGTCAGCGTGTTCCCGAAGACATCGCCGCCGCCGACCTGCAACAGATGGTCTGCCGCGCCGCGCGCGGCAGCGCCACCGAAAAAGCGGTCGATGAACTCGCGCTGGCCGCACGCTTCGCGCATGCCAGCGGCATCGAGGCGTAACGGAGGGAGCCACCAACCATGAATCAGGCACAAGGTCTGGACCGCATCATGCAACAGCTCAAGAGCAGCATGCACATGCCGCCGCTACCGGGTCGGCGCCCGCGCGTGATCGCCGTCACCGGCGGCAAGGGCGGCGTCGGCAAATCCTGTGTCGCCGTGAATCTTGCGCTGGCGCTGGCCATGTCGGGTCGCGACACCTTGTTGCTGGATGCCGACCTCGGGCTCGCCAACGTCGACGTGCTGCTTGGCCTGCAACCCAAATGCAACATCGCCAACCTGCTCGCCGGCGATTGCAGCATCGAAGAGCTGGTTCTGCCTGCCCCACACGGATTGAAGGTGGTGCCGGCCACTTCCGGCAAGTCCAGCATGGTCGAAATGTCACGCGCCGAATACGCAGCCGTGATCCGCGCATTCGACGATTATCCCGCGCCGCCCGAATTCCTGATCGTCGATACCGCCGCCGGCATTTCCGCCAGCGTGTCGATGTTCAGCGTCGCCGCAGACGACGTATTGCTGGTGGCCTGCGACGAACCGGCGTCGCTGACCGATGCCTACGCGCTGGTCAAGGTGCTGGCGCGCGAATACGACGTGCACCGGTTCAAGGTCGTCGCCAACATGGTCTACAACGCGAGCCACGGGCGCCAGTTGTTCGACAAGCTCGAGCGCGTCACGACGCGGTTCCTCGACGTCCACCTGCAGTTTTGCGGCTTCATTCCGCACGACGAGCACCTGCGCCGTGCGGTACGCCGCCAGATGGGTGTGGTCGATGCGTGGCCCGGCAGCCCCTCCGCGCAGGCATTCAAGAAACTGGCGATGGCTGCCGATAAGTGGGAGGAATCGTCCGAAGCGCACGGCCGGATAGGTTTCTTCGCGGAACGCCGCATGAGCCGCGGAGAGGTGGCATGAACGCGAGTGCCGAATACCTGCACGTCCAGCGCCTGTCGGACGATGAACTGGTGCGGGTGCACACGCCGCTGGTGCGCCGCATCGCCTATCACTTGATGGCACGCCTGCCGCCCAGCGTTGACGTGCACGACTTGATCCAGTCGGGAATGCTCGGTCTGCTGGAAGCGGCAAAAAGCTACACCCCATCGCGCGAGGCGAGCTTCGAGACCTTCGCCGGCATCCGCATCCGCGGTGCGATGCTGGACGAACTTCGCCGCAGCGACTGGACGCCGCGCTCGGTGCACCGCAAGGCGCGCGAGATGGCCGAAACGATGCGCCAGCTCGAGAACGAAACCGGCAGCGGTGCCGACGAGGCCGAGGTGATGCGGCGCATGGGCATCGACAGCAACGAATACAACCAGATCCTGGTCGATGCGACGAGCTCGCGGGTCCTCAGCCTTTCCAATCCGGAGACCGGTGAGATGGCGATGGAAGTGGCCGATCCTGTCGGCCGCGGCCCTTCCGAGGGCATGGAGGAAGACGGCTTGCGCGAGGCTCTCGCCAGTGCCATCGACGATTTGCCGGAACGTGAAAAACTGGTGATGTCGCTGTATTACGACCAGGAGTTGAACCTCAAGGAGATCGGCATGGTGCTCGGCGTCAGCGAGTCCCGCGTCTGCCAGATCCACGGACAGGCGGTGATCCGGTTGCGCGCACGCATGGATGGCTGGCGCGATAACGATTAAAGAATTTCGGGAGCAGTGCGTGGACAAGAACATGAAAATCCTTGTGGTGGACGATTTCTCCACCATGCGGCGCATCGTTCGCAACCTGCTGGGAGAACTCGGCTTCAGCGGTGCCAACATCCAGGAGGCCGATGATGGCAACACCGCCTTGGCGATGCTGCAGCAGAGCCACATCGATTTCGTCATCACCGACTGGAACATGCCGGGCATGAGCGGCATCGACCTGCTGCGTTCGATCCGCGCCGACAAGGCCCTGCAGGCGCTGCCGGTGCTGATGGTCACTGCGGAAAACAACCGCGAACAGATCATCGCGGCCGCACAGGCCGGCGTGAATGGCTACATCATCAAGCCGTTCACCGCCGTCACCCTCAAGGACAAGATCGACCGCGTCTTCGAGCGGCTGGTCGCAGCCGGCTGAAAAAGCATGTCCGCACCCGACCACAACCCGAGCCCCGCCGGACTTCCGCCCGAACTGCAGGAGCTGCTCGAGATCCGGGACGCGAACATGTTCGAGGCCTCGCTGGACGCCCTGTTCGCGCGGCGCCAGAGCGACCTGTTCCGCGCGCTCGGACATCTTACCCGCGACTTGCACAACTCCATTGCGCAAGTGACCCGGGAGACCGCGGAGCCGCCGGTCCGGACCGCATTTGCTCGGAAGACGCTGCAGGAAGCGCTGACGATGAGCGCAAGCGCCGCACACGACACCCTCGCCATGACCGAACGCCTGCGCCCGGGCGCGACGGAACTCCGCGCACGGGCGCAGGCGTTCGCCGCAACCGCAACGTCCGATCCATCCGCCCGGCAACTGGCTCACGACGTGGGGCAATTCGCGGACGCCTGTCTGGACGAATTCACCCACCTGGTGGAAAAACAATCCTGGCAGGATCTGTCCGGGCAGCGCCTGCAGCAGGTTTCGGTGTTCATCGACAAGGTCGAAGAGGCCCTGCTGCAACTGGCGCGCCTGGCCCGCAGCATCGGTGGTGCGCCGGCCACGGGGGAATTCCGCGCCCCAGCCGTCACGACCCAGGACGACGTGGATCGCCTCCTTTCCGAGTTCGGATTCTGAATGCGACATGGACACGGCGACCGACAACGAGTTGCTGGACGCGTTTCTGGTCGAGGCCGGCGAACTGCTGGACGCGCTCGCCGACCAGTTGATCGAACTGGAGACCACACCGCGCGACAGCGAACGGTTGAATTCGGTCTTTCGCGCCTTCCACACCGTCAAAGGCGGGGCGGGTTTTCTCGCGGTACGGCCGATGGTGCAACTTTGCCATCGCGCAGAAGAGTTGCTCAACGCGGCGCGCAACCAGCGTTGCCTGCTGCAGCCCGCCCATGTCGACTGCCTGCTGCAGGCGCTTGACGTACTGCAGGAGATGATGGCGTCGTTGCGCGATGGCGCTGAACCCGCGGACGCACCCGCAGCGTTGATGCAGCAACTGCAGCCGTACCCGCGCACCGCCTCGACTGACCCGGCCACTCCTTCGTCCGCCGCGCCGATGCCTGCATCCGGGAATGCCGCTCCCGCACCGTCCGATCCGGTCGAGGCTGCCTTCGTCGCGCTGCTGAGTGATGCCGATGCCAACCACAAACCACGCGGGGGCGGCGACGACGGCATTTCCGACGACGAATTCGAGCACCTGCTCGACGAGCTGCACGGGAACGGCCTCGCTCCCGGCGCTCCGAAAGCGGCGCCAACCGATGCGATCGACGACAGCGAGTTCGAATCGCTGCTCGACAGCATCTATGGCAAAGGCGGCGTGCCCGGCAAGAACGCGTCCAGCGATACCGACCTCGCCACCACACCGGTACGGTCCGGAACCGCGCCCGCGACCGCACCTGCAGGCGCCGGGATCGCCTCTTCGAGCGCTGCGACCGGCGCGCGCACCGCACCCAACAAACCTCACGCCGACACTACCGTGCGGGTGGATACCCATCGTATCGACGCGCTCATCGGTGCCGCCGGCGAACTGGTGCTGGTCCGCAACCGTCTCGCCAGTCTCACCGCACACGGTGCGAGCAACGACATGGAGCGCGCGGTGAACAACCTCGACCGTGTCGCCGCAGAGCTGCAGGCCGCGGCGCTGCGGATGCGGATGCAGCCGATCGGACGGCTGTTCCAGCGTTACCCGCGGATCGTGCGCGACCTCGCGCGCCAGCTTGGCAAGGAGGTCACGCTGGAACTCCACGGCGAAGACACGGATCTCGATCGCGCCCTGGTGGAATCCCTGGCCGACCCCTTGGTCCACCTGCTGCGCAATGCGGTCGACCACGGCATCGAAACTCCCGACGTGCGCGAACAGGCGCGCAAGCCGCGCGTAGGTACCATCGCGCTCGGCGCCTGCCAGGAAGGCGAACGCATCCTCATCACCATCAGCGACGACGGCCGCGGGATGGACGTGGAGGTCTTGCGCCGCAAGGCGGTCGAGAAGGGCATCGTCAGCGCCGAACAGGCCAAATTGCTGGAACCGGCCGAATGCCACGCCCTGATTTTCCAGCCGGGCTTCAGCACCCGCAGCGAAATCTCCGATATTTCCGGGCGCGGCGTCGGCATGGACGTGGTCAAGACCCATGTCGCCGCGCTGGGCGGCACCATCGACATCGAATCGACCCTCGGCAGCGGCACCACGATGCGCATCCGCATTCCGCTGACGCTGGCGATCATGCGGGTGCTGATGCTGCGCGTCGGCGAGCGTCTGCTGGCGCTGCCGCTCGCCAACGTGGCCGAGGTATTCGAGATCGGGAAAGCGGACATGCGCTCGCTGGACGGGCGCGTGGTCGCGAATCACCGCGGACGGCCGCTCCCGCTCAGCGATTTGGCTGCATGGGCGGGCGTCGAGCCGGACGCCGGTTCGCGCATGCACGTGGTCGTGGTGCGCGTCGGCCACCGGCAACTGGGGCTGCTCGCGGCAGCGGTGTACGGCCGCGAAGAAGTCATGGTCAAGCCGTTGGGCTCGCACCTGAAGCATCTGTCCGGCATCGCCGGCGCGACCATCACCGGCGATGGGCGCGTTGCGCTGGTGCTGGATCTGGTGGCGCTGGCCGATTCCACCCTTCCCCCTGTACTGCGGATGGCAGTCTGAAATGGACCTGCTGAGTCTCATCGGTGTCGTCCTCGCCTTCATGATGCTGCTGCTGGGCACGCTGCTCCATGGCAGCAGCGTGCTCTCGCTGTGGAACCTTGCGGCCTTCATCATCGTGTTCGGTGGCACCACCGCGGCGGTGCTGCTGCACACGCCGATGCCGGTGGTGAAGCGTGCGCTGTCGATCGTGCGCTGGGTGTTCACGCCGCCGCGCCTGCACGCGCCGGACCTGGTCAGCCGCATCGTCGGCTGGAGCGAAATCTCGCGCCGTCAAGGCCTGCTGGGGCTCGAACCCAGCATCGACAACGAGTCGGATCCCCTCATGAAAAAGGGTCTGCAGTTGCTGGTCGACGGCTCGGAACCCGAAACCATCCGCAGCGTGCTCGAGGTGGAAATCAGCACCCGCGAGCACACCGACCTGGACGCGGCCAAGATGTTCGAAAACGCCGGCGTCTATTCGCCCACCATGGGCATCCTCGGCGCGGTGATGGGCCTGATCGCGGTGATGCAGAACCTGGCCGATCCCAGCAAGCTGGGTGAAGGCATCGCCGCCGCCTTCGTAGCCACCATCTACGGGATCAGTCTGGCGTATCTGTTCATGACGCCGATGTCCAACAAGATCAAGAGCATTACCCGCAACCGCACCCAGTTGCACGAGCTGCTGGTGGAAGGCCTGATTTCGATCGCGCAGGGCGACAACCCGCGCCACATCGAGAACAAGTTGAAGGGCTTTCTGCCGTGAGAAAAAAACCACACGAAGAACACGTCAACAGCGAGGGATGGGCGGTTCCCTATGCCGACCTCCTGACGTTGCTGCTGGCCTTTTTCGTGGTGATGTATTCGTTGTCGCAAATCAATCAGTCCAAATACCGGGTGCTGGCCGAGGCCCTCAACCAGGCTTTCAACGGCACCGGCAAGGTGGTCCAGCCGATGACGCCTGCGGAACCGGCGCGCCAGGTTCCGTTGCCCGACAAGGCGCACGCCGCCAACGCGACCCCCATCGCGATGATCCCCGTGCCGATACCGCCGCAGCACCTGCCCCTCCCTGGGCACGAAGGCGCAGCCAGCAAGCCCAGTCCCGGCACCGATATCCAGATGGCCCACACCAATCCGCGCACCGGCGCCGTCACCTCCGAGGACAGCCCGCCGGCCACATCGGCCGGCGTGGAAGTGGAAGACCTCAAGACCATTTCCGCCGACGTGGCCAAAGCGCTCGAACCGTGGGTCGAGCGCAAGCAGGTGATCATCCGCCAGACCAAGCTGTGGCTCGAAATCGAGATTCGCACCGACGTCCTTTTCCCGAGCGGCGTGGCCAAGCTGACCGGACCGGCGCGTACCGTACTGGAGGGCGTGGCAGGGGTGCTGGCGCGCTTTCCCAACCCGATCAGGATCGAGGGTTACACCGACAACCGGCCCATCGACACCTGGAAATTTCCATCCAACTGGGAACTCTCCGCCGCCCGCGCGGGCAGCGTGGCGCGCCTGCTCGCCGGGCACGGTGTCGATCCCGACCGCATGGGCATTTTTGGCTGGGGCGAATACCACCCGGTGGCCAGCAATGCCACGCCGGAAGGACGCAATGAAAATCGGCGGATCGCAATCGTGGTACTGAGCGATCAGGGCGTGCCGCAGCACTTTTATCACAACGGTTCCGACTCCTACGCCATCACGCCCACGCCAGCGACATCACCGTCGCCTGCTCCAGCGAAAACGCGAGCCGGCCCACATGCAGATGACTCCGTCTCGACCGCAGCCACTGCACCCGCGCGTGGCACCACCACGGCTGCGTCCGTTCCGCCGGCCCTTGCGCCGCGCGGCACGCGGTGAGCACCATGCGCGTCTGGACCATCGCCAATCAGAAGGGCGGCGTCGGCAAAACCACCACGGTCGCGGCCCTCGGCGGCCTGTTCGCCGCGGCGGGCGAGCGCACACTGCTGGTGGACCTGGATCCACACGCCTCCCTCAGCCACTATTTCCGGCTGGATGAGGAACAGCCTGGCCTCTACCACCTGTTCACCGAATGCGGCCAAATCGCCCAACTGGCGCAGCCCACGCAATATCCAAACCTCTCGGTACTTGCCGCCAACCCTGCACTGGCCACCCTGGATCGGCAATTCGGTACCCGCAACGGGATGGGCCGCGTGTTGCAAAAAGGCCTGCAAGCGGCGGCGGTCGAGTTCGATCGCGTGCTGCTCGATTGTCCACCGCTGCTTGGCCTGCTGATGGTCAATGCCCTCGCCGCCAGCGAGCGCGTGCTGATTCCGACCCAGACCGAATTTCTTGCGCTGCGTGGACTCGAGCGCATGCTGCAGACATTGGCGATGATCCAGCGCTCGTCCGGCCGCGACCCCGACTATCACGTCATCCCTACCTTGTATGACGCCCGCACGCATGCCTCCCGCAGCGCCATGCAGCAGTTGCGCGAGCGCCATGGCGAGCAGGTGACACGCAACGAGATCCCGGTCGATACGCAATTGCGCGAGGCCAGCCGCGCCGGAGTTCCGGCGGCGCAATGGCAGCCGTCCCGGCGTGGCGCCGCGTCCTATCAGTTGTTGTTCGATGAGCTGTGCGCCGCCGAGGCGATGGCAGAGCTCGTGTCATGACTCCGGCCTCCCGCGACACCGCCTTGCGCGACTACCTCGACGCGCTGCTGCAGGACGCCGCACCCGCCGCATCGGCGGCGACGCAGGACGACCCTGCGCCGACCTGGCTCGTGTGCCGGGTGGGCCGCCTGCAACTGCTGCTGCCTTCCGCGAGCATAGGCGCACCGATCGCGACACTCGATTTCGAGACACCCGAAAGCTGGCATCGGGCTCGTATCCGTATTGGGAAAGACGATTGGCAAGTGGCGGAGCTGGGTGCCTGCATTGCACCCGGCTTTGCCGTATTGCCCATCGATACGCTGCTCCCCGTCACCGGCAGCGGCTGGCTGCTGGGCGTGACGGGACAACCCGTGCGATTGTCGTTGGACGAGGACGCCATCGAATGGCGGGCGCAACGCAGTTCGCGGCCATGGCTTTCCGGGATGAGCCGCGATGGCCGCTACATGGCGCTGGACGTGCGAGCCTTGATCGCACACGCGGCAGGTATCGGCCCGCCAGGATCGCCGGCGTGACCACGGATACCGTCGCCGATGTGCGGACCTGGTTGGGATTCGAACTTTCGGGTCAACAATACGCCGTGCCCTTGGCTGACGTACGCGAAATTCTGCGCGCCGAAACTCCGACGCCCGTCCCCGGCGCGCCGGACGATGTTCTGGGTATCATCAACCTGCGCGGCAGCATCGTCACCGTGCTCGACGGCTGTGCCCGCCTGGGATTGGCCGCCGCCGACGCCGGACCGAACCAGCGCCTGGTGATCTTCCACGACGAACAGGAATCCATCGGCATGCGCATCGACGCCTTGCAGGACGTACTGGACCTGGACACCCGTGAACTGATGCCGGCGCCGCCCGGACGCGCCGCGCGGGACGATGACCCGGTCATGGGCGTGCTCCATCGCGGGGACGGTTTCATAGCGCTGCTGGAGACCCGCAAACTGTGCCGTCTGCAGACGTCCGCGAACGAGGCCTCGACATGAACAACATCTACTGGGGCAGCCTGCTCGGATTGTTGCTGCTGCAATTGCTAATCGGCCTGTTCGCGTGGCGGCAAATCCTGCGGCGGCTGCGCGAGGTGTCCGCTGCCCAGCAGCGCGCGGCCAGCACCGACGTGCCAACATCGATGCTGGTGACCGGGATGGGGCGCATCGAGGCGCGCCTGCGGCAGCTCGAGAACGCACGCGAGCAAGCGCCGCCGGCGCCAGTAGCCATGCCGCAGCCTCAACCCGGCGATCGTACCTACCAACTTGCGCAGCGCATGGCCCGCGACGGCGCGGCCGCCGCGGCGATCGCCGAAGCGTGCGGCATCGCACCGCATGAAGCGGAACTGCTTTGCCGCCTGCATGCGCGGACGCGGTAGGGCGTTCGCTCCCGCCCCGCCAGCGAGCCCCGAAGCAACGGCGTCCCGCGTCCCACGCGTCCGAACAGCCGATTCAACCCATCGTCAACATCCGGTCCAGACCGGCGACGCGGAAGGTGTTGCGGAGATCGGTATCGGCGTTGACGACCCGGATATCGGCGTCATCTCCACCCGCATGTTCGCGCAACAGCAGCAGCATGCCGAGCGCGGAGCTGTCCATCGCGGTGACGCCGTCGAGATCGATCACATAACTGCGGGCGCGCGGCCGCGCGAGACACGCATCATGGAAGCTGCGGTGCGCCGAGAAATCGAAGCGATCACCGATGTGCAATGTGACGCAGTCGCTGGAGCTGTCGAAGTCGCAGGTCAGGCTCATCGTGCATCCTCAGAAAAGGTCTATCCCGCCCGCGCTCATCGATTGCTGCAAGGCCGGCCCTTGGCTGCGCAGGCGTGCACGCTCACGTTGCAATTGCAATCGTTCGCTCATGCGCTCCGCGTAGTCGCGCAGCTGCTCGCGGCTGGCGCGCAGGCGCAACATCGATTCGATGTCTTCGCTGCCCCGGGTGGCGACGTCCTGCAATTCGACCAACCGCCGGTTGGTGTGGTTGAGGATCTGGCTCAGGATGTCCTCGAACTGCAGCGAGCGCACCGTGATGGCGACATCGGACCCGAGGCCGTGCGCGAGCGAGGCCACCCTTTCGGTGATTTCGGCGATGCGGCTGTCGCTGCTCCCGAGGCGCGCCATCATCGCGTCGATGTCGCCCTTGCTGGCCAGCGCCACGCTCATGTCCTGCGAGGCCATGGCCCCGACCAGGTCGCGCAGCTGTTCCATGCTCTTGCGCGAAAGCTCGACATGGCTGCCGATCTGTTCGTTGAACTGGTTCGAATGACGCGCAAGGTTCCGGATTTCGCCCGCCACCACCGCGAACCCGCGCCCCGACTCCCCCGCGCGCGCCGCCTCGATGGCGGCGTTGAGTGCCAGCAGGTTGGTTTCCTCGGCGATGGTGTTGACGTTCCTGAGCAGCCCGAACACCGCGTCCATTTCCTTCGACATTTCGTCGATGCGATACACGATGCGCAGGCTGTCGCGCGACAGGTGCACCACCAGACCCACGAAATGTTCCAGCAGGCCGCTTGTCTTGTTGATGAAATCCTGGACGCTGCCGCCCTCGCTGTGGTTGTTTTCGATGATCTGTTGCAACAACTGCTGTTGTGCGCCCGTCTTGCGCGACAGCCCGTCGAAGCCGCTGCCGAGTTCGCCGACCGCATCCCGCAGCACATCCATGGCCTGGTTCAACTCGCGCGCCGCATTGCC
>JAJPJT010000061.1 GCA_021324095.1 Gammaproteobacteria bacterium
GACGCTCGGCGCCCCCGTCACGATCGCAATGCGCCCGTGCGCGTCGACCTCGAGGTCGTCCAGCAGATCCAGCCCGTTGCCGTCCGGCAGTTCGATATCCACCAGGATCAGGTCGAAACCCTGCTTGGCCGTCAGCTCCCGCGCCTGATCCAGCGTCTCCGCCCGCACCAGCCTGCATCCGCCCTGGCGCGCCACCTCCGCGACCACCCGCGCAAATCCATCGTTGTCGTCCACCAGCAGCGCGTTGCCCGTGACGGCGCCAGATCTCATTGGTGCGATCCCGTACGACTCAAACCCCAGCCTAGCCGCCATTCATGAAACCGGAGTTAAGGCGGTGCGATGAAACCGGATCAGTCAAGTCCAGGTGCAGCGCCTTAGCCAACATTCAGTGCGTGGTAACGCAATGCGCTAACGTACTGTCCTGACCAGTGCAAGGGTTCGACACGAACGGATGAATCGAACGATCTTCTTGCCGATGCGCGACGCCCATCCGAAGCACCATGATCAGCGCGGCGAAGAGTTTCCCGATTACTGCAACGGCTGTCCGATCGTGCTTTGGTCCTTCCGGCAGTGGTTGTATTCCTCGCGGCTGATCTTGCCGTCCCGATTGGTATCGCACTCCGCGAAATGGCTTCGCAACCAGGGGTCGCGCTGTGCGTCCTGCTCCGTGATGTAGCCCTTGCGCCCGGCCATATCATCGAACGTTTGCTCCGCGGCGGCACTGGACTGGGGCTGGCTGTTGTGGGGCGGCGTCTGCATTTCCGTTGTCGCATCCGGCGGAGGCATCTGTTGCTGCAGGCCGTCTGCGGATTGCGCGAACGCCACACCGAAAGCAACCGCACCGGCCAATATCAGCGCCATCGAGGGAAACCTGCAGTCCATCCCGGGGCTCCTTTGCAAAGCGCCGGCTTTACCCGGACTGGCAAAAGCAAACCACGTGCCACACCGGATCCACGCCGTCCGCTGCGATGCCGGGGCGCACGCTTGCGTGCAACGCCTGGAACGAATTTTCCCGGCGTTGGAAAAATATTTCCGAATCGGCACCGCCGCAGTTCCTGCCTGGTCAAGTCCGGAAGGCCGGCCGCCCCCGCACCTCGTTTCCATGAGATGAACGGAAAACCGTTGTGCCGGCTTCATTCACGTAACGAGCGCCGCGCTGAGTCCCCCACGAGCGCACAAGGAGCAGAAGGCGTGGCACGCCCCGTGCATCGCGGAGCGCCACGCTGGATGCACCGACCACACAGGAGATGTGCGCATGAGCCCATGGATCGACACACGGCAGTCACTACCCACCGAGCACGAATATGTCCGCTTCCTCGTCGTCGGACATTCCCGCTACCTGATGGGCGTATACGAGAACCACCACTTCCGCTCGCGCTGGGGCGCGTATGACGAAGCGCAGGTCAAGATCTGGCGCAAGATGGGCGACGCACCGCACGAACCGGCGCCCCTGCGTACGAGTCCGGAGCAACACTCGGGCGCGGTCGATGCGCGCGGTTGATGCGTACGACGCAGCCGTCGCAGTGGCGGCATCAGTCGCCTGATTGCGAAAACGCGATCGTGCTCATCAAGGCCACCTCGGGCCTCCTGGAATCCAGTCGGGTGTGTTGCAGCACGATCGCCACGTCGGAACAGAACACGCTCGCATAATCCGTATCCCGCGGCACCGGCTCGGGATCCTTCAGATCGTTGAACCGCAGATGCAAGGTGCGGCGTGCCGGCACGGTCACGCGGTACGGGCCGACCGGCTCGCGATCACTGAAATACAGGGTGATCGCGACGTGCGCGTCGACGTCGTTGGCGTTCAACAGGCACGCGGCCTCGTGGCTCACGAAGCGCGGATCGTCGCGGTCGCTTTCCTCCGCGGGAATGTAGCCTTCGCCGATCGCCCAGCGCGTTCTTCCGATGGTCATGATCGTTCCTTGGATGTAGGGCGGGTTTCAACCTGTGTGCGGCTCGAAGCGTGATGGCGGCTCAAGACCGTCCCCACGTGTACTTGCGCGGCCGGCGCGCGCAGCCTAGCGCGCCGAGCGCGCCCGCAATCAGCAAGCCCGTGCCGATCGCCGCGCGGTGCTTCTCCACCCACAACGCCCACGAGCTGTTGCGCGCGCCACGGTCGAATTCGCCGTGCGTCGCGGCGTCGCGCGCGACGGGCGCGAACAGGTTGTCCGCGCGATCGTGATCGTCCGGCTCGTCGGTCTGTTGTCCCTCGTATGCGGTACGGCCGAGATACCAATCGAGCAGGCCCGGCACGAAACGTTGGCCCCATTCGGCCTTCCAGGTCGGTGCGCCGACCGGCAGGTCGCGGCGGCGGTGGCTGGCTGCAAAGAGGATCGCGTCGGCGGCCACTTCCGGCTGGAAGATCGGCGGCACCGGTTGCGGCCTTTTCGGCAGTTTGTTGCGCGCCCACGAGAACTGCGGCGTGTTCAGCGCGGGCATCTGCACCGCGGTGACATGGACGTTGCTGCGTTCGTGGATCAGTTCGCAGCGCAGCGCGTCGATGAACCCGGCGAGCGCGTGCTTGGCACCGCAGTAGGCCGATTGCAGCGGAATGCTGCGGTGGGCAAGCGCCGACGACACCTGCACGATCGTTCCGTGGTCGCGGGGACGCATGCGTTTCAGCGCGGCCATCGTGCCGTAGACGCCGCCGAGATAAGTGACTTCGGTGACGCGCTTGAATTCCTCGGGCGTGAGTTCGGCGACCGGCGCGAACACGGTCACCATCGCGTTGTTGACCCAGATGTCGATCGGCCCCAATTCCCTTTCGATTCTTTCCGCCGCATCGTCCAGCGCTTGGGCATCGGCAACGTCCGCGCTGATCGTGAGCACTGCTGCACCCCCCGCGTTCTCGATCTCGTCGCGCGCCGACTGCAGCCCTTCCTCGCCACGCGCGATCAGTGCGACTTTCGCACCTTCCCTGGCGAATGCAAGCGCCGTGGCGCGCCCCACCCCCGCCGAGGCGCCGGTGATCACGACGACTTGGTCGATGAATTTTCCTGGATGCTTCCTTGCACTCATGATCTACTCCATAAACCTCGATACGAAAGAGCAAAAGCTTTGACACGGATCAACACGGATGGACACGAATAAAGCAAAAGCTTTGACACGGATCAAAGCGGATGACCACGGATAGAGCAAAGGCAATCGCTTCTTTGTTTTGATCCGCTCTTGTCCGCTCTTGTCCGCTCTTATCCGCTCTTGTCCGTGTCTGAAAAGTTCTTTTCCAGTCTGCGACACGGCAAGTCAAAGCCGCGCGAATCACAACTCACCCAGCGCGGCCAGTTGCCTGATCCGATCGCCGGTACGGCAGGCGATCGCCTGGATGGTGAGCGACGGATTGACGCCTCCGACGGTGGGAAACACCGAGCCGTCGCAGATCCAGAGATTGCGGATATCCCAACTGCGACAATCCGCGTTGACGACGCTGGTGGCGGGGTCATCGCCCATCCGCGCCGTGCCGTTCAAGTGGCAGGTGTCGTCTTCCTCTGCCCAGATGTCGCGCGCGCCGATCGCGTCGAGTCCGCGCGACATGAAGTCGATCGAATGTTTGACCAGCGCCTTGTCGTTGTCGCACAGGGAATACGTCACGCGCGCAACCGGCAACCCGTACTGGTCCTTTTCATCGGCAAGCGTGACGCGGTTGCGCTCCTGTGGCAGCGTTTCGCCGACGATCTTGAAACCGGCCTGATGGTTGTATTGCTGCATCTCGCGCAGCAGCGCTTCGCCCCAAAGGCCCCGATTCCCGGCTTGCGTGGACACCCACGCCTGCGGCAATGGTCCCTGTGCCATGAACGCGTAACCGCCGAAGAAATCCTTGCCGGTGTCGGTATAGTTCCAGTGTTCGGTCAGGGTCAGTGAAGGTGGCCCCTTGTACCAGCGAATCTCGTCGTCGAACACGCCGTACACGCCCTGGTTGGTTTGGGCCATCAGATTTCTTCCGACCAACCCGGAACTGTTGGCGAGCCCGTCCGGATAACGGTCCGTCGCCGAATTCAACAGCAGCCGTGGTGTTTCGATCGCATAGCCCGCGACCACCACGTTGCGCGCGCGCTGGAAACGCCATTGCCCTTCGCGCTGGTAATGCACGCCGGTCGCGAGGCCGGCGTCGTTGACCTCGATGCGTCCCACCATGGCGAGATCGCGTATCTCCGCACCCGCCGTCACCGCGCGCGGGATCCAGGTGACCAGCGCACTCTGCTTGGCATTGGTCGCGCAGCCGGTCACGCAGAAGCCCCGGTACACGCAAGGGTGCGCGCGGCCACGCGGCGCGGAGATCGTGGCGAGCGGCGTTTCGGTCCACGCGATGCCCATGGCTTCGCAGGCCTGCGCGAGCACCCAACCGGCCGCATTGATTTCATGCGCGCGGTACGGATAACGCGGGCGCTTCGGCCCCCACGGATAGGTCACCGGTCCGGCGATTTTCAACGCCTGCTCGACTTCGCCGTAGTACCGCCACATCTCGCGCCAATCCAGCGGCCAGTCGGCACCGTAGCCGAGCAGAGTACGGCACTTGAACCACTCCGGGCGAAAGCGCAGCGACACCATCGCGAAGTGCACGGTCGAGCCGCCGACCGATTTGCCGCTGTTGTTGCTGCCGAGCTTCAGCGGATTGTCCCCATCGCAGATGCGCTCGTCGGTCCAGAACAATTTGTCCTGATGGGTTTCATCGGAAGCGAACTCTTCCAGCGGACGCCACCACGCACCGGCGTCCATGCCGATCACCGAGAATCCCGCCTCGGCCAACTTGCATGCGAGCGTGCCGCCCCCGGCCCCGGTGCCGACGATCACGAAATCGACCGCCTCATCCTCGCGATATTCGCGCATCGGCATCCAGCCGCCGACGCGCAGCGGATCGGGCGCGCGTCCGTCCTTCCCGCGCGGCACGTGCAGCGCGTCATGCAATTGGTTCGACTCGACCGTCATCGTTGTTGAAAGGCAACAGCATTTTTGACACGGATAAAAGCGGACAAGAGCGGATCAAGACAAAAGCACCTGCTTTTGCTCTATCCGTGTCCATCCGCATTGATCCGTGTCAGAGGCTTTTGCCTTCGGTTTCGCATGTCCTGAAAGACTTGTGATACGGATCGACGTAAAATCCGAATAGCCACAGCAAATTCTTTTATCCGTGTTCATCCGTTTTTATCCGTGAAGGCTTTTGTCTCTGGTTTCACATGTTTTCATTGGCGTCTCGTGCGGCGGCTTCGTGACCGGCTTTCGCTTCGGCAGCTTCCCAGGGATCGCGCCGGTTGAAATACATGCGCACGTAGCCGCGTGGACTCGCCGGGCCGCCGAAGCCGATCTCGTTCCAGGACACGGGGTGCGAGTAATACGCGGCCAGGATGTCGTGCGCGACGCGCTCGCGGAAAAACAAGTCGGCGGGCATGTCGTCCCATTCGGGACCGTCGAGCCGGCCGCACTGCATGTCCCGGAGCAGCGCATCCTGCGCGACCGTCATCAGCCGATGGAACGCAACACCGGCGCGCGCCTGCGCTGCGGCTTCGAGCGCCGCCAGTCCGCGTCGCCAAGCTTCGCGCTGCGGCGGCAAGCGCGCATCCCGGTATCCGTCGCGATGATCGTCAGCCAGTTTGCGATCGACCATCGCGGCGATCGGCACCACGGCCCGACCCGCTGGTTGCGGCACGATGCGATCGCAGATGGCGCGCAGCGTCCGCCATTTCCGCTCGTCGAAAAATTCCGGCGAATCGACGATTGCCAGCCGCGCGTCGATCACTTGTCGGCTCGCGTCATTCCAGGACGCGGTATTCCGCTTGGACAGCACGTCGTAGCCGGGATAGCGGTCAGGCATGCGGGTGTTCCTCGATCAACCCGAGCGCGGCGAGTCCTGCCAGCGCGAGGCCACTGAAGCTCGACGGCGCGGGAATCGGCGGTCCGTTCAACACGTTCTGTCGCCAATTGCGCCAGCCGCCCATCTCGCGATGCACGCCGAAGATGTGGAAACCCGCACCCACGAAGCCGATCAGCGTCGTCAGACGCAACCACCAGCGCGCCAGCCTGCGCGGTTTGCGCGGGCGGCTCGCCGCGGTTTCCGCCAGCAAAGCGGCGGCGATCGGCGGCACGGTGACCGGCACGTACATGAAAGGATCGTGATACGCGCCGCGAAAATGCAGCAGGCCGGCTTCGCCGGCGGTTGCCACGAGACCCGCCGCGGTCAGCGCGGCGAGCGCACGCCCCGCGGGCAATCCGAACACGCGCGGCGCTCCGGTCGAGCGGCTCTCGCGCAGGCGTTCGGAGTAATAGCCCAGCAGTCCGGCCAGCGCTACCGCCGATGGCGCGAGGATGGGCGATGCATAAAACAGGTTCTGCCAGGAATAGTTTTTCCACGAAAACCGGCCGGGACGCTTGCCGATGTTGTAGAGATGGAAGCCCGTGCCGATCAATCCTGTCAGTGCCGCGCCGGCATAGACGGAATCCCGCAGGCGATGCGCAACCGGACGTGCGTCGCGGGTCCCGTGGGCGCTGACTGCGAGCGTGAGCGCCGAAACCACCAGCGGGGCGATCATCGCCCGGTTGTGGAACGCTCCGCGGTAATGTTCGATGCCGCTGTCCAGCAACGTCGATGCCGCGATCAACCCCGACGCACGGTTCAGGCGCCGCGCCGCGATGACCGTCGGCTGATGCCGCCTGCCAACGGCCGAGCCGAATGCGGACTTCCGCGTAATCGCCGCCGCGCCTGCCACGACCGCCAATGCGCCGAGGGTTGCCGCGATCAGCCCGTCATTGGTGCGCATGCGGGGTCCATTCCGCCCGGCTCATTGGAGTTTGCACCCTTCGTGGCCGCAGCCGCAGTTGCCGACCCGTTTGTCCTCGTCGCTCTGGTCGTGGCCCTCGAACTCGGCGGTATTGCGGCAATATTCGCTGCAATACGACTGGCCAGGCTCCACTTCGCAGGTGCAGCGCTTGTGCTGGCATTGTTCCTTGACGTGATCGATTTCCATGGGCTCCTCCTCCTTGCGCGCCTCCTCCCGACTCGCCTGTCGTTCCCCTAGATTTCGAATTGCCGTGCGTCGGCGTGCTTGAACTCGATGCCCGCGCCGGGCCGCGACAGGTCCGGATGCAACCGGCCGCCTTCCGGCTCCGGAACCCCGTCGAACAGCATGTGCTCGATCCTGACGTGGTCGTGGAAGTATTCAATGTGCCGTCCGGCTTTGGCCGCACACGCGGGGTGCATGTGCAGGGCCGGTGCGCAATGCGCGGACAAGGGAATGCCGAAGGCATCGCACAGGGCCGCGACCCGCATGAAGCCACTGATCCCGCCGCAACGCGTCGCATCGGCTTGCAGGACATCGACCGCACCCGACTCGAGCATCCTCCTGAAGTAGGTGCCGTCATATCCGTATTCGCCGGCCGCGACCTGCATGCCGGGCGGCGCCCTGTCGCGCAGCATGCGCAGGCCGGCGAGGTCGTCGGAGGACACCGGTTCCTCGAACCAGCGCACGCCGCAGTCGGCGAATGCATGCGACAAAGCCAACGCCTGCTTGCGCGCGTATGCGCCGTTGGCATCCACGAACAGTTGCGCGTCGTCGCCGATTGCGGACCGCGCTTCACGCACCCGCCGTGGATCGTCCTTGGGGTCGCGCCCGACCTTCATCTTCACCATGGCGATGCCGGCGTTTGCCCAACCTGCCAGTTGCGCGCACAACTGCGCGTTGCTGTACGAGGTGAAGCCGCCGCTGCCGTAAACCGGGATCGCATCGCGCACCGCACCCAGCAACTTCACGAGCGGCACGTCCAGCAACTTCGCCTTCAAATCCCACAATGCGTTGTCGACCGCGGAAATGGCCATCGCCGCGATCCCGCGGCGGCCCAGGTTCCGGACCGCGGCGGCCATCGCCCACCACGTTCCCGCGATGTCCATCGCGTCACGACCCTCGATCACATCGGCAAGCATGTCGCGAATCAAAACTCCTGTGGCCCGGTCGGCGTAGCTGTAGCCGATTCCGCGTTGCCCGCCTGCATCGAGTTCAACCAGGACCAAGGTGGTCGAGTCCCATTCCAGCGTGCCGTCCGACTCGGGCGCATCGGTCGGGATCTTGAACACGCCCACGCGCGGCGCCTGCAGGCTGGCATCGGGCCGCTTCAATCATCCTTGTCCTTGTTCGTGCCTGGAAACAGCGACGCCATCGCCACGCGCGCCGATTCCCGCAACATGCCCCGCCTGCCGGAGTCGCCTTCGAACATGGAGTGCGCGAACGCCTTCGCCTGCTCGAAGGTGATGTGCGGCGGGAGCGGCGGCACCTCCGGATCGGTGATCGCCTCGATCACGCACGGACGATCCGCGCTAAGTGCGGCGTCCCAGGCATTGCCGATCTGGTCGGCTGCGTCGACGCGAATGCCCTTGAGCCCGATCAACTCCGCGTATTTCGCGTAGGGAAAATCGAATACCCGCTGCGATGCATCGAATTTCGGATCGCCTTCCATCACCCGCTGTTCCCACGTCACCTGGTTGAGGTCGCGATTGTTGAGGACGAGGATGACCAGGCGCGGGTCGGTCCAGGTTTTCCAGTAATCGCGGATCGTGATCAATTCGGCGTTGCCGTTCATCTGCATCGCGCCGTCGCCCACCATCGCGATGGCGACGCGGTTCGGGAACGCGAACTTGGCAGCGATCGCGTACGGCGTGCCGGGGCCCATCGTCGCGAGCCCGCCGGACAGGCTCGCCAACATGCCGCGCCGGATCTTGAGGTCGCGCGCGTACCAGTTGGCGGCCGAACCGGAATCCGACGAAAGGATGCAGTTGTCGGGCAGGCGTGACGACAGTTCCCAGAACAGGCGTTCCGGGTTCACGGGATTGGCCTCGGCCTTGGCACGCGACTCCAGCACCTCCCACCATTTCGCGACCGACTTTTCGATGTAATCGCGCCAACCGCGGTCGGTCTTCCGCTGCAGCAGCGGTTTCAGCGCCTGCAAGGTGGCCTTGGCATCGCCGACGAGGTTGACCTCCATCGGATAGCGGATCGACAACATCGTCGGATCGATGTCGATCTGCACGCCACGCGCCTGGCCTTCCTTCGGCAGGAATTCCGAATAGGGAAAGCGCGAGCCGACCATCAGCAAGGTGTCGGCATCGCTCATCAGCTCCCAACTCGGCTTGGTGCCCAGCAACCCGATCGAGCCGGTGACGAAGGGCAGGTCGTCAGGCAGCACCGCCTTGCCGAGCAACGCCTTCGCGACGCCGGCGCCCAGGAGATCGGCAACTTCCATCACTTCGTCGGTCGCACCGAGCGCGCCCGCACCGACGAGCATCGCCACGCGCTCGCCGGAATTGAGGATGTCCGCGGCACGCCTGAGATCGCCGTCGGTCGGGACGATACGCGGAGCGCTGTAACCAAGGCCCGAATGCACCGTGCCGTGCGCGCGCGGCGGCTTCGGCTCGGCGTCCAGTTCCTGCAGGTCGTTGGGAACGATCACGCAGGTCACGGTGCGCCGGGAGATCGCGATCCGCATCGCGCGGTCGATCACGTGCCGCACCTGGGCAGGAACGGTGAGCATCTCCACGTACGCGCTCGCGACGTCCTTGAAGAGCGACACCAGATCGACTTCCTGCTGGTATTGCCCGCCGAGGGCCGCGCGCGCCTGCTGGCCGACGATCGCGAGTACGGGCATGTGGTCGAGCTTCGCGTCGTACAGCCCGTTCAACAGGTGGACTGCGCCCGGCCCGGAAGTCGCCATGCACACGCCGATTTCGCCGGTGAACTTGGCGTGGGCGCAGGCCATGAATGCGCACATTTCCTCGTGGCAGGCGCGTACCAGTTGCACACTCCCTTCGGCGCGACCCATTGCGCCCATCAATCCATTGATGCCGTCACCCGGGTACCCGTAAATCCGCTGCACGCCCCATTGGGTGAGACGATCGATGATGAAATCGCCGACGGTGCCCGCCATGTCGAATCCCTTCGAAGTCAGCAAAGCGGAATGATGCGGTGCACGCTCTGAAGCACGCGTGAACTTGCCTGGATAAAACTTTTCCGATCGAAGACTGATCGGTGTGACTGACCCTGTCCCCAATGCATGAGCATGAGCGCTGCAAAAAAACAGCTCGTCATTCCGGGGGCTGCGCCGGCTCTATGGTGCAGCAACCCGGAATCCAGTTCTTGGCTGTGGGAACGAAAAGCTGGATTCCGGGTTCCGCCCGCAACCAGCGCGGCGGCCCCGGAATGACAAATCAGATTGAAATATCAGGCTGCGACGCAGCCATTGCCAGCTACACGAACCGTCGCGGCATCACATCCGCGAACCGGCATCGCAGCGGACGTCTATTTGCATTTCCAGCAACCGGTTGATGCACGCATCCACGCGCCGCGCGGAGCGCCGTCCACGAGCCTTCGCCATGTCGCGACGCACGCAGCAAAGTGCGGCGGCTTCACAGCGCGCGCGCCGCGCGTAACGCTCGCGCTGGGCGGGCGTGGGGGCAGTCAGGGATGCCGCTTCGTAATAGCGGCGCTCTTCTTCGATGACCAGAATCATGTCCATCAGATTGGTATGGTTCACGGTACCCTCCTTGGATGACGTCGAACGTGGATGAGCATCGAATTATCCATGGCGGTCATTCAAGCCGCGTCAAGAAATGCGCGCCATCCGTTCACCTGCTCGACACGCCACGTGCGCATGCAACAACTTTCCGGTCGCGTCGATCGACGCGCCGCGCCGACCCATGCACACGGCATCGGGCAGGTCACGCACAGCCGGACGCCGGCGCGATGAAAATCCGCACCGGCGCATTGAAAAAATCGGGTAATTACTTCGGCCGGGAAATGCTGAAGGATTCGAAGCCGGCGCCGAAATCCCAGCCCTTGCCCGTGGCAGTCAGCGCCAGCGACACCGGCCCTTTGGTCATCGCGGCGGCATGTGACGAGTGAACGACGCCTCCATGCGCGTTGGCCGTGGCGTAGCTGCCAAGGATGTCCTTGATGTCCGTGACGCCGCTGAAATGGCCGACACCGTTATCGAGCCGGTATTTGCCGAACGACAGGCCGCCGCCCTTGGCATTGATGACGACGTCCATCGACTGGCCATTCTCGCAGGTGACCGTCCCGCTTCCGTTCGCGGTCTGGTAGATCGCCGACCAGCCCTTCATCGTGAAGTGCATGGTGCACTTGGTGGTGCCGGCAGCGTATGCGCCTTGCGCGCACAGCGCGCCTGCCGGCGCAAGCAACAAAGCCATCCACAATGCCTTGGTTCTCATGGTCTCCTCCTTGAATCCCGGGTGATGAGTGTGATCTTTCCGTAGCTGAATACGATGCTACTTCCACGACGTCGCCGCGGCGTGATTGCCATGTGATCAGTTCGTGAAGCACGCCGGATGAATTCCGGAATGGATTACTGGCATCCATGCGCCATCGGCAACTCATGTGTGTCGGAATCTTCATGGACAGCACGCCGAGCCATGGGCGGGGCGAAGCCAGGTAATCCACGCATGACATTCCTGGCCGTCGGCAAATGAGCGCGACGACCGAACCGGAATATTCCCGCTGCCAGGCTGCGGCTCGTGTCCAGCTCGTGCGGTTCCTCATCAAGCAACTCGCAAACTGGGCTTTCGCGCGCCTACTGTGGTTCGCTGGCCATCGTCTTGCGCAGTTTCGCGACGTCAGCCTTGGACACTTCGCCCCCACGATTGCCCCATGCGTTGCGCACGTAAGTGGTAAGTGCGGCAACCTCGGCATCGTCGAGCTTGCCGTCGAACGCCGGCATCGTGAGGCCGGTCGGCTTCGCGCTGGTCGCTGGCGAGCGCGCGCCTTCGAGGATCACTGCGATCAACGTCTGCGGCTGCGCCGCCTGCACCGCGGAACTCGCACGGAGCGGCGGGAACGCGTTGGCCACGCCCTGCCCCTGGTCCATGTGGCATCCGGCGCAATCGTCCACGTACAGCGCCTGCCCTTCGCGCATCGTGTCTTCCGTAGGTGCCTTGGGCGTTTCGGGGCTCGGGCCCTGAAGGGATTTCAGATACAGCGCGATCGCGTCGAGATCGCTCTGCTTCAGGTACTGCGTCGAGGCCTGCACCACTTCCGCCATCGGTCCCGCCGCGGTCGTGTAACGGTTCGAACCGGTGGCGAGGTATTCGACGATGTCCGCCTTCGTCCAGCCGCTCAGGCCGTCGCGCTCGCCGACACCGAGATTGGGCGCGAACACGTGTTCGGCGAAACCACCCTGCATCGGATGATTGCGGTCGACTGCGCCCATGAAATTCTTCGAGGTGTGGCAGGCGCCGCAATGGCCGAGGCCCTCCACCAGGTATGCGCCACGATTCCACGCGGTGGAACGTCGGGGGTCGGGCTGGAACTGGCCGGAATGCAGGTACAGCTTGTCCCAGACGGCGAGCGCGCTGCGCATGCTGAAGGGCCAGCCGAGTTCGGGCTGCCGGTTCAACTGACGCACCGGTTTCACGGTGTCGAGATACGCCTTGACCGCGTCCACGTCGCCGCGCGTCATGCGGGTGAACCACGGGTACGGAAACGCGGGATACAAACGCTCGCCGTCGCGGCGGATGCCGAAGTGCATCGCGCGCCAGAAATCGTCCTCGTTCCACGCTCCGATGCCGGTGCCGGGATCGGGCGTGATGTTGGTCGAATAGATGACTCCGAACGGCGTCGGTACGGCGCGTCCACCCGCGAATGGCTTGCCGCCGTGCGCGGTGTGGCAGGATTCGCAGTCTCCCGCGCGGGCGAGATAGCGGCCGGTCTGGATGTCGGACCAGGTCTGGTCGGAACGCTTCGGCGCATACACCTGCACCGCTGCAATCGCCGCGCCGGCCGAGACCAGCAACAACACGCCCAGCATGGTCCATCGCGCGTTCACGTCTGCACCAGCGGCTGCGGATTCCTGATGTAGCGCTTCATCGCGTCGGCGGCCCAGAAAGCCAGCGCCCCCACCGTTCCCGTCGGGTTGTACCCGGGATTCTGCGGAAATACGGTGGAACCCATCACCCACAGGTTGGGCACGTCCCACGACTGCAGGAACGGATTGACGAAGCTGGTGCGCGGATCGTTGCCCATCGCCGCGCCACCGGTGTTGTGGGTCGTCTGGTAAGGAATGATCGAGTAATGCCCTTCGCGCGGCTTGGGATTGATGCCGCGGTTCGGGATGGCCTTGGCGATGTCGGTGGCGCGGTCGGTGAGGAACTTCGACATCGCGTGTTCGTTGTCGTAGAAGTCGAACGTGAGGCGCAGCAGCGGATTGCCGTAATCGTCGGTGTAGGTCGGATCGAGATCGAGATAGTTGTTGCGGTACGCCATCATCGCGCCGTGGCACTGCATGTGGGTCGAGTAGAGGTAATCCTCGTGCAGTGCCTTCTTCCAGCCCGCGCCCCACTTGGGGGTTCCCTTCGGCAAGTATTCCTGCAGGATCGGCCGGCCGCCGGTGTTCCACAGCGCGATGTAGCCTCCCCCGATGAAGCCCTTGCCGGTGTGGTCGAAGTTGTCGCCGTTGAAGTCGTCGACGACCTGCCCGAGCGCGCCCGCGCCCATGAAGGGATTCAGGCGTTCCTTGCAGGTGACGTTCACCGAACTCGACACCTGGTACGCATAGTTGCGTCCGACGACACCCGTTTGCGACTTCGGGTCGTACGGCGTCCCGATCTTCGAGACCAGCAGCAGGTGCACGTTGTGGTGCGCGAACGCGCACAGCACCACCATCTGCGCGGGCTGGATGTATTCGTTGCCGTCCCGGTCGACGTACGCCACGCCGGTCGCGCGCTTGCCATCGGAATCGGTGAGCACGCGCGTCACGCTGCAATGCGTGCGAAAGCTGAAGTTGTCCTTCTTCAACAGCACCGGGAAGATCGTGGTCTGCGGACTCGCCTTCGAATAATTGGCGCAGCCGAACCATTCGCAATAGCCGCAGAACGTGCACTGGCCCATCTGCACGCCCAGCGAGTTGAGGTACGGCTGCGAGGTATTCGCCGCCGGCGCCGGAAACGGGTGGAAGCCCACGTCGCGCGCAGCCTTATCGAACAGCATCGTCGCCGCGCTGCGCTTCAGCGGCGGCAGCGGATATTCGCGCCTGCGTGGTCCTTCGAACGGGTTGCCGCCCGGCTGGATCTTGCCGCCGATGTTGCCGGCCTTGCCGGAAATGCCGCACAGGTATTCCCACTTGTCGTAGTACGGCTCCAGTTGTTCGTAGGTGATCCCCCAATCCTGGATCGTCATGTCGGCCGGGATCGCCCGCTTGCCGTAACGCTGCTCGTTGTGGGTGCGCAGCACGAAATCGCTCGGCAGGAATCGCCAGTTCTGCCCGTTCCAGTGCACGCCCGCGCCGCCGACGCCCGCGGCCGGCATGAACGAACCGAGTTCACGCATCGGCAGCGCGAGCTGGTCGGGCCGGTTGCGAAAGCCGAGCGTGCTGCGCTGGGTTTCCTCGAAAATCTGTTTGCGCACCGCGTAGCGCAACTCGTCCTGGATGTGCGTGACGGAAAAATCCGGCACCGTGTCGCGCCAACCGCCGCGCTCGAGCGCCAGCACGTCCGCGCCGGCGTCGGTGAGCTCCTGCGCGATGACCGAGGCGGTCCAGCCGAAACCGACCAGCACCACGTCCACTTCGCGCAGTTTTTTGGCCATTAGAGATTTCCGGCCGGCCAGACTTTCCCGGTGGTGGTGACGAGCGCGTCGTAATGCGTCTTGGCCGGAAAGTGCGCGTACTCGCAACCGGGACCCCGGAAGCGGCCGGTCGGCGAATCGCTGAGCCGGCACATCACCGGCTGGCGCCCTCCCAGGCTGACGTACGGCCGGTCGTACGGCTTGCCGAACTTGTCGAC
>JAJPJT010000066.1 GCA_021324095.1 Gammaproteobacteria bacterium
GGCGTGATCGGCCAGGCCGACGTGCAGGTCCAGCACGTCGCGACGGTAGCGGTGTCAGGCGGGTCGCCCGAGGTGCTGACGCCGGAAGGCCTGTACGTCTACGAGTTCCGCACCTCGTCTATCGGCAACCGCATCGCCTACACCGCCGCGCCGCCGCCGGGCGACGACAACTGGTGGACGGCCAAACTGTACGTGCAGGACGCCAAGGCTGGTGCTTCACCGCAGGTGATCGTCGATCCGTCGTCGGTGAAAGGATCATTGCACGGCCTGCAGATGGCATTGCCGCGCTGGTCGCCGGACGATGCGCGCATCCTCTTCATCGGCGGGCTGATGAGCGACCGCGGCGCAACCGGCGGCGACATCTACAGTGTGCCGGCCTCGGGGGGCACGCCCGTAGACCTGACCGAAGGCTCGAAGGTCACGCCGTCGTGGTACACGTTCCTCGACGGACGCTCGCTGCTGGTCAACCAGATTGCCAGCGGCAAGGTGCAGGTCACCGAATACACGCTCGAGCGCAACAACGCGCGGCAGACCCGCTTGTGGTTCAGCGTGCCCGGCGTGATCGGCGACGGACGCGCGGCGCTTGCGGTGTCGCTGTCGAGCAAGGCGCCGCGCCGGATCGCGTACGCCGAGAACTCCTTCGAGCATCCGCCCGAAGTTCATTCAGGCCAGCTCGGGACGCAGCCGCCGCCTGCCGTCACCTCGATCAATGCCGATCTCAAGCCGGAGTGGGGCAAGGCCGAATCGGTGCAATGGAAAAGCGGCGGGTTCGATGTCCAGGGCTGGCTGATGTATCCGGCCAATTTCGATCCGCACAAAACTTACCCGATGATCGTGTATGTGCACGGCGGTCCGTCGTGGGCGAACCTGCCGAGCTGGGGCAACAGCGCTAGCGCCTATTCCGAATTCGGGTATTTCGTGCTGATGCCGAATCCGCGCGGCAGTTTCGGCGAGGGCGAGAAGTTCGCGCAGGCGATCCGCAATCAGATGGGGTATGGCGATCTGGACGACATCCTGGCCGGCGTGGACAAGGTCGAGAAGATGGCGCCCATCGACAACAACCGCCTCGGCATGACGGGTTGGAGCTATGGCGGCTTCATGAGCATGTTTGCGCCGACGCGGACCGATCGTTTCAAGGCGGTGGTCGCCGGCGCGGGCCTCTCCGACTGGGAGAGTTATTACGGCGAAAACCAGATCGACCAGTGGATGATCCCGTTCTTCGGTGCCTCGCTGTACGACGATCCTGCGGCCTACGCGAAAAGTTCGGCGATCAATTTCATCACGCACACCAGGACCCCGGCGCTGGTCGTGGTCGGCGAGCGCGATGAGGAATGCCCGGCGCCGCAATCCTTCGAGTACTGGCACGCGTTGAAGACGCTGGGCGTACCGACGACGCTGGTGGTCTACGCCAACCAGGGCCACCACATCGCCAACCACACCGACCAGGAAGACATCATGCGCCGTTCGCTGGACTGGTTCGGGAAATATCTTTCGGCATCGGAAGCCGCGTTGAGCCGTTCGCCCTGAGGTGTGTATCGAAGGGCGAATGGCCACGACGTTCGGGATTTACCAGTGTTCCATCCCGCAAAAAACTTTGCGGCGTCATTCCGGGGCCCCGTGCCAGCTCCACCGGCGCGGAAAACCCGGAATCCATTGATATTGCTAATCAACAGCTGGATTGACTCGCACCGTCCATGGCGCTCGCCCTCTCGGCCGCCTTCGGCGTTCGCGTTGGCAATCCTGCCAACGCAGTCGGCTCGCCCGCTCTGCGGGCTCGTCCGGAATGGCGAGTTGTTTCCGGGACGCCGCGCTAAAACAACTCGCCCTGTGGCGATGATTTGCGTGGCGGCGTGAAGCGCGTGCAATCCAGTTCCAGCGTGCGGGCGCGCGCGAAGCCGTGCTTTCGGCACGCGACCTCGAAGCGGCGACGAAGCAACTCGGCGAACGGACCTTGGCCGTGCATGCGGGTGCGAAAATCCGAATCGTAATCGCGGCCGCCGTTCATCTGCCGCACCAGGCTCATCACGTGTTCGGCGCGTTGCGGCACGTGGATAGCGAGCCATTCGCGGAACAGCACCTTCAGTTCCCACGGCAGGCGCAGCACGGTGTAGCCGGCCATGTTGGCGCCTGCTTCCGCGGCGCGTTCCAGCACGGCTTCCATGTCGCGGTCGTTCAATGCGGGAATGATCGGCGCCACCAGCACGCCGGCCGGAACTCCGGCCTCGGTGAGCGCACGCACCGCCTGCAAACGCCGATGCGGCGCGGTGGCGCGCGGCTCGAGCTTAGAAGCCAGCCGGTTGTCCAACGAATTCACCGAGACGAACACCTGCACCAGGTTTTTCCGTGCCAACGGCGCGAGCAAATCGAGATCGCGTTCGATCAGTGCATTCTTGGTGACGATCGTGAAAGGGTGCTGGCAGTCGGCAAGGACTTCCAGCGCGGCGCGGGTCAACCGCCATCTCTTTTCGGTCGGCTGGTACGGGTCGGTGTTGCTGCCGATGTTGATCGGCTTCGGCACGTAACCCGGTTTCGACAATTCGGTGCGTAGCACTTCGGCGAGATTGGTCTTGGCGCGGATCTTCGTCTCGAAATCGAGCCCCGGCGAAAGACCGAGATAACTGTGTGATGGACGCGCGAAACAATAGATGCACCCATGCTCGCAACCCCGGTAGGGATTCAACGACTGCTCGAAGGCGATGTCGGGCGAGTCGTTGCGGGTAATGCCACTGCGCGCGTTTTCTTCGCTCACCTCCGTGCGTGGACGCGGCGCGGCCTCGTCCAGCAGCGCGGTTTGCCAGCCGTCGTCCTCGGTCTGGTGGCGCACCGTTTCGAAGCGCCCCTCCGGATTCGACGCGGCGCCACGACCCTTGATGCGCGTGGGAGGGATCACATGCATCCCGCCAGCATACGCGCTTCCGTCTCGACGCCTGCGACAAGCCGGATCGCGATCGCGCTCGTTCGTGGATGGCACTGGATACGGGAATTACACTGTCGCTACATTGAGCGCCGCATACTTGCGATTGCCCATATCGACCCGCGCACCATACGAAAAGAGGTCGCGAGGCAGGCATCGCTTCAAACCGCGCGTCAACATTGAGAGTCCCCGCGACTGCGATCGGCTGGTCGTCATCAAGACCCACGGCAAAAGGAATCCACGATGAAAAAATGGCTGATGGCACTGGCTGGCGCTCTGGCCATGGCGCTGATGATGGGCAGCGCGCTGGCGGCGACGAACGACGCCAACGTCACGCGTGCAACGCTGGACAACGGCTTGCGCGTGGTGATCGTGCGCGACACGCTGGCGCCGGTCGTCACCACCGAGATGAATTACCTGGTGGGTTCGGACGAAGTGCCGAAGGGTTTTCCGGGCACCGCGCACGCGGTCGAGCACATGATGTTCCAGGGCAGTCCGGGTCTCAGTAAGGGCCAGCTCCTGGCGATCGCCTCGAACATGGGCGGCAGTTTCAACGCCGACACCACCGAAGGCGTGACCCAATATTTCTTCACCGTGCCGTCGAGCGACCTCGACGTGGCGCTGCACGTAGCCGCGATCCGCATGCGCGGCGTGGACATGACCGTGGCCGCCTGGCAGAAGGAGCGTGGTGCGATCGAGCAGGAAGTCTCGCGCGACAATTCGAGCCCGATCTACAAGTTCATCAGCCAGTTGCAGGCGCACATGTTCGCCGGCACGCCGTACGCACATACACCGCTGGGTACGCGCCCTTCGTTCGACAAGACCACCGCGGCGGAATTGAAGAAGTTCCACGACACGTGGTACGCGCCCAACAACGCGATCCTGGTGATCGCGGGCGACGTCGATCCGGCGACGACCCTGCAAAAGATCAGGGGCCTGTTCGGCGACATCCCGCGCAAGACGCTGCCGGCGCGACCCGAGTTCCGGTTGCAACCGATGCAGGCGAAGACGATCCGCTTGCCCACCGATCTTCCTGTCGGCGTGGTTGCGCTGGCGTGGCGCACACCCGGTCTGCGTGACCAGGATTACGCGACGGCCGCGGTGCTGGCGGCTGCCATGTCTTCCAAGCGCGGCAAGCTGTTCGAGATGGGATTGACGGGCAAGGCGCTGTTCGGCGAGTTCGCCGGCAACTTCATGCCGCGCGCCGGCGTTGCCTTCGCGCTCGCGGGGTTTCCGCGCGGCGGCGATGCGCAAGCCGTGTTGAAGAGCCTCCAAGGCATCATCAGCGGTGCCGCGACACGAGGCGTACCGGCCGATCTCATCACCGCCGCCAAGAACAAGGCGATCGCCGACCTCGAATACAAGAAGAACTCGGTGCCGGGATTGGCGAACGCGTGGTCGGAAGCGCTGGCGTTCCGTAACGGCAAGTCGCCGGACGACATCCGCGAAGCCATCGCGGCGGTGACGCCGGAAGACGTCGACGCGCTGGCCAAACGCATTTTCGATCCAAAGCGTGCGATCACCGCGATCCTGACGCCGACCTCGTCCGGCAAGCCCTCGGCGAGCAAGGGTTTCGGCGGCGCCGAGAGCTTCGGTGGCGCGCCATCGGGCAGCGTGACGTTGCCTGCATGGGCGCAGGCCGCGTTCGCGAAACTCGAACTTCCAAAGTTCAGCACGAACCCGGCTTCGTTCACGCTCGCCAACGGCCTGCGCGTGATCGTGCAGCCGGAGTCGGTCAGCAAGACCGTGGAAGTGATCGGCAGGATCGACACCAATCAGGATCTGCAGGCGCCGAAGGGCCGGGAAGGCGTGGTGGAAGTGCTGGGCTCACTGTTCGACTTCGGCACCACCGGCATGAACCGGCTGCAATTCCAGGCGGCGCTGGATGCGATCAGCGCGCACGAAAGCGCGGGGACGAGCTTCTCGCTGGCGGTGCCGGCGGCGAACTTCGCCAAGGGCATGCAGCTTCTGGCGGACAACGAACTGCATCCGGCGATGCCGGCGCAGGCGTTCGCGGTGATGCAAAGGAACCAGGAAGGCGCGGTCGCGGGCGTGGTCCAGTCGCCTGGGTTCCTCAACGGTCTTCATCTGGACCAGGCGCTGTATCCGCCCGGCGACCCCGATCTGCGCCATCCCACCCCGAAGTCGGTGGCGAGCCTGACCCTCGCGGATGTCCAGCATTACTACGCCGAGACGTTCCGTCCCGACATGACCACCCTAGTGATCATCGGCGACGTCACGCCGGACGAAGCACACAAGGTCGCCGCAGCCGCATTCGGCGGCTGGAAGAACCCGGCCACGCCCAGGCCGAATACCCACTACCCGGCGGTGCCCGACAACAAGGCCAGCGAGTTCCACACCCCCGATACCTCGGCCGTGCAGGATTCGGTGACGCTGGCCGAAACCATTCCGCTGGGCTACAACAGTCCCGAGCGGTACGCCTTGTATCTCGGCAACCAGATCCTGGGCGGCGGGTTCGATGCGCGCCTGATGCAGGACCTGCGCTCGAACGCGGGGCTGGTTTACGGCGTTTCCAGCAGCGTCAGTTTGCAAAAGCACCGCGGAACCTTCAGCGTCGACTACGGCTGCGATCCCGACAAGGTCGCCGGCGCCCGCGCGATGGTGGTCCGCGACGTCAAGGGCATGCAGGACGCGGCCGTGACCTCCGCCGAACTGCACGCCGCCAAGGGCAAGATGTTGCGCTCGCTTGCGCTGGGCCAGTCCAGTTTCGGATCCATCGCGGACAATTTCCTGACACTGGCCATGCAGGGCAAGCCGCTGGACGCCGATGCCATCGCCGCGAAAAAGTACATGAACATGGCCGCCGCCGACATCCAGAACGTATTCAAACGATACGTGCGTCCGGACGGCTTCGTCACCGCGGTGAAAGGGCCTGCGCCGAAGTGACCGGCGCCGCGATGTGGCATGGGCGGACAGCCGGCGTGTGGCCGTTCCCCTTCCTACCCCCTCGTCGCGCCAGCCGGAGTCGGCTGCGCTATGATCCTGCCGCGACGCAAGGGGTGATCCATGATCTGGGGTTTGGCACTCGTTTCGCTGGCCGCCTTCCTGCTGGCATTCGCCAGCCACTCGCCGGGGTGGATGGGGCTCGGCATCTTCATCGGCTTCATGTGCGGGATCGGCGCGGCGCTGGTCTTCATCGAACGCCACGTGCGCGCGAGTTCGCGTCCCGAGCACATGACCGAGCGCGAAGTCGAAGCATTGCGCAACACCATGCGCAAACCAGGTGAGCCGCCCCGACAACTGCCGCCCACGCAGTCGGACTGACATTCTCTTCACCTCCGCCGGGCGACCGATTTGCTACGCTTGACGTCCTTGTGTGGCTTCGAGGAGAGTCTGCGATGAGCAAGGTGCATCCTGTTCCGTCCGCTTTCGCCGCCGCCGAACAGATCAAGCCCGACCGGTACGCACGGCTGTATGCGGAATCCATCGCCGATCCCGAAAAGTTCTGGGCCGAAGCCGCGAAGCGCCTCGAGTGGATCAAGCCGCCCACGCGGATCAAGGATGTGTCGTTCGACGCGAAAGACCTGCACATCCGCTGGTACGCGGATGGCGTTTTGAATCCGACCATCAGTTGTCTCGACCGCCAGATCGAAAAGCGCGGCGACAAGACCGCGCTCCTGTTCGAAGGCGACGATCCGAAGATTTCGCGCGCGATCAGTTACCGCGAACTGCACGCACAGGTGTGCCAGTTCGGCAACGCTCTGAAGCACCTCGGCGTCAAGAAGGGTGATCGCATCGCGATCTACATGCCGATGATTCCCGAAGCCTGTGTCGCGATGCTCGCCTGTGCGCGCATCGGTGCGATCCATTCGGTGGTGTTCGGCGGATTTTCACCGGACGCGCTGGCCGGGCGGATCGCCGATTCGCAGTGCAAGCTCGTGATCACGGCCGACGAGGGCGTGCGCGCCAACAAGAAGATCCCGCTCAAGGCCAACGTGGACGAGGCGCTGACCCGCCCCGGCACCACCAGTATCGAGACCGTGGTGGTGGTGCGCCGCACCGGCGGCGCCGTCTCGATGCAGTCGCCGCGCGACCGCTGGTGGGATGCGCTGGTGGACGGCCAATCCGCCGAGTGCGAACCCGAGCCGATGAATGCGGAAGACCCGTTGTTCATCCTGTACACCTCGGGCAGCACCGGAAAACCGAAAGGGGTGCTGCACACCGTCGGCGGCTACATGGTGTGGGTGTCGTACACGCACGAGGCGATCTTCGACCTCCGCGAGGACGACATCTACTGGTGCACCGCGGACGTGGGCTGGGTCACCGGCCACAGCTACATCGTGTACGGGCCGCTTGCGAACGGCGCGACCTCGCTGGTTTTCGAAGGCGTGCCGAACTGGCCCGACGCCTCACGCATCTGGCAGGTATGCGACAAGCACAAGGTGACGATCCTGTACACCGCACCGACCGCGATCCGCGCGCTGATGCGCGAAGGCGACGAGCCAGTCAGGAAAACCTCGCGTCAGTCGCTGCGCTTGCTCGGCTCGGTCGGCGAGCCGATCAACCCCGAGGCGTGGGAGTGGTATTTCAATGTGGTCGGCGAGGGCCGCTGTCCGATCGTCGATACGTGGTGGCAGACCGAAACCGGCGGCATCCTCATTTGCCCGCTGCCGGGCTCCACCGGCCTGAAGCCGGGTTCCGCGATGAAGCCTTTTTTCGGGATCAAGCCCGCAATCCTGGACCCTGACGGCAAGCCGATCGAGGGCGAAGGTTCCGGCAATCTCGTGATCACCGATTCATGGCCCGGCCAGATGCGCACGGTTTACGGCGATCACCAGCGCTTCATCGACACCTATTTCAAGATGTATCCCGGCGTGTACACCACCGGCGACGGCGCGCAGCGCGACGGCGACGGCGATTGGAAGATCACCGGCCGTGTCGACGACGTGATCAACGTGTCCGGTCATCGGATCGGCACGGCCGAGGTCGAAAGCGCCATGATGGCCGACGAGCGTGTGGCCGAGGCCGCGGTCGTGGGATGTCCGCACGACATCAAGGGCACCACCATCTATGCCTTCGTGACGCCGAAGGAAGGCGTGACACCCAGCGACGCGCTGAAGAAGGAACTCGTCGGCGGGATCCGCGAGCGGATCGGCGCGTTCGCGGCGCCCGAGTACCTGCAATGGGCCGCGGCGCTGCCCAAGACGCGTTCGGCCAAGACCATGCGCCGGATCCTGCGCAAGATCGCCGAGGCCGGCAACAACGAGGTCGACTTGGCCGCGCTCGGCGACACCTCGACGCTCGCTGACCCGTCGGTCGTGAAGCGCTTGTACGACGAGCGGGTGCGGCACTGAGCGCGCTACCACAGTTTTCAATGGTGGTTGACCTGAAGTTCGTCGAAGCGGTCCCGGCGGCGGTGGCCTTCCGCCTCGAAGCCGGTTGCGTGCACCTGTGGCGCATGCGTTATGCATCGGCGCAAAAACGGGCGCCGTTGATCGACCTGCTGGCTGCGTATCTCGGCGTGCCCGAATCTTCGGTCGCCCTGCGCGACGAAACGCGCGGTAAGCCGCGATTGGCACATCCACGCCGTGGCGCCGGTGCGCAAGCGCTGGAGTTCAACTGGTCCCACAGCGGCGACTACGCATTGGTCGCGCTGACCCGCGGACTTGAACTTGGCGTCGACATCGAGCGATTCGGCAAGAGCCTTCGCGCGCTGGAAATTGCACGCCGGTTTTTCGATGGCAGCGAAGCGGACGCGCTCGCTGCGCTCGGCCCCGACGAACGCGAGCAAGCCTTCATCGGACTGTGGTGCGCCAAGGAAGCGGTGCTGAAGGCAGTCGGCAAGGGACTTTCATTCGGCCTCGACCGGCTGGTTTTTGCGCGTGGGGACGAGGCGGACTGGCGACTCGTCCGCGCGGATCCGATGCTCGGAGACGTGTCGGCGTGGCGGCTTTCCAGCTTCGAAGCCGCACCCGGATATCGCGGCGCGCTCGCGTGGCAAGGCGGACCGGGCCGGATCCTTGCTTTCGAGTATCCCCACACGCTTCGCTCCGGCTGAACCCTTCGATGCCCGTCCGGAACTCGGCCGTGACGACGTTGTCTCAGGTTGTGCGGGTAGTCTCCCCGCCGCCTGTATGCACCACCGTGCGGCAGGCAATGCACTCTCCGGCGCGGATGTCCTCCGCGCCTTTTTTTGGCGCCGGTTCTTGTAAAGCGGCCCTGTCGGTCGCGCGCATGGCGCGCTCCACAGCGGCAGCACGAGCCGTTTGCATCCGGCTTCGCTGCAGATGATTGCGTCTGGTGCGATCATGATGGTTTCGTCTCGTCGGTACCGCATTTCGGCGAGTGTGCCTAGAGAGAGGATTCCGCGATGACCCTTCTCAGCGTCAATCTCAACAAGATCGCGGTTTTGCGAAATGCCCGCGGCGGCGACGAGCCTGACCTGCGCAAGGCCGCCGAGACCTGCATCGCCGCGGGCTGCAACGGGATCACCGTGCACCCGCGCCCGGACCGTCGCCACGTCACAGCCGAAGATGTCGCGCTGCTGGCGGAGCTGACGCGCGGCCGCGTCGAGTTCAACATCGAGGGCAATCCGTTTGCGCCAGCGCGCCCCGGCTATCCGGGATTCGTCGAGCTGGTGCGGCAGGCGCGTCCCGCGCAAGCCACGCTCGTCCCCGATTCGGAGGGACAAATCACCTCGGATCACGGGTTCGACCTCGTACGCGACGTCCCGCGGCTTGCGCCGCTGGTCGACGAACTCAACGCGATCGGCTGTCGCGTCTCGCTCTTCGTCGATGCCGGCACCAACATCGGATTCGAGCAAGCGCGCGCGATCGGCGTCGCACGTGTCGAGCTTTACACCGGACCGTACGCGCACGCGTTCGCGCGCGGCAATGCCGATGCCGAACTAGCGCGCTGCGTAGCGACGGCGGAGCTTGCGGGCGCAGCCGGGCTGGCCGTGAATGCAGGGCACGACCTCAACCAGCAGAATCTGCGAGCGTTCCGCAACGCGATTCCGCAACTCGCGGAGGTGTCGATCGGGCACGCCCTGATCTGCGAAGCGCTGTACGACGGGCTGGCATCTACTGTCCGACGGTACATGTCAATCCTGGGGTGACGCGCAAAAAAATGCCGCGCAAGGCGCGGCATTTCGAAAGCTGAGCCGGCGGGACTTCAGGGACCCGCGCCTTTTTTGCCGGTACCCTGGGTAATGAACCCGACATGCACCATGCCCGCATCCTTGGCGTCCTGCATGACCTTCCAGATCACGCGATAAGGGGTGGTCTTGTCGGCACGGATGTTCAACGCCGGCTGCGGGTTGTTGCTCGCAGCAGTGCGCAGTCTTGCATTCAAGATCGCCTCCGAGATTTCGCCGTCGTTCCAGTACATGGTTCCATCCGGCTCCACCGCGAGGTCGATCGGCGGTACGTCGGCGGGCGTCGGCTTGGTGTGGGGGTTGGCGTTCGGCAGGTCGATCTTGACCTTGTGCGACATCAGCGGCGCCGTGATCATGAAGATGATCAGCAACACCAGCATCACGTCAGCCAGTGGGGTTACGTTGATTTCGGCGCCCGGAATATCACGGCTGGGGTCGCCGCCCGTGCTCATGGACATGGCGTCATCCTCACTTCTCGAAGCCGATCTTCTGCACGTTGTAACGACGTGCTTCCGACATCACTTCCGCCAGATAGTTGTACTGGGTTTCATCGGTGGCCTTGATATGGACCTGCGGTTGCTGATCGAGCGGCTTGGCACCGATCGTCGCGAACTGTGCCTGCAGGTCGATATTGCTGATCGGCACGTTGTCCCACGTCATCGTGCCGTCCGCCTGGATGAACAGGGTGTGCGGCGCCGGCGGATTCTCCGGTGGCTTCACGTTCGACGGCTGGGGCAGATCGATCTTGATGTCGTGCTGCACCAGCGGCGCCGTGATCATGAAGATGACCAGCAGCACCAGCATGATGTCGATCAGCGGCGTGATGTTGATGTCGGCAACCGGACCGCCGCCGCTCTTGGTACTCATGGCCATGACAGAACCCTCTCACTCACTTCCCGGCCGTTCTCACTTCTTGGCTGCCGGCGGGGGCGGGGTGGCCGCGGCCGGACGCGCAACGGCGGTTGCCGGTGTCACCGACTCGATGCGGGCACCGGTCGAGAAGAAGTCGTGCAGGTCGTGCGCGAACTCGTCGAAGTGCGCGATGGTCACGCGGTTGGCACGCGAATAGCCGTTGTATGCGATCACCGCCGGGATGGCCGCGAACAGACCGAATGCGGTCATGTACAAGGCCTCGCCGACCGGACCTGCCACTGCCTGGATCGAGGATTCGCCCGAGGCGCCGAGGCCGGTCAAGGCATTGATGATGCCGAACACGGTACCGAGCAGACCGACGAACACCGCGGCTGAGCCCACGGTCGCAAGTACGGTCAAGCCACCTTCCAGATTGCGGCTTTCGCGGTCCACGGCTTGGCGCAACGCGCGATCAACGAATTCGGAGCGGTTGAGCGCCTCGACCATGCGGCTGCCTTCGTGCCGCTGGTGGTGTGCCGCAGCCGATGCCGCCTCGAGGGCGATTTTCGAGAACGGCTCCGATGACGGCTGTTTCTCCATCACGCGAACTGCGTCCTGCGCGGACGGGGTATCCCAGAATTTCTGGATCACCCTCTCCATGCGTGACCGGATCAGCGCGTTGCGGATCGCGATCGCGATGATGTAGTACCAGGACCACACCGACATGATGACCAGCACGATGAACACCGCAAGGTCCACCGGGTGCTGGCCCGGTTCCGTGAACAACATGCGGAAAAAGTGTGCGCCGCCGAGCTGTGTCAGGGCTTGCGCGTTGGCATTGCCGACAGGTGCGGCGGCGGCGGAGGCTGCTTCTTGGATCATGGCGCTACCCTTCCTTCAAGTTGTAGCAAGTGAAACGTGGGTTGAGAAACTCTATGCGGATGCAAGTTGGCGAAACGTAAAATCTACATCATTCCCTGGAGGCTGAAGTTCACGGGAATCCTGACGACGCCCCCGGTGGGTTTGCCGCCGTGCATGCCCGGGTTGAACCGCCATTTGCGTGCGGCGTCCACCGCCGCGCGGTCGAGCTCACGATAGCCGCTCGATTTCTCGACGGTAACGTTGGTGACCTCGCCCTGCGCGTTGATGGTGACATCCAGGATCACTTCGCCCTGGTGGCCTTCGCGCGCCGCCTGGATCGGATATTGCGGCGGGTGACGATCCTTGTAGCTGATGTCGACCGAGGCCTGCACGTCAGCCGGCGGCGGCGGCGGCGCCGGCGGACGCGGCGGCGCGGCCGGTGTCGACATCGGCGTCTGCTGTTGCGGCGGTGGCGGTGCCGGCGGTGGCGGTGTCGGCGGTGGCTTTTCGATCTTGATGATCTTCGGCGGCGGCTGCTTGGGCGGTTCCGGCGGCGGCGGCGGCGGCGGTGGTGGCGGCGGCGGCGGCGGGATGAACTGCACACGCACGATGTGTTGCTTCGCCTTTTCCTTGGTCGCCGGCGGTGCGGCGGGCGCAAGCAGCATGATGATGACTGCAGCGTGCAGGGCAATTGCGAATGCGATCGCAATCGTGCGCCACCAGTTGAACCGATTGCGGCCTTGAGCAGTCGTACGTGCCATCGTGTGTTGAACCAGTCGCTGACCTGTTGGGCCCCAATGCGGCGCCGTTGTTCTGGGTACGGCGCCGCGACCAAGGCGGCGGAAAAGTGTGAAACGTTACACCAGCATCACGGCTTTGCCTAGTGGGCAAAGCTCGAATCGATCATCATTTTGCGTGCTGTCCCCGGGCGTCCACCGGGTCACTTGTGCCTGTTGAGTTGCTTGAGCATCCGTTGCGCATCCGCGCGCGTTTCCTGGTCCTGCTCGGCTTGCTTGTACGCCGCAATCGCCGCTGATCTGTCCTTCAATGCGAGCTCGGCATTGCCCAGCGTGAGATAGGCCGCGCCCATGCGCTTGAATCCGCCCTTGGCGATCGCCTGCTTGAGCGCTGCGACCGCTTCCTTGTGGCGGCCAAGCTGCTCGAGCATCTGGCCGCGCATGAAATCCACGTCGCCGGTCTTGGCATCGGGTGCCGCCTTCGCATAGGCGTCCACGGCTTCCTTGTAGTCGCCCGCGATCGCGTAGGAGTCGCCCAGCAACTTGTAACTGTCGGAGCTTGGCTGCACGATTCCCTTGCTCATGCCTTCCTTCAACACGCCCACCGCCTTCATGGCGTTGGTCTTGGGATCGGAGCTGTTCTGGGCGAGGTTGTCGTACATCTTCGCCATGTTCATGTAACCCGTCTCGTCCTTGATCTGCCCGTTGGCGCGGGCGCGCTCGAGCAAGGCGAGAGCCTTCTGGTCCTGATGCGCGTTGATGTAGATCGCCACGACGTTCTGCAGCAAGGTGCTGTTGTTCGGATCCTTGGCCAGCGCGGCTTCGGCCAGCTTCGCGGCGTCGTCGTATTTGTCCATTGCGAAGTAGCTGGCCATCTCGATCTGATCCCAGGTCGGCTCAGGCGTGGTGGTCAGCGATTTGGCCTTCTGGATGGCCGCGACCGCCTGCGGATATTTCTGCAGGCGGTAATACGCATTGCCCTGCAGGGCGTAGACGTCTGCGGACTGCGCGCCGCTTTCCTTGTTCCACTTGTCGAGCGTCGTCAGCGCGTCGCTGTAGTCCTCATCGGCGATGTACATCTGCGCCAGTGTTTCCAGTCCCTGGAAATAGCTGTCGTTGTCGAGTGCGTTCGAATCGAGCGCCTGCTTTTGCAGCGCGATGGCGCCCTTGGTGTCGCCGCTGCGGTACTTGACTTGCGCCAGACCGAGCGTCGCAAGTGCCTTCGCGTAGGCGCTGCTGCTCGAGTCGGCGATCGGTTGCAGATCCTTGAGAGCGGTCGCCGAGTCGCCGCTGTTGGCGGCCTGCAGGCCTTCGTTGAGAGGTTTGATTTCCTTCGAGCTGACGCCTATGTTGGACGGCTGCTTGCGCGTCGCGTTCGGGAATTTGGTTTTTTCTTTCGCCTGCTTCGAATTCTTCTGTTGCTGCTGCCCGCATTTGTGCTGCAGCATCTGGATGTCCGAACACTGCTCGCCTGACATTTGTGCTGACGCAACGACCGGGACGAATGCGAAGGCGAGAGCGGAGCACATGCCGCAAACCAGCCAGCGGGATTCGAGCTTCATCGGAGGGCCTCTTGCATGGAGCGGCGTTTGTCGAAAACGGGGAGGGTGAGGGTAGCGCGGCGGATGCGCAAAGCTCAAGTACCTGAAGATGGCGCGGCGAGTGCTCGATTAGACGTCCAGATTGCCGACCCGGAGCGCATTGCTTTCGATGAACTCGCGGCGCGGCTCGACCACATCGCCCATCAGGGTCGAGAAGATCTGATCGGTTTCGAGCGCATCCTCGATGCGAACCTGCAAAAGCCTGCGGGTATCCGGATTGACCGTGGTTTCCCAGAGTTGTTCCGGATTCATTTCGCCGAGCCCCTTGAAGCGCTGGATCTGCCGGCCCTTCCTGGCTTCTTCGAACAGCCACGCGCGCGCTTCCGCGAAACTGCCGATCGCCTGCGATGCGCTGCCGCGCCGCACCTCGCCTGGGCCCGTCCCGCGATCCCGCAAGGCACGCGCGACTTCGAGGAGAGGGCGGAAATCCGCACCCGAAAAGAAACTGCGCGGCAACACCCAGGTGTGCTCGGTACCGTGTTGGGCACGATGCAACAACCAGGCTGCAGGGTGCTCGCCGGCAGCCTCGCGCAACGCGAAACGAAACTGCGGACGTCCGAGCCCCGACGCATTGAGTTTGGACGTCAAGCCGTCCGCCCACGCCCGCATCGCCGCAGCATCGGTCCACATGCCGTCTTCCAGCGGCGTGTGTTCCAGCATCGCGATGAACACGCTGGCGTCTCCGCGCTGTGCGAGCCTGCCGATCTGATCGAGCGCGGCCTGGTACTGGCGCAGCAGATTCTCGAGTCCGGCGCCCTGCACCGGCACCGAGCCTTCGCGTGGTGTCCATTCTGCGTCCTGCACCGCGCTGCCGATCAGGTACTCGTTGAGCGCGGCGTCGTCCTTCAGGTACAACTCGCTCTTGCCCTGTTTGATCTTGTACAGCGGCGGCAGGCCAATATAGACGTGGCCGCGCTCGATCAACTCCGGCATCTGGCGGTAGAAGAAGGTAAGCAGCAGGGTGCGGATGTGCGAGCCATCCACGTCGGCGTCGGTCATGATGATGATGCGGTGGTAGCGCAGCTTTTCGACGTTGAACTCATCCTTGCCGATGCCGGTGCCGAGCGCGGTGATCAGGGTGCCTACCTCGGCGGAATTGAGCATCCTGTCGAAGCGGGCCTTCTCGACGTTGAGGATCTTGCCTTTCAGCGGCAGCACCGCCTGATACTTGCGGTTGCGCCCCTGTTTCGCGGAGCCGCCGGCCGAATCGCCCTCGACCAGGAACAATTCGGAAAGCGCGGGATCGCGTTCCTGGCAATCGGCCAGTTTGCCGGGCAGCCCGGCGATGTCGAGCGCGCCCTTGCGCCGGGTCAGTTCGCGCGCCTTCCGCGCGGCCTCCCGCGCACGTGCCGCATCCACCACCTTGCCGGCAATGAGTTTGGCATCGGTGGGGTTTTCCAGGAGGTATTCCTCGAACTTGGCGTTGACGGCCTGCTCGACGATGCCCTTGACCTCGGATGAAACCAGCTTGTCCTTGGTCTGCGAGGAAAACTTGGGGTCGGGCACCTTGACCGAAAGCACTGCTATCAAGCCCTCCCGCATGTCATCCCCCGACAGCGGAATCTTGGAGTTCTTCGCCAATCCAGCCTGTTCGATGTAATTGCTGAGCGTTCGCGTCAATGCAGCGCGTAATCCCGTCAAATGGGTGCCGCCATCCTTCTGGGGAATGTTGTTGGTGAAGCAGAAAATCGACTCCTGGTAACCGTCTGTCCATTGCATCGCCAGTTCCACGGTCGTATCGCCAGACTGCGAGCTGAAGCTGACAGCGTTGGGGTGCAGGGGATTCTTGAGCTGCGCCAAGTGCTTCACGAAGGCGCGGATGCCGCCTTCGTACTGGAATACGTCTTTCTTTGCAACCCTTTGATCTTCAAGAGTTATTTTGACGCCCGAATTGAGGAAGGCCAATTCGCGTAGACGCTTGGCGAGAATGTCGTATTGAAACTCGATATGGGTGAACGTCGCGGGGCTTGGCAGAAACCGGACCATGGTGCCGCGCCGCTCGGACGGACCCACTTCCCGCAAGGCGAACAAGGGATCGCCCAAACGGTACTCCTGCCGGTATTCCTTGTTGTTGCGGAAGATGGTGAGCCAGAGGTGCTCGGAAAGCGCGTTGACCACCGACACACCCACTCCGTGCAGGCCTCCCGAAACCTTGTAGGAATTGGCGTCGAACTTGCCCCCCGCATGCAGCACGGTCATCACGACTTCGGCCGTGGATCGTCCTTCCTCGGGATGGATATCCACCGGGATCCCGCGACCGTTGTCGGCCACGCTGACCGTCCCGTCATCGTGGATCGTCACTTCGATGTGGTCGCAGAATCCCGCCAGCGCTTCGTCAATGGCGTTGTCCACCACTTCGAACACCATGTGGTGCAGTCCGGTCCCGTCATCGGTATCGCCGATGTACATGCCGGGCCGTTTGCGGACCGCTTCCAGCCCCTTCAGGACCTTGATACTGCTGGAATCGTAGGTGTCATTCATGGGGATCGTTTCAAATGCGCTAACCAAACGCGCCATTATACCGTGCGCGCACCGGAACCGTGGGTTCGTAGTTCGCAGATGCTCGAATGGTCAGCGGCGTGTTTCACGTGGAACACGCGGGCACCCGCGGCACCGCTGACCAGACCCGTCGTACGGGTGCTCGTGAGCCAGCTCTGGAGAGGCTGGTTTTCGGTGAGCCATTCCAGAACCGCCATGACGTGCGGCGCATCCAGCTCCGATTCGAGGTCATCCAGGCACAGCAGGGGATATTCGCCTAGCGCCTCCTTGAACCACCGGGTGAGCGCCAGCGTGCACACCAGCGCTGCGGCCTTGGCCTGTCCCCGTGACAGGTGATCCCGCTCGGCGACACGGTCGAACACCAGCGACCAATCAGCGCGGTGGGCGCCGTATCGGGTAAAGCCACGTTCCCGGTCGCGGTCGCGGCTTCCGGCCAACTGGTCGGTCAATCCCGCCTCTACATCCCAGCCAGGACGATAATCGATGCGGACGCTGCCGAGCTCCGGAACCAGCCGCGCGGCCTCACCGGCCACATGGAGTTCAAGCTGGCCCAGGCAGCGCACGCGCATCGGATGGATTTGTTCTGCAAGCCGCCCAAGTTCCTGCTCCCAGGGTAAGAAGTCGACCGCTGGTGCGTTTTGCCGAAGCAAAGCATTGCGTTGTCGCAGGGCTCTGCGCCACCTCTTCCACGAGACGAGCGAAGTGCGTTCCACGTGGAACACGCTCCAGTCGAGAAATGCGCGACGTTCCTCGGCAGGGCCCAGGAGCAGCGCCTGGCTCTCGGGACCGAAGTACACGACGGGACACGCCTCAAATAGGGGTGCCAGGTTCGCCAGATCTTCGCCGTTCCGGCGTGCCATCCAACGATCTTCCACGCGCGCCAAGCCCAGCCGGACCTTCGGCCGATTCTTGTGCGCGATTTCCGCATGGATCAAATAGTCGTGTGCGCCATTGCGACAAGGCGCCGTGCGCCCGCCCGCGCGGAAAGAACGACCGTGCGACAGGATATACGCGGCTTCCAGCAGGGTCGTCTTGCCCGCGCCATTCGGACCGATAAGCCAGTTGATCCCCGGTCCGGGCGCAAAGGAGACGTCCTCGAAACAGCGCAGATTGGTGGCACGCAATAGTTCGATATTCACCGCAACGCCCTGCGTGCCGGCTGCGTGCGCGCGAAACGATCACAGCCTCAGCGGCATCACTACATGCTGAGCTTCCTGGTTGGACACGCCTCGCAGAAGGCAACTGGACTGCGCATCCCGAAGCTGCAACTGGACGTTGTCATCGTCGAGTGCACCCAATGCGTCCAGCAGGTATCCCACGTTGAAGCCGATCGCCACGTCGCCAACCTTGGTATCGGCCTCGATTTCCTCGAACGCTTCTTCCTGCTCGGGGTTGTGTGCGATGACGCGCAGGCAACCAGGGCTCACCTCAAGGCGCACCCCGCGGTATTTCTCGTTGGAGAGGATGGCCGCGCGCTGCAGGGCGTTGCGCAGCACGTCGCGGCTGACCCGCACGATCTTGTCGGCGCCGAGGGGAATGACCGCCTCGTAATCGGGGAAGCGCCCGTCGATCAACTTGGAAGTAAACACCACATCCGACCGGCGTACGCGCAGGTGATTGCTTGAAAATTCGATTTCGACCGCGTCGTCGGAAGCTTCGAACAACCCCAGCAGTTCCATCACGCCTTTGCGCGGGATGATCAGCTGCCGGGCGCTTCCTGCAGGTTTGTTCAGAGCCGTCTGGGCCATTGCCATGCGGTGTCCGTCGGTGGCGACGCAGCGAAGTTCGGCATCGCGCAGATCCACCAGCAAACCATTGAGGTAATAGCGGACGTCCTGGTTGGCCATCGCAAATGCGGTCCGTTCCATCAGACGCCGCAACGTTCCTTCGGGCAACGAGATCTTGTCTGTCACCTCGATTTCGTCGTTGTTGGGGAACTCATCGGCAGGCAAGGTCGAGAGCGTGTAACGGCTGCGACCGGCATGCATCACCACGCGGTCACCCTTGACTTGAACGTCGACGTCGACGCCATCAGGCAGGGCCCGCACCAGATCGAACCATTTCCGCGCGGGCACCGTCGTTTCACCCGGTTCCTTCATGGAGACCGGCGAGCTTGCGCGCATCTCGACCTCCAGGTCTGTGCCCGTCAGCGACAGGCGCCCGTCATTCACCTGGACCAGCAGATTCGCGAGAACCGGCAACGTCTGCCTGCGCTCGACCACGCCGACCACTTGCTGCATCGGTTTGAGCAAGGATTCCCGCTGGGTGCTGAAGCGCATGTCTGGTCCCCGAGTGTCTATACAGTTTTAGTTGTAAACAAGCTGGTAGAAGCAGGCCGGGTTGATAACGTCGATTTCCACATTTTACGTTTAGTATCAGCAACTTATATATCAACTTCGGATGAATCTGCACAGGAACTTCCAGTGCATGGATTGTGGATGATTCGGGCCTGGACGGGCGTCCCGATTCTATCCACAAGTTTACCCGGTCAATATCCGGATCAATTTGTCCCAATCCTGGCGCAGGCGCATGTCGGTTTCGCAGAGGCTGCGGATTTTCTTGCACGCATGCATCACCGTCGTGTGGTCCTTGCCGCCAAACGCCTCGCCGATCTCGGGCAGGCTATGTTCGGTCAATTCCTTGGCGAGCGCCATCGCGATTTGCCGCGGCCGCGCCAGCGAACGCACCCGCCGTTGCGACAGCAGGTCCGAAAGCCGCAACTGGTAATAGTCGGCAACTGTTTTCTGGATGTTCTGGATGGTGATCGCGCGGGCATGGACGTTGAACAGGTCGCGCAAAGTCTCCTGCACCAGATCCATGGTGATGCCGCGCCCGGACAAATTGGCCTGCGCGGCGACGGTGTTGAGTGCGCCTTCGAGTTCACGCACGTTGGAACGGATCCGGCGAGCCAGCAACAACGCGACGTCGCCCGGCAGCGGAATGCCGCGCGCTTGCGCCTTTTCCAGCAGGATCGCCGCGCGGGTTTCGAAGTCCGGGGGCTCGATCGCGACCGAGAGGCCCCAGCCGAGCCGCGACTTCAACCGCAGCTCCAGATTGTCCACTTCCTTCGGGTACCGGTCGCAGGTCAGGATGATCTGCTGGCGCGATTCGTAGAGCGTGTTGAACGTGTGGAAGAATTCTTCCTGGGTCGCGTCCTTGCCGGCAAAAAACTGGATGTCATCGATCAGCAGCGCGTCCACCGAACGGAAGCGGTGCTTGAAATCGTCCATGTTCTTGTTGCGCAACGCCGTGATCATCATCTCGGTGAAGCGCTCGGAATGCACGTACAGCAGCTTCATCGCGGGATTGTGTCGCAGCATCAGGTTGCCCGCGGCCTGCATCAGGTGGGTTTTGCCGAGTCCGGTTCCGCCGTAAAGGAGCAGCGGGTTGTAGGCACGCCCCGGATTCTGCGCCACCTGCATGGCGGCGGCCTTGCCCAACTGGTTGGATTTGCCTTCGACGAAATTGTCGAACGTGTAATGCGGGTCAAGATTGTGCTGCGGCGCCGGCGGCGCGCCCGCGGGTCCGGTTTGCGTCGCGATCGGCTTGATGGCGGGCGTGATCGAGCCCACTTCCAGCCGCAGCGGGACGGGCCGTCCCGCCAGCGCGGACAGTGTGCCCTCGATGCGCGCGAGGTATTCGTTGCGGACGAACTCCAGCGTGTAGGTGTTGGGCGCGAACAGCCGCAGCGTGCCGTCATCGTCGCGTGCCTGCAGGGGCTGCAGCCACGTATGCAGCACGCCCGGCTCGATTTCGCCTTCGAGCCTTGCGAGGCAACGTTGCCAAAGGTCGCTCATGGAATCCCGTACAACTCAAATCCGATACCCGGGCGCGCACGACGTGCCGGGGAACCGGGGAGTCTAACAGGCTGTTCCCGACCCGCGATCAGGCTCGCGCTGCGCATGTGCGGCGAGCCACGCAGGTTGACGCCTTCTGGCCTGAAACCCTACAATCCGCAGTCTTTTTCCATGCGTTACCGCCTCGTGCGGGCGTCCAGCCGCGGAGTCACCCATGAAACGCACTTACCAGCCCAGCGTGCTCAAGCGCGCCCGCACCCACGGTTTTCGCGCCCGCATGAAGACCGCCGACGGTCGCAAGGTCCTGTCCGCGCGGCGCGCCAAGGGCCGCAAGCGCCTGATCCCGTAGCGCCCCGTGCATGGCCGGCTTGCCGCCTGCCGCGCGGCTGCGCCGTGCCGCTGATTTCCTCGCGTTGCAACGCGCCACCGGGCGCTGGCAGGGCAAGCACTTCGCGCTGCGCTGGATCGAATCACCGCAGGGTTTTGCCCGGCTCGGGCTGGCGGTCTCGCGCAAGGTCAGCAAGCGTGCCGTCGAGCGCAACCGGATCAAGCGCGTGGTGCGCGAATCGTTTCGCTCTGAACGCAAAGGATTGCCGCCGCTGGACGTGCTGGTGATCGCGTGTAATTCGGCTGCCGAAACTGACAACACCGCGTTGCGTGCCGACCTCGAACTTGCCTGGCAAAAGCTGAAAGCGTTGAAGCGGGCGTCCGCACCCGGCACAATCGGCGGCTGACTTGCTCGAGGGAACCTCTCATCAGCCATTGCGGGACTGCAGCTTGCCCCCTTGAGTCAAGGGCTGAGGCCGAGCGCTACGCGATGCAAAGTAATGCATCGCGTGCGGGGCCGAAGGCCCGAGGCAGGAGCCGAGGGCGGGGTTGCTTGGCGAGGAGATCGGGACGATCGAGCCTGGCAACGGTCGGGGGTTGTGGAAGCGTGACGGTGTGGGTAAGAGCGAGCACCCATCAAGCAAATTCAGAGCTTCCCTAGTGATCAATCAAACACGCACACTGCTGGTCGTGGCGTTGGTGTTCGTTGTCTACCTGCTCTGGCAGGCGTGGCAGCACGACTATCCGACGGTACCCCCGCCGTCGCCTCCAACCGCGTCGGCGCAGGTTGCGCCGTCGGCGTCCGCGGTGCCGAACACCGCGGAAGGCGTTCCGCAAGCATCCGCCAGCAGCGCTGCGGCACCGCAGCCGGCCACTGCGGTGCCACCCGCCGTGGGCGCCGGCGTCACCGCCACGCCGAAGCAGGATTTGGTGACGGCCAGCAACGATTTGCTGAAGCTCACCATAGACCCGCGCGGCGGCACCATTGTCGGCGCCGCGCTCCTCAAGTATCCGCAGCAGGTCAAGCCCGGCAGCCCGCCGGTCCAGTTGCTGGATGATGCAGCCGCCAACTACTACGTCGCGCAGTATGGGTTGGTCGGCACGAACGGCAGTGCGGCGCCGAGCCACCTCGCGGAATTCACGCCGCAGGCGATCCAGTACGCGTTGGCGCCGGGCCAGGACAAGGTCGTCGTCACGCTGGACTGGAAAGATCCTGCGTCGGGCGTAAGCGTCATCAAGCGCTATACGTTGACGCGCGGAAGCTACGTGGTCCAGTTGTCGCAGCAGGTCGACAACCATGGCAGCAAGACCTGGTCCGGCAGTGCCTACGAACAACTCGACCGGATCGAGCCGCCGCCGCCGCCCAAGCACCTGCTCGAGTTCTACAACCCGGACAGCCTGAGCTTCACGGGCGCGGCGTGGTACAGCCCCGATGCCAAATTCAACAAGCTGAAGTTCGGCGACTTCGAAAAGGATCCGCTGCACAAGAACGTGACGGGCGGCTGGATCGCGATGACGCAGCGCTTTTTCGTCGGCGCATGGATCCCCGACGACAAGCTCGCACAGGATTTCAGCAGCGTCGAGATTCCGGCGAGCGACGCGAACGGCAAGCCGCGTTACCTGATCCGCACCATCGGGCCGAACTTCTCCGTTGCGCCGGGTGCGAGCGCCACCCGCAGCGCGCGACTGTATGTCGGTCCCCAGTTGCAGAATGAACTCGGGAACATCGCGCCGGGCCTCAACCTGACGGTCGACTACGGCTGGTCGACCGTGATCGCGCAGCCGCTGTTCAAGCTGCTGTCGTTCCTGCACGACCTGGTGCACAACTGGGGCCTCGCGATCATCGTGCTGGTGTTGATCATCCAGGCCGCGATCTACAAGCTCACCGAGGCGCAGTACAAGGCAGGCGCCAGGATGCGCAAGCTGCAGCCGCGCATGAAGGCGCTGAAAGAGCGTTTCGGCGATGACAAGCAGAAGTACCAGCAGGCGATGATGGAGCTGTACAAGAAGGAAAAGATCAACCCGATGGCAGGCTGCCTGCCGGCGCTGATCACGCTGCCGATTTTCTTCGCGCTGTATTACGTCCTGATCTTCAGCGTGGAGCTGCGGCACGCGTCGTTCCTGTGGATTCCCGACCTGTCGGCGGCCGACCCGCTGTTCATCCTGCCGGTCCTGTACGCGCTGACGATGCTGGGCCAGCAGTTCCTCACGCCGGCGCAGGGCATGGATCCGACCCAGGCGAAGATCATGAAGGCGATGCCGGTACTGTTCGCCGTGCTGTTCTTCTTCTTCCCGGCGGGCCTCACGCTGTACTACGTGGTGCGCGGCATCTGCATGCTGGCGCAGCAGTGGTACATCACCCGCAAGATCGACCGGGCCGACGCACGCGCACGCGCCTGACGTTCCGGCCGGAACGCACATGCCGCAGACGACCGAAACCATCGCCGCGATCGCCACACCGAACGGGCGCGGCGGCATCGGCGTGGTGCGTGTGTCGGGCGGTGCCGCGCGCGCGATCGCCAAGGCATTGTGCGGGACCGTGCCCGCGCCACGCCACGCACAGTTCGTCGAATTCGCCGACGCCGAAGGCACGGTGATCGACCGCGGGCTGGCGCTGTTCTTTCCCGCGCCGCATTCGTTCACGGGCGAGGACGTCCTGGAGTTGCACGCGCACGGCAGCCCGGTGGTGCTCGACCGGCTGGTGCGGCGCGCGTGCGAACTCGGCGCGCGGCCCGCGCGCGCGGGCGAGTTTTCCGAACGCGCATTCCTGAGCGGCAAGCTCGATCTCGCGCAGGCCGAAGCCATCGCCGACCTGATCGCGGCGCGCTCGGAGGCGCAGGCGCACGCGGCAGTGCGCTCGCTGGAGGGCGAGTTTTCCCGGCGTGTGGATGCGCTGGCGCAAACGTTGGTGCGTCTGCGCGTGGAAATCGAGGCGGCCATCGATTTTTCCGAAGACGCTACGGAAAGCGCATCGCAACCGAAGGTGGAACTGCTGTTCGCCGAAATCACCGCGCGACTCGATGCATTGCTGGCCGCTGCGCGGCGCGGCGTACGCCTGACCGACGGCCTGCACGCGGTGATCGTGGGCGCGCCCAACGTCGGCAAGTCGAGCCTGCTCAATGCACTGGCCGGCAGCGATCGCGCGATCGTCACCGACATCCCCGGCACCACGCGTGACGTCCTGCGCGAGTCGATCGTGCTGGACGGCATCGAATTGACGCTCGCCGATACCGCGGGGCTCCGCGAGTCGTCCGACGTCGTCGAAGGCGAAGGCATCCGCCGGGCGCGCGCGGAACTTGCGCGCGCGGATCTCGTGTTGACGGTCGTCGAACGCAGCGCGCCGCAGAAGACGTGTACTTTGCCCACCGAAGTGCCGTCATTCGCGACATGCATCGTGATCGTCAACAAGATCGACCTCGACGGCGCCGAGCCGTGGCGCGATGAGCGCGCCGGCGTGGTGACGATCGGATTGTCGGCGCGCACCGGCGCCGGCATGGACTTGTTGCGCGAAGAACTGAAACGCATCGCGGCAGGTGGGGAGAGCGATGGTGCGTTCAGCGCGCGCAGCCGCCATGTGGTCGCGCTCGAACGTGCCGCGGCGCGGCTGTCGGACGCACGCGCTGGCGTGGCGACGGCCACGCCTGAACTCATTGCCGAGGACCTGCGCGCCGCCCAACAGGCGCTGGGCGAAATCACCGGTACGTTCACCAGCGAGGACCTGCTCGGGGCGATTTTCTCCACGTTCTGCGTGGGGAAATAACGGGAAGACGGTACTAATTACGCTCGCTCAGACGGAGAGACGGGGAGACCGCGCTCACTGCGCTCGTTCAAACGAAGAGATGGCCCGCATCTTTTCGCTTTTCCGTCTCATCGTCTCCCGTCTCCTCGCAACCGGAAATCCCTTGCAATTCCGTCATGAACGCCGCTGCGGGCGGTTGCGACATCGCGCGCGCCGCTGATACAATTCCACAGCTAAATTGCAGATTTTTGGGCGGGTCGAAAGCAGGCCCGAAGTGGCTGAAGTGGACAACTCCCTCGCAGCGGGCAGACGACTCGCCGTACGTGTGGTTCTGATGCAGGTGACCGCGGCCGTGGTCGCGGGACTCGCATTTCTGGTGCAGGGGACAGCTTCGGCCATCGCAGCACTCGCAGGTGGTTTGGTGGTGGCCATCGGGACCTCGGTATTGGCGCTGCGCGTGTTCGCGCCGGCGTTGGCTGGTCCGGGTGTGACGGTGGTACGGTTCGCGGTGGGAACCCTGCTGAAGTGGCTGGTCGTGCTGGTGGGGCTGTACCTGATCTTCGCGTACTGGAAGCTGCCGCCGCTGCCGGCCTTCATCGGCGTCGTGGCTGCGCTGTTGGTCAATCTGGTGGCACTGAAGTTTGAACGTTGACAAAGGTCGCGCGGGCTCGCCAAGCCTGCCGCGCCGAACGTCGGAATTCGAGGACCGTAAGTGAGTGCCGAATCGGGCGGTGAGAGTTTCACCGAATACATCCAGCATCACCTCACGTTCTGGAATGCGCCGCTGACGCATGCCGGCGGTCTGGCGTCCGTCCACATCGACACGCTGATCATGTCGTGCGTGCTGGGCGGCATCTTTTTTGTCTGGTTCTGGTGGTTTGCGCGTCGCGCGACGTCCGGGGTACCAGGCAAGGGGCAGGCCTTCGTCGAGCTCGCGCTCGAGTTCGTCGATGGCCAGGTGAAGGACGCATGGCACGGCAGCCGCAAGTTCCTGGGTCCCATGGCGCTGACCATCTTCTTCTGGGTCTTCGTGATGAGCCTGATGGACGTGCTGCCGGTCGACGGGATTCCGACCGCCGCCGAAGCCACCGGTGCCAAGTACTTCCGCCCGGTGCCGACGGCCGACGTCAACGTCACCTTCGCGATGTCGCTGTCGGTGCTGGTGCTGACGATCTTCTTCGGCTTCAGGGCCAAGGGCGTTCGCCACTATTTCAGGGACGTGGTCTCCGCCCCGTTCACGGCGAAGAACGTCTTCATGAAGGTGCTTCTGGCGCCCTTCAACATCCTGATGTTCGTGATCGAGATGATCACCCAGCCGATCAGTCTCGCACTTCGACTTTTCGGCAACATTTTCGCCGGTGACCTGCTCTTCATGCTGGTTGCCGGCTTGATGACCCACTTCCTGTCGCTGTGGTATCCGCTCGGGATCCTCGGCTACGCCGTGTGGAGCATCTTCGAGATGCTGATCATCATGATCCAGGCCTTCATCTTCATGTATCTCAGCGTCACGTACATCGCGATGGCGCAACAGCACCACTGATGCGGTCCGCCGCACACCCTGTCACCACCACCGTTCTCCAGGAGATTCACATGGAACAACTCATTGCACTCGTCCAGGCCAACACCGCGATTGCGGCTGGCCTCATGATCGGCCTGGGCGCGCTCGGCGCCTGTATCGGCATGGGCGTCATGGGGTCCAAGTACCTCGAATCCATGGCGCGGCAGCCCGAATTGAACCCGATGCTGACGGGGCGCATGTTCCTGCTGGTCGGCCTGATCGACGCCGACTTCTTCATCAGCCTCGCCATCGCGATGTTCTTTGCGTTCGCCAACCCGTTGCTGACGACCGCATTGACCCATGCTGCGGCCTTGCCGCACTGACGCACGCTCCGCAAGACTTGAATCCAGACAGGTGACACCGCGATGGGCGCTTTGGCAATCAATGCAACCCTGATCGGCGAGGTGATCGCATTCGCGATCCTGATCGCGCTGACGCTCAAGTTCGTCTGGCCGCCGTTGATGAATGCGATCGAAGAGCGCCAGCGCAAGATCGCCGAAGGCCTCGAAGCGGCCGACCGCGCACACCGCGAACTGGCTGAAGCCGATACCCGCGCAGCGGACGAAGTGAGGAAGGCACGCGCCGAGGCCGCGAGCATCATCGAGCGCGCCAACCAGCAGGCGGCGCAGATCGTCGACAAGGCCAGGATCGACGCATTGGCCGTTGCGGCGCGCGAGAAGGCCACGGCGCAGGCCGACATCGAGAACATGGCGCACCGCGCGCGCGCGGAGTTGCGCGCGCAGGTCGCGTCGCTCGCCGTCGAGGGCGCGTCCAAGATCCTCGGTCGTGAAATCGATGCCGGCACGCACAAGGCGCTGCTGGACGACCTGGTCGCTGGAATCTGATCCATGGCGCAACCTCTCACGATTGCCCGACCCTATGCGCGCGCCGCCTTCGAAATTGCGCGCGCGCAGGGCACGCAATCCCGATGGGCGGAGCAACTGGCATTCGCGGCGGAAGTCGCGGCGGAGCCGCAAGTCGTGGCGCTGTTCGGCGATCCGCGTCTATCGCCGAAGTCGCTGGTTTCGCTGTTCGTGCGCGGCGGCGAACCGGCAGACTCCGAGTTCACGCGCTTTATCGCCGTGCTCGCGGACAATGGGCGGTTGCGCGAACTGCCGGAAATCGCGGCGTTGTTCGAGCAGATGAAGCGCGATGCCGAGCACGTGCTGAAGGTGCGGGTGCGCAGCGCGGTGCCGCTGGACGACGCCGAAGCGGACCGCCTCGTCGAGGCGCTGAAGCGGCGCTTCCACAGCGACATCCAGCTCGTGCGCAGCGTCGATCCGTCGGTGCTGGGCGGCGCGGTGATCGACGCCGGCGAAACCGTGATCGACGGCTCGCTGCGTGCGCGGCTGGCGCGGCTCGAAACGGCGCTGACACAATGAAGCAGGGAACAGGGACGAGGGAGCAGGGAAGAGCAGGAGCCGCGCGATCGCGACCGATCTTGCTTTTCCCTGCTCCCTCGTCCCTCATCCCTGGCTGCGGACCACGACTGGCGAATTGAAACGAAAGTGCGGCAACCGACCTGCCGCGCCAGAACAGGAACAAAAGCAATGGCCACCACACTCAATCCCTCCGAAATCTCAGAGCTGATCCGCACCCGCATCGAGCAGTTCAAGCTCTCGGCGGAAACGCGCAACGAAGGCACGCTGACCAGCGTGTCCGACGGCATCGTGCGCATCCATGGCCTGAACGACGTGATGGCAGGCGAGATGATCGAGCTGCCCGGCGAAACCTACGCGCTGGCACTGAACCTCGAGCGCGACTCGGTCGGTGCGGTGGTGCTCGGCAAATACGAGCATCTTTCCGAAGGCGACACCGCCAAGACCACCGGGCGCATCCTGGAAGTGCCGGTCGGCCCGGAAATGCTCGGCCGCGTGGTCGACGCACTGGGCAACCCGATCGATGGCAAGGGTCCGGTCAACACGCACCTGACTTCGCCGGTGGAAAAAGTCGCGCCGGGCGTGATCTGGCGCCAGTCGGTGTCGCAGCCGGTGCAGACCGGTTACAAGTCGGTCGACTCGATGATCCCGATCGGCCGCGGTCAGCGCGAGCTGGTGATCGGCGACCGCCAGACCGGCAAGACCGCGCTGTGCGTCGACACGATCATCAACCAGAAGGGCGCCGGCGTGAAGTGCATCTACGTCGCGATCGGACAGAAACAGTCCTCGATCGCGAACGTGGTGCGCAAGCTGGATGAACATGGCGCGCTGGCGCACACGATCATCGTCGCGGCCTCGGCGTCCGAATCGGCGACCATGCAGTACATCGCGCCGTACGCCGGTTGCGCGATGGGCGAGTACTTCCGCGACCGCGGCGAAGACGCGCTGATCATCTACGACGACCTCACCAAGCAGGCCTGGGCGTACCGCCAGATTTCGCTGCTGCTGCGGCGTCCGCCAGGCCGCGAGGCGTATCCGGGCGACGTGTTCTACCTGCATTCGCGCCTGCTGGAACGCGCCGCGCGCGTCAACGCCGATTACGTCGAGAAGGCGACGAACGGCGAGATCAAGGGCAGGACCGGTTCGCTGACCGCGCTGCCGATCATCGAAACGCAGGCGGGCGACGTGTCGGCGTTCGTGCCGACCAACGTGATCTCGATCACCGACGGCCAGATCTTCCTCGAAACCGACCTGTTCAACGCCGGCATCCGGCCCGCCGTGAACGCCGGCATCTCGGTGTCGCGCGTGGGCGGCGCGGCACAGACCAAGATCATGAAGAAGCTGTCCGGCGGCGTGAAGCTCGGCTTGGCGCAGTACCGCGAACTTGCGGCGTTCGCGCAGTTCGCCTCCGACCTCGACGCACAGACCCGCCGTCAGCTCGAACGCGGCCAGCGCGTCACCGAACTGATGAAGCAGAAGCAGTATTCGCCGCTCAGCATCGCGCAGATGGCGGTGTCGCTGTACGCGGTGGACAACGGCTACATGGACGACCTGCCGCTGGACAAGATCCTGCCGTTCGAACACGCGCTGCACCAGTTCATGGCGTCCAACCACGGCGAGCTGATGCAGAAGATCGTCGAGACCGGCGACTGGAATCCCGACTTCGAAGGCACCTTCAAGTCGGCGCTGGACGAGTTCAAGAAGACGGGAAGCTGGTAAAGCAGGGAGCAGGGAGCAGGGCTCGACCCGGCTTCTCCCTACTCCCTCGCCCCTGCTCCCTCGAGCGAGCAAAGCGAGCACACATGGCAGGCGCACGAGAAATCCGCAGCAAGATCAAAAGCGTCGCGAACACCCGCAAGGTGACCAGCGCGCTGCAGATGGTGTCTGCGTCCAAGATCCGGAAGGCGCAGGACCTGATGGGCACGTCGCGGCCGTACACGCTGCACATGCGCAACGTGGTCGCGCACATCGCGCAGGCGAACACCGATTACCGGCATCCGGCCTTGCGCGAACGCGAGATCAAGCGCGTGTGCTACATCGTGGTCTCGACCGACCGTGGCCTGGCGGGTGGCCTCAACGCCAACCTGTTCCGCAAGGTGCTGGCCGACATCCACGACTGGCAGCGACAAGGCATCGGCGTCGAGGTGATCGCGATCGGCCAGAAGGCCGCGCAGTTCTTCCGCCACATCAAGGTGGAACTGGTCGGCAGCGTGACGCATCTGGGCGACCACCCGCGCCTCGAAAAACTGATCGGCGTGATGAAGATCGCCGACGACGGTTTCATGGAGGGCAAACTGGATCGCATCTACGTCTGCTACAACCAGTTCGTCAACACCATGACCCAGCGCCCGACGATCGACGTGCTGTTGCCGTTGCCCGCGGTCGCCGAGGAAATCACGCAGACCCCGGGCGACGAACTGCATCCCGCGTCCGGCGACGCCAAGGTCGAACGCGCCACCACGTGGGATTACCTGTACGAACCGGAAGCCGAACCCGTGATCCGGCACGTGTTGAACCGTTATTTCGAGGGCATGGTGTACCAGGCGACGCTGGAGAATCTTGCCAGCGAACACGCGGCGCGGATGGTGGCGATGAAGGCCGCGTCGGACAACGCAACCAAGGCCATCAACACCCTGACGCTGATCTACAACAAGGCGCGCCAGGCGGCGATCACCCAGGAGATTTCCGAAATCGTCGGCGGCGCGGCGGCGGTGGGCGGTTGATGTTGATTTTCCTTCTCTCTCCGGGAGAAGGGGCGGAACGCCGCTGCTTCTTTTGCGCGAAGCGCCGGATGAGGGTCCGGACTTGCACCACTACACACGCAATACCGGACCCTCACCCCAGCGCTACGCGCTCGGCCTGCGGCCGCCTCTCCCGTAGGGAGAGGGGTTCAACAAAATTTAGGTTGAGGATTACACAATGAACCAGGGCAAGATCGTTCAAATCATCGGCGCCGTGGTCGACGTCGAATTTCCGCGCGACGCGGTGCCGAAGGTCTATGACGCGCTCAAGGTGCAGGGCACCGAGGTCACGCTGGAAGTCCAGCAGCAGTTGGGCGACGGCGTCGTCCGCGCGATCGCGCTGGGTTCGACCGACGGCCTGAAGCGCAACCTCGTGGTCGACAACACTGGCAAGTACATCAGCGTGCCGGTCGGCAAGGCGACGCTCGGCCGCATCATGAACGTGCTGGGCGAACCGATCGACGAGCGCGGTCCGGTGGACTCCGAACAGCACTGGGAAATCCACCGCGCCGCGCCATCGTACGAAGACCAGGCCGCGGCCAACGAACTGCTGGAAACCGGCATCAAGGTCATCGACCTGATGTGCCCGTTCGCCAAGGGCGGCAAGGTCGGCCTGTTCGGTGGCGCCGGCGTCGGCAAGACCGTGACGATGCTGGAACTCATCAACAACATCGCGACCCAGCACTCGGGCCTGTCGGTGTTCGCGGGCGTCGGCGAGCGTACCCGCGAAGGCAACGACTTCTACCACGAGATGATCGAGGCCGGCGTCGTGGTGCCGGATGATTTCCCGAAGTCCAAGGTGGCGATGGTGTACGGCCAGATGAACGAGCCGCCGGGCAACCGCCTGCGCGTCGCGCTGACCGGCCTCACGATGGCCGAGTTCTTCCGCGACGAGAAGGACGAGCACGGCAAGGGCCGCGACGTGCTCCTCTTCATCGACAACATCTACCGCTACACGCTGGCGGGCACCGAGGTATCGGCGCTGCTCGGCCGCATGCCGTCGGCGGTGGGTTACCAGCCGACGCTCGCGGACGAAATGGGCCGCCTGCAGGAACGCATCACGTCCACCAAGACCGGATCGATCACGTCGATCCAGGCCGTGTACGTGCCGGCCGACGACTACACCGATCCGTCGCCCGCGACGACCTTCGCGCACCTCGACTCCACCGTGGCGCTGTCGCGCGACATCGCAAGCCTGGGCATCTATCCGGCGGTCGATCCGCTCGCGTCCACTTCGCGCCAGCTCGACCCGAACGTGATCGGGCAGGAGCACTACGACGTCGCGCGCAAGGTGCAGGGCACGCTGCAGCGCTACAAGGAACTGAAGGACATCATCGCGATCCTCGGCATGGACGAACTGTCCGAGGAAGACAAGCGCGCCGTCTACCGCGCGCGCAAATGCGAGCGCTTCTTCTCGCAGCCGTTCCACGTCGCGGAAGTGTTCACCGGCTCGCCCGGCAAGTACGTGCCGCTGAAGGAAACCATCCGCGCGTTCAAGATGATCGTGGACGGCGAGGTCGACCACCTGCCCGAGCAGGCGTTCTACATGGTCGGCGGCATCGACGACGCCATCAAGAAGGGCGAGGCGATGAGCGCCAAGGACAAGCAGGCGGCGTGAAGCAGGGTCGCGGGACGAGTAGCGAGGGCGCGAGCCTCCGACTCTTCGTTCCGCCCCAAGTTCCTAATCCCTAATCCCTCGTCCCTAGTACCCCATGACCACCATCCACTGTGACATCGTCAGTGCCGAAGCCAACATTTTCCATGGCGACGCCACGCTGGTGATCGCGACCGGCGAAGCCGGCGAACTCGGCATCGCGCCGCGTCACGAGCCGCTGCTGACGCGGCTCAGGCCGGGCCAGGTCGAAGTAATCGGCGAGGACGGCAAGCGCCAGTCGTACTACGTTTCCGGTGGCATCCTCGAAGTGCAGCCGAACGTCGTGACGGTGCTGGCGGACACCGCGTTGCGCGCGGACGAAATCGACGAGGCCGCGGTCAAGCGCGCCAAGGAAGAAGCCGAGCGCATGCTGGAAAACCGCGGCGACGCCAAGACCGTCGAGCAGGCGCAGGAACAGCTCATCCAGGCGCTGGCGCAGTTGTCCGCGCTGGAGCGGCTGCGCAAGAACTTGCAGCACTGACCATCAATATTCCTTCCCCCGCTTGCGGGGGAAGGTGCCCGAAGGGCGGATGGGGGCATTCGCATCGGGCTGCAACGACATCCCTGCTGTTGCTTTCCCCTCTCCCTTCGGGAGAGGCGGAGCGAAGCGAACGCGCGCGCAGCGCGATTCGAAGGGGCGGGTGAGGGTCCGCCCTCGCGCAATGTCACACGACATCCCTGTCTTTTTCCGCTCGCCTCCTGGGCGAGCGGGCCACTTTTGGCATTGCCCAAAAGTGGCGAAAAGGCTAGGCACCTGCGGCGGTGGCCGAACGAACGTCGTGTTCGTTCGACTGCCCTTGCCGCTTGCCGATCGCGCGCCGGCGCGAACTCCGCCGTCCATGGCGTCGAACATGCGCGCCTTGCTCGCGCGATCGTCTGCACGGCTGCGGCACCGCCAACGGCGCCGATTGTCGCTCCGATGCCGGCCATCCATGGCCTGTCACTTCGTTATGCGGGCGTTCCTCGACTTTGAGGCAGCGCTACACGACATCCTGATTGATTTCGGCGCGCAGGCCGAGGCGCTCGAAAAAGTCCCGCGCATCGCTCGCGCAGAAAACATCCTCACCACGCCCGCTGCGACGCAGCGTTTCCGCAGTCAGGCTGTTCGGAGCTTCGTCTTGTGGTGACAACGGAGTTTCGTCATCCATGGTTCCATTCTACGGCCTGCGCGCGTTGCTGGACATGTGCGGTGCCGTAAGTCAAGCGTCTGCGCTAAAGTGCATGGAAGTTCCGGGGGAGCCGCCACCGCATGAACCGCCTGTATTTCGGCGACAATCTGCACGTGCTGCGCGAGCACGTTGCCAATGAATCGGTCGATCTGGTGTATCTCGATCCGCCGTTCAATTCCAAGCGCGACTACAACCTGCTGTTCAAGACGCCCAAGGGCCACGAGTCGGACGCGCAGATCACCGCGTTCGAGGATTCCTGGCACTGGGGCGAGCAGGCCGAGCGCGAGTACGCGGAAATCCTGCGCCAGCCGAACACCGACGTCGCCGAGCTGATGCCGGCGCTGCGCGCGTTCCTGGGCGAGAACGACATGATGGCGTATCTCGTGATGATGGCGAACCGCCTCTTGGAACTGCACCGCGTTCTGAAGCCGACCGGCAGCCTGTACCTGCACTGCGATCCGACCGCCAGCCACTATTTGAAGATCGTGCTGGATGGAGTGTTTGGACCTGAGAACTTCCAGGGCGACATTGTTTGGCGCCGCACTGCCAGCCACGTGACTTCGAAGCGGTGGCCGCGAATTCATGATGACATCCTGAACTTCGCAAAGGATTTGTCGCGCGTGAATTTCAATCCGCCTCGCGTTGAACCGGATGCCGAATGGATCGAGCGCGAATACCGGCATCAAGACGAGCATGGCCGCTACATGACAGACAATCTGACAGGTGCGGGAACAACCAATGGTCCCAGCGGACAGCCTTGGAAAGGCATCGATCCGAAGTTGATTGGTCAAGGCCGACACTGGCGTTACCATCCAGACACCCTAGACAAGCTGGATGCAGAAGGACGCATCTATTGGCCGAGTCGAGGCCAGTATCCGAAGCTCAAGCAATACCTACATGAAAGCGCGGGAGCGCCAGTAGGCGATCTATGGACGGACGTACGCGTGATAGGGCGCACCTCTGCCGAACGTCTTGGTTATCCGACGCAAAAGCCTCTGGCCCTGCTGGAGCGAATCATTGAAACAAGTTCCAATCCCGGCGACGTCGTGCTGGACCCTTTTTGCGGCTGCGGCACCGCGGTGCACGCGGCGCAGAAACTGGAACGGCGCTGGATCGGGATCGACATCACGCACCTCGCGATCGCGCTGATCGAGAAGCGTCTCAAAGACGCGTTCCCGTATCTGGATCGCGTGAAGCCGGACAAGCCCGCGCCGGTCGCGCCCGGCGTCGGCGAACCGGAAGCGCCGGAATACATACGCCAGTTCGAGGTGATCGGCACGCCGGAAGACTTGGACGGCGCGCGCGACCTGGCGGCGCGCGACAAGTACCAGTTCCAGTGGTGGGCGTGCTCGCTGGTCAACGCGCAGCCGTACCAGGGCAGGAAGAAGGGCGCCGACGGCGGCATCGACGGGCTGATCTTCTTCCAGGACGACAAGGGCGCGGCCAAGAAGATCGTGGTGTCGGTGAAGGGCGGCGAGCACGTCGGCGTGCCGATGATTCGCGATCTCGCGCACGTGGTGAAACGCGAGAGGGCCGAGATCGGCCTGTTCGTGACGCTGGCCGAACCAAGTGCGCCGATGGAAGTGGAAGCGGTGAAGGAAGGTTTCTACACCTCGCCCGCAACCGGCGCGGAATTTCCGCGCGTGCAGATCCTGACGATCAAGGGATTGCTCGACGGCAGCGAACGCGCGCGTTATCCCGATTTGGCGCAAGGCGGCCACACCTTCAAGAAGGCGCGCCGCGAGCAGGGGAAGGCAGAGCAATCGGGGTTGTTCGAGTGAAGGGCCGGTTCCTGTCTCGCCGCGTGATCTGGTTGATCGTCATTCCGGGGCCACCCGCGCCTTTTGCGGGTGGAACCCGGAATCCAGCTTATCGGCTGATCTCCGCCCACAAATCCCGCCATTCCGGATTCGATTTCTCAATCAGTGCGATTTTCCAAGCTCGCCGCCACTTTTTAAGCTCCTTCTCCCGTTCGATAGCGTCCGCCATGGAAAGGAATTGTTCGAAATGCACCAGGCGATGTACGCCGTACCGTTTGGTGAAGCCGTCCACCGAATCATTTCGATGTTGCCAAATGCGCCGGACGAGATCAGAGGTCACGCCCACGTACAGCGTCCCTTGCGGGTGACTGGTCAAAATGTAGATGGCTGGCTCGCGCACGATGGAATGCGTCCTTGTTGGTGCCGTGCATTGTCCACGCATTGAAGGCTGGATTCCGGGTTCCATCGCCGATGAAGCCGGCGATGGCCCCGGAATGACAACAGCTGGATTCAGTGCCCCCAGACCCGAACCTCCGCCACTTGCCGCGGGGCCCGTAATGCGCCAATGTTGCGGGCCAGAACAGGAGGGAACAGCCGTGGCCGACCCCTTGCACGTGATCGTCCTCGCCGCGGGCGAGGGCAAGCGCATGAAGTCGCTGCTGCCCAAGGTGCTGCTGCCTTTGGCGGGCCGGCCCATCCTGGCGCACGTGCTGGATACCGCGCGCGCACTGCGCCCGGAAGGCTTGCACGTCGTCTACGGCCACCGCGGCGAACAGGTTCGGGCGGCGTTCGCGCGCGACGCCGACATCCACTGGGTGCACCAGTCCGAGCAGCGCGGCACCGGCCACGCGGTGCGCCTTGCCATGCACGACATTCCCGATCCGAAGCGGATCCTGGTGCTGTACGGGGACGTGCCGCTGCTGCGCCCGGAAACCCTCGTCGAACTGATCGCAACGCACGCGGAACTCGCGGTGTTGGCGGCGGAGCTGGACGACCCGGCGGGCTATGGCAGGGTGCTGCGTGATGGTCTCGGCCGGGTCCGCGCGATCGTCGAGGAAAAGGACGCCGATGACGCGCAACGCGGCGTGCGCATCGTGAACACCGGCGTCGTACTCGCGGAGTCGCGGTCGTTGCGCGGCTGGGTCGATGGGCTCTCGGCCGACAACCAGCAGGGGGAGCTGTACCTCACCGACGTATTTGCACTGGCGGCTGCACAAGGCGCGCCGGCCGACGTGGTAATGACGGCCGATCCCGTCGAGGCATTCGGCGCGAACGATGCAGCGCAGCTTGCCGAACTCGCGTCGTACCTGCGCCTGCGCGACGCGCGGCGGCTGATGCTCGAGGGCGTGCGGATCGCCGATCCCGCGCGTTTCGACCTGCGCGGGCATTTCAGCCATGGCCGCGACGTCGAAATCGACGTCGACGTGGTCCTCGAAGACGGCGTGACGCTGGGCGACGGCGTCAGGATCGGCCCGTTCTGCCGGCTGCGCACGGTCAACCTCGCCGCCGGCACCGAGGTGCTGGCGCATTGCGACCTCGAAGGCGTCACGACTTATGGTGCCTGCCGGATCGGACCGTTCGCGCGCCTCAGGCCCGGCACCGAGCTCGCGGCCGGCGTGCACGTGGGCAACTTCGTCGAAACGAAGAAAGCCAAGCTCGGCGAAGGCAGCAAGGCCAACCACCTCACCTACCTCGGCGACGCCCGGATCGGCGCCGGCGTCAACATCGGCGCGGGCACGATCACCTGCAACTACGACGGCGTGAACAAGCACGTCACCGAGATCGGCAACGGCGCGTTCATCGGCTCCAATACGTCGCTGGTCGCGCCGGTGAAAATCGGCGACCACGCCACCATCGGCGCGGGATCGACCGTCACCGCCGACGCGCCGGCGGACAAGCTCACCCTCGGACGCGGCAAACAGGTCACGATCAAGAATTGGCAGCGGCCGGGGAAGGAACGGGAATAGGGAGACGGGAGACGGGAGACGGGAATCGACGCGCGACAGCGTCCAGGCTCTGACGGAAACCTTGCGTAACCGTCACGAGCGAAGGCAGGTTGCGGGTCGCCGGAGCGCAGGAAGCGGAGCGTACACGTCAGTACGAGAGCATTCCGAGCACCGCCGGCACGCAAGCTGCCGAGCGCAGTAGGTTACGCGTGGTTTCCGAACCGCCACCCGTCGATCTCGACCAGGAGTTCGCGGCGGCAGATATCGCCTTGCAGCAGCAGCCGCGGCACCGCGGGATCGAGGTGCCGGTCGAGTACCGTGTTGATCGCTTCGGCGTCTTCCGGGTTGCGTACGTAAACCTTCAGCGGCGACGCCGCATCGAACGCAGGCAGCGCCGCGGATTCCAGCAGCGTGTGGAGGTTGGCCACGGCCTCCTCGACCTGTGCGGTGATGTTGCCCGTGTGGCACGACGCGTGGCCGATCACGGCGGCGGTCCCGGAAATCGCAAGGCCACCCTCCGGAAGTTGCATGGCGCGTGCGAAGTTGGGCGGGGTCGGACCGTACTGGCGCGGGTACTGCCACGCGCTGACCTGGCGCGGATTTTCGAGCACGTCGCCATCGCGCGCCGCACTCAGCGCATACACCTGAAGCCGCCCCGGGATTCCGCGATGCCCGATCGCGGTCGCGGCGGGATAGCGGACGATGCCCTGCGCGGCCATGCTGCGTGCCCGTGCGTTGCAGAAGCGACGATAGCGTTCGTCGTCACCGTCGCCCGCATTGATCGCGCCGAGGTAATTCCAGATCCTCAGCAGATGCCGTTCCGGGCTGGCGGCGACGTGTGCCAGCAGCCGGTCGTAGGCGACACCGCAGGCGGCCTCGACGCCACCGGAAGCGCCTTCGTCGACTTCGACCGCGATGAACTGCCAGCCGCCGCCGCGGGACCAGCGCAGGGCACCGTCGGCGCCATGGCTGACCTCGGCATCGACGGACCAAAGCTCACGCGGCGCGGGCGGCGTCAGCGGCGTCTGCAGGATTCCGAGGTGGCGCGGATCGGCGGCTTGGGGCGAAGCCTGGCCGAAGCTCAACACCGCAAGCGTGCCGGGGCGATCCAGCAGGGTCTCGACGGGTTCGGTGCGATAGCTGACGCTGAATTTTCCGAGCGCGGCACCCTTCATGCGCTTGCGTCCGTGCCGTCTCGGTGCATGTTGCCTGGGCCCGTTTCAAGTCGTGATTTGAACCCGGCATGTTACACTACGCGGCCCATTCGGCGCGTTTGTGGAGCCCGGGAGCATGACCCAGCAGACCCCTGCGGAGCAGGATTTGGCGAAGTTGATCGTCGACAGTCTCAACCTGGAAAACGTGGCGCCGGAAAACATCGATCCGGAAGCGCCGCTGTTCGGCGGAGAGCTGGGACTCGATTCCATCGACGCGCTGGAATTGGCGCTCGCCGTTTCCAAACGCTATGGGATCCAGTTGCGCTCGGACAATCCCGACAACCGGCGCGTCTTCGGGTCATTGCGGGCGCTGTCGGAGCACATCGAGGCAGGGCGCGCGGCGGCGTGAGTCGAACGATCGTTATGAAGCCCGTTCTGCTCGGGTGAGCCAAAATGATCTGTCATTCCGGACAAGCCCACGAAGTGGGCGCGATCCGGAATCCAGCTCTTGGCTGCTCCTCGGCGCGGGAACCCGGAATGACGAGAATGGGAATCGAATGAACTCGGCACGAGCCGGTGAGTAGCGCTCCGCCAGGGTCTTCGAAGATTCAACCAAGTCCCCTACTGCTGCGGCGGGTCGTCGCTTTGCTGGTATTTGGCGCGCAAGGCGCGGTAATGCTGTAGCTGGGCGTCGAAGCGGAGCTTGGTGCTGGCGAGATCCGCACGTCGTTTCACCACGGCACCCCGTTCGCCGTTCACGATTTCGCGCTGTTCGGCGATGCGCTTGTTGACGTAAGGCGGAATCGGCTTGCCCGAATGTTCCAGGTCCGCCGCGTGGGAAAGCAGTTCGGTGAGCGAGTCCTCCTGGCTGTGCAGGTTGGTCTGCAGCGTCGCGATGTCGGCCTCGATCTGCTTCAACTGCGCCTGCTGGGATTGCTCCAGATCCTTGTCGGTCGGGTAGGCTGCCAGCAATTGCGCGTCCTCGAGGTGCTGCCGTTGTGTCACGCGCCTTGCCTCTGCCTCCTGCGCCGCCAGGGCGGCCGCCGCCCGCCGCTCGGCCGGTGTGAGTTCGCGCGCCACGTGGCGCACCACCATCCCGTCGTTGTTGACGATGTCGTAGCCGCCGGCCAGCGCAGACGCCGGAATCGTATCGCTGAAGTGCACGACGCCGGTCGCATCCTTCCAGCGGTAGTGAACCGTCGGCGTGGTGTCGCCGGCGAACGCAGGCATCGCGGCCGCCGCGGCGAGCAGCAGGGTCAGGGCGATCCGGCGCATGGGTGCCTCCGATCGGGAAACGCAGTATAGACCGGAGGGATATGCAAATTGCGGGCCGATGGCGCCGCTGCCGCATTCAGCCCGCGCCGTAGCGTGCGCGATACGCTTCGAGACGCGGGCGTTGTCCGGCGAGGTCGGAGCGGCTGCCGGCGAATTCCATCAGGTCGGCGAGGCCGACGATCGCAAGCGTCGGTACGCCCTGTTCGCGCCGGAGCTCCTGGGTCGCGGACAGTTCGCCCTGCCCACGTTCCTGGCGATCGAGGGCGACCAGCACGCCCGCGACCTCGGCACCCGCGGTGCGGATCAATCCCAGCGATTCGCGCACCGCCGTGCCGGCCGTGATGACGTCGTCCACGATCATTACCCGGCCCGCCAGCGGCGCACCGACCAGCGCGCCGCCCTCGCCATGATCCTTGGCTTCCTTGCGGTTGTAGGCCCACGAAACATCGCGACCCTGCTCGCGCGCGAGCGCGATCGCCGCGGCGGCGGCAAGTGGAATGCCCTTGTAGGCCGGACCGAACAGCATGTCGAAGGCGATCCCGCCCGTCGCGAGGGTCGCGGCATAGGCGGTGCCGACTTCCGCCAGCGCGCGGCCGCTGTCGATCCGGCCCATGTTGAAGAAGTACGGACTCTGCCGACCGGATTTCAGGGTGAAGTCGCCGAAGCGCAGCACGCCGCTGGCGAGCGCGGTATCGAGAAAGGCGCGTTGGTGGGGGTGGAGCATGGGCTGGGGGCTGGGGGCTGGGGGCTGGATGATACCAACCGCGATTGCTGCACAAGCGAAACGCGTTGCCGAGCTTGCCGTTGCTCTACGCAAGGCCACGAAGATTCGCTACGCTGCCCAAATCCCCAGCCCCCAGCCCCTGCTTCATGAAAATCATCTCCTTCAACGCCAACGGCATCCGTTCGGCTGCCCGCAAGGGTTTCTTCGACTGGCTCGCCACGCAGAATGCGGATGTCACCTGCCTGCAGGAGACCAAATCGCAGGAAGACCAGCTCGGCGACGGGATGTTCCGTCCCGTGGCCCATCATTGCTTTTATCGGGACGCGGTGACGAAGAAGGGCTACAGCGGCGTCGCGATCTACTCGAAGCGCAAACCCGACGAAGTGCTGACCAAGATCGGCTGGAAGCCGTTCGACGACGAGGGCCGCTACATCGAAGCGCGCTTCGGCAATTTGTCCGTGGTGTCGCTGTACGTGCCGTCCGGCACCTCGGGCGAGGAACGCCAGCAATTCAAGTTCGTCGCGATGAAAAAACTGCGCACGATCTTCGACGGTTGGCTCGCGAGCGGACGCGAATACGTCCTGTGCGGCGACTGGAACATCGTGCGCAGCGAGCGCGACATCAAGAACTGGAAATCGAACCAGAAGAATTCCGGCTGCCTGCCCGCCGAACGCGCGTGGTTGAACGCGCTGATTGCGGACAAACACGGCGACGGCTCGCCTGCGCCGAAGACCGGTTGGCTCGACAGCTTCCGCGTGGTGAAACCGGACGTCGAGGAATACACGTGGTGGTCCAACCGCGGCAATGCGCGCGCCAACAACGTGGGTTGGCGGATCGACTACCAGATCACGACGCCGGGCATCGGCAGGCGCGCGCGCACCTGCGCGATCGCGCGCGAGCCGCGTTTTTCCGACCACGCGCCGCTTTCAGTCGAATACGATGCGGTGGATGATGCGGAATGAGTGAAGTCGCCGTGTCGCCGCGGCGTTCGCACCGGATGCCTATCTGGAAGGCGTTCACGCAGCCGGCGGCGTGGACGATGTTCTTCTTCGGCATCTCGTCCGGATTGCCGTTCCTGCTGGTCAGCGGAACGCTCGCCTACTGGCTGCACGCGCGCGGAATCGAGCTGAAAGACATCACGATGATCGCGAGCGCCAGCCTCGCCTATGAATTCAAGTTCGTATGGGCGCCGCTGCTCGACCACTGGCGGCTGCCGGGCTTTTCGAGGATGGGCCAACGGCGCGGCTGGCTGCTGCTGGGTCAGTGCGGCATCATCGGCGGGATGCTGGCGATGGCGGCGTTGACGCCGGGGAGTCTCGGCGCCTTCATCGCGGTGACGCTGTGCGTCGCGTTTTTCGGGGCGACGCAGGACAGTGCGATCGACGCCTACCGCATCGAGATCGCACCGCCCGAGGCACAGGGACCGCTGGTCACGACTTATGTACTCGGCTATCGGATCGGCTGGATCCTGTCGGGCGGCATCGCGCTCGTCATGGCCGATCACATGTCGTGGAGCGTGGTGTACGTCGCGATGGCGGCGTGCATGGCGATCCCCGTCATCGCCAATTTCGTGGCGAAGGAGCCGCAGGTCCACCGGCTGCGGGCGAGGCAGTGGACCGAGGCCATGCGCGAAGGCGTCGTCGAGCCGTTCGTGGAGTTCTTCCGCCGTTACGGCTGGCTGCTGGCGCTGGTGACGCTGCTGTTCATCCTGCTGTTCAAGATTCCCGAGCAGGCGACCATCGGCGGCATCGTGAGTCCGTTCTACCGCGACATGGGCTTCAGCAGGACCGCGATCGGCACGATCACCAAGGGCTACGGGGTCCTCATGGGCATCGCCGGCGTGTTCGTCGGCGGCATCGCGGTGGAGCGTTTCGGCGTGCGGCGCAGCCTGCTCGCAGGAATCGTGCTGTGCGGATGCAGCAACTTCCTGTACCTGTGGCTGATCGGCAACCAGGGGAATCTGGCGGTGTTGACCGGCGTGATTTCCGGCCTGAACTTCACGCTGGGATTCCTCGGACCACCCGCCGTGGCATTCCTGTCGTCGCTGGTCAACGTGCGCCATACCGCGACGCAGTACGCCCTGCTGTCTTCACTCGTGAACCTGCCCGGCAAGCTGCTGGGCTTTTTTGCCGGCGGCATCGTGATGGCCACCAGCTACGGCTTCTACTTCGCGTTGACCGTGGTGGCGGTGCTGCCGGCGGTGCTGCTGTTCCTGTGGCTGGAGCCGCGCTTGCGCGCACACAGCGCTTCGGTTCAGGCGAACGGCGGTGCGTAGATGCCGCCCAGCACGCGCGGCCCGCGCGCGCCGGTGACGCTGGGCAGGTTGCCGGGAACATTCTCCAGCCGCGCACGCGCCAGCCACGCGAAGCCGACCGCTTCCACGAAATCGGGGTCGAGACCGAGTGCGGCGGTGGTATCGAGTTGCACGTCGGGCAATTCGCCGCGCAGCGCATCCATCAAGGTGCCGTTGTGCACGCCGCCGCCGCAGGCGTACAGCCCGCGGATCCCGGGTGCCTGCGTGTGCAGTACATCGGCGATGCTGCGCGAAGTGAGCCGCAACAAGGTCGCCTGCACGTTGGCGGGATCCATGCCGCCGGGCAGGCGCGTGTCCAGCCAGTCGAGGTTGAAGTATTCGCGCCCGGTACTTTTCGGCGGCGCCGCCGCGAAATAGGGATCGTCAAGCAGGCGCTGCAGCAGCGCGTCGTCCACACGGCCACTGCGCGCCCACGCGCCGCCTTCATCGCGCGGCGTGCCACGGACGCGCATCGACCATGCATCCATCAGGCAGTTCGCGGGACCGGTGTCGAAACCCAGCACGGGCCTGCCCGGAACCAGCAAGGTGAGGTTGGCGATGCCGCCGAGATTCAATATCGCGCGCGGCGCCGCGGCATCCGCCAGCACCGCGGCGTGCAGCGCCGGCAGCAGCGGCGCGCCCTGCCCGCCTGCCGCGACATCGGCGCGGCGGAAGTCGGCGACCGTGGCGATGCCGGTGCGTTCGGCAATCACGCCGGGATCACCCATCTGCAAGGTAAAGGGATGCGGCCCGGTCGGACGATGGCACACGGTCTGTCCGTGCGAGCCGATGGCTGCGACCGATCGCGCATTCGCGCCGGTCTCGCGCAACAACGCGAGTGCGGCGTCGGCGAAGCGTTCACCGATTTCGACATCCAGCCGTCCGAATTCGGTCAGCGTGACCGTCGCGTCGTTGCGTGCGAACGCGACGATGCGCTCGCGCAACGGGTCCGGGTATGCAAACGTCTGCGCCGCGACGACTTTCAGGCTTGGCGCGAAGCGCACCAGCACCGCATCGATGCCGTCCGCACTGGTGCCGGAAATGAGTCCCAGGTACAGAGGGTTTTGATCGCGCATGCGGCGTCAGATGCTACCGCGCCAGCACGACGCGACTCAATCGGCGGCGGCCGTGGTCGTGCGACCACTGTCGACACGCGCCAACCGCTGGGTGGCGTTGTCGATCATCTGGATGCGCGCCACCATCGGCGAGGTCTGTTCCTTGAACTCCGCCATCAGCTTGCCGGAGAGCGGCTGCGGTTTCGGCATCGTGACGGTGAGCGGATTTTCGGGCTTGCCGTCCACGCGCACCTCGTAATGCAGGTGCGGGCCGGTCGCGAAACCGGTCTCGCCGACGTAGCCGATCACTTCGCCCTGGGTGACGTGCGAGCCGACGTGCAGCCCGGACGCGAACCGCGACATGTGGCCGTAGGCGGTGCTGTACTTGGCCGTGTCCTTGATCTCGATGAAATTGCCGTAGCCGTGCACCCAGCCGCGCCGGACGATCACGCCATCGCCCGCGGCGTGCACCGGCGTACCAATCGGCGCCGCATAATCGACACCCTTGTGCAGCCGGGTGTAGCCGAGCACGGGGTCCTTGCGCATGCCGAACGTCGAGGATACGCGCGTGAACGAGACCGGCGTGCGCAGCAATCCCTTCCGCAGCGGACGCCCGTCCTCGCTGAAATAGGCGACGCTGCCGTCGCTCTGCTTGAAGCGGTACGCCGTGTACCTGTGTCCGTCGTTGATGAATTCCGCGGCGAGGATGTTGCCCGCGCCCGAGTATTTGCCGTCGCGGTAGATGTCGTCATACACGACCGTGAAACGGTCGCCCTTCTGCAGATCCTTGATGAAGTCGATGTCGTACTTGAATACGTCGGCGAGCTTCAACACCATCGTTTCGGACAAGCCCGCCTTTTCACCGGCTGCGAACAGCGATCCCTCCACCACCCCATGCGCGAAGTGCACCCGGCGCTCGACGGGCAATGCAGTGACCTGGACTTTCATGCTGCCGTCCGCCTGCGCCGTCAAGGTCACTTGTGTCGCGGAATCGGGACTGTAACGGAACCCCTGCAACTGGCCTTTCGCATTCGTGAGGAAAGCAACTTCGTCGCCGGGGTGCAGCGTCTTCAGCGCGCCGGTATCCTTGCCGCTCGCCATCACCCTGGCGAGATCGGCGCCGCCGAAACCCTGGCTCTGGAAAATTTCCGAGAGCGTCTGGCCCGGCTGCACTTCCACCGTCTTCCACGATGCCACCACGGGCCGCGCGGTTTCCTTTGGAGCAGGCGGCAACGGCAGCGCCACGGTTTCGCGGGTCACCGGCTGCGTCACTTCATGATGGATCACGTTGGCCCACGCCGGAATGCCCAGCGCGGTCAGCAGCGCCAAAAGAAATGCACCCCCGCACAACACCCAGCCTTCGCGCGTCCAACGGAACTTGCTCGACGGAGCGTCGGCGTGAAAAGACCAGTGCGCGCAGCGCGCGTAAAAGTGGGAGTGGCAAAGACGGGTCTTGCGACGGATCGCTTGACGGCGCACAACATGAGGAATGACGCGACGGAGATGGCGATCCATCGGGGGTTCCGAAAAACGGGCGGAGACGCACGACGGGCCGTACCATAGCGGCCTCGTGAAGTGTGCGTCAATGCTTTGTATCACAAAGATTTGCAGGTCGTTTTGCAGTTAACACATAATTAACTGCGACGTCACCTTCACGCGTTGACCCAGCCCGCCTTTGAGTGGTCGTCGGACACTCGCCGATCGGAAAACACATGTCTTCGAACCAGCAAGCCCTCGCACTGATCCATCGCGGCGCGGTCGACGTGCTCAAGGACGAGGAACTCGCCGCGCGCCTCGCCCTCGATCGTCCGTTGCGCATCAAGGCGGGATTTGATCCGACCGCGCCGGATCTGCACCTCGGGCACACGGTGTTGCTCAACAAGATGCGCCAGTTCCAGGATCTCGGCCACACCGCGATATTCCTCATCGGTGATTTCACCGGGATGATCGGCGATCCCACCGGCAAGAACGTCACGCGCAAACCGCTGACGCGCGAGGAGATCGCGCGCAATGCGGAAACCTACGCGGCACAGGTGTTCAAGGTGCTGGACCGCGAACGCACCGAGGTGCGATTCAATTCCGAATGGTTCGGCAAGATGGATGCGGCGGACATGATCCGGCTTGCCGCGCAACACACCGTCGCGCGCATGCTGGAGCGCGACGATTTCGCCAAGCGCTACGCTGCGCAGCAGCCGATCGCGATCCATGAATTCCTGTATCCGCTGGTGCAGGGCTACGACTCGGTGGCATTGAAGTGCGACGTCGAACTCGGCGGCACCGACCAGCGCTTCAACCTGCTGATGGGGCGCGGCCTGCAGGAGCATTTCGGCCAGCCGCCGCAGATCGTGCTGACGATGCCGCTGCTGGAGGGCATCGACGGTGTGCAGAAGATGTCGAAGTCGCTGGGCAACTACATCGGCATCGACGAGCCCGCGATCGACATGGTCACCAAGACCATGAAGATCGGTGACGATTTGATGTGGCGCTGGTTCGAGTTGTTGAGCTTCGACGTGTCGCTGGACGAACTCGCGACGATGCAGCGCGATGTCGCCAGCGGCACTTTGAACCCGCGCGACGCCAAGTTGCGGTTGGCGCGCGAACTGGCCGCACGTTTCCATGGCGCCGCCGAAGCCGAGAAGGCCATCGCCGGATGGCACGCAGTCGTGAGCGGCGAAGGCGATACGTCTTCGCTGCCGCTCAATGATATCGTGGTTTCGGCCGATGGCCTGCGCCTGCCGGCCTTGCTCACCGCGGCGGGTTTGACTTCCAGCAATTCCGAAGCCAACCGCAAGTTGAAGGAACGCGCCGTGCGCATCGACGCGGTGATCGCGGACGATCCGCAGCGCGTCTTCGCGGCCGGCTTCGAAGGCGTGCTGCAGGTCGGCAAGCGCAACTTCGCGCGCGTGCGGCTGCTGCAACGCTGAAGAGTGGAGCCGATCGCTTCCACTTCGAAGCCGTTCGAGCCGGAAGCAACCCGCTAACCGCGTAGCCCGGATTCCGCTACGCTCCATCCGGGCTACTTGCTGTTCCAGGGCGACGGTGTCGATCAACCCGCCATTCACCTACGCTCCCACGCGCCAGCGCGCGCATCCACGCTGGGTCACGCCGGTGCTGGTCGTGGCGTGTGTCGCGTGCTACCTGTGGCTGATGCTGATCGCGCCCGCACCGCGGGACGCGATGCTGGGTGAATGGGGTACCGTGCCGGCGCACCTGTTCCAGCGCGGACAATTCTGGCGCGAGGGATTATGGTTGCGTCCACTCACGTCCCTGTTCATGCATGCCGACTGGCTGCATCTGGTCGGCAACATGTTGTTCCTGGTGATTTTCGGGCTGCCGGCGGAGCGGGCCCTGGGCTCGCGGCGATTCCTGTTCCTGTTCCTGGTCGGCGGCGCGTTCGCCAATCTGGTCGGTGCCTGGACCTTGTCGGGACAGTTGCGCCCGATCATCGGTTGCAGCGGTGCAGTGTCCGCGACGCTCGGCGCTTATCTGGCATTGTTTCCGCGCGCTCGGCTCGGCCTGGTGTTGCCACTCGGCCTGTATTTCCAGTTCATCCGGGTGCCCGCGGCGCTGCTGATCGGGATGTGGGTGTTGTTGCAGTTGCTGTTCACCTGGGCGGGACCAGGCTTCGGCGCCGTCGTATGGTGGGCGCACCTCGCCGGGTTCGGATTCGGCATCGTGTTCGCGCTGGTGTCGCGCGGTGCGGTGGAGCGCCGTCTGCGGCGACAGTCAGATTGATTGCGATCATCCCTGTTCGCCGCACAGGCAGCGGCCACAATTTCTATGCAAGAAGCCGTCCCTGGCGTTTGGCACCGGCCCGGCCGTCCTTGGCCGGTCGCTCGGCCGGGCACGCGATGCCCCCGGCATCGCGTACGCGCCTGTCCTCGCCCTGACTTTTCACAACAGCCGCTTCGACTGGAGCACCCAAGGCGCTGTGCGCGAAACGCTCCAGCAGCGCACGCGCGGCTTCGGTTTCGCGGACACCGACCAGCAATCGGTCGGGATCGATTCCCTCCTCGCGCAATGTATCGGCGCGCGCGGCGATGTACGCGCGCATCACGGCCGCACTGAATTCGGGATGGAACTGCGTGGACAGCGCATTCGGCGCATAGCGCAGCAATTGGTTCGGGTCACGCTGCGAGCGCGCGAGCACTTCCGCGCCCGGCGGCGGATCGAGCACCGATTGTCGGTGCGTTGTCTGCGCGGGGAAAGACTGGGGCACCGCGCACAGCACATCGCCAGTCAAGGGCACGCTGCGCGTGATCGTTTCCGTGCCAATCTCGCGCCCGGTCGGCAACCAGCCCACCGTGCCGCCCAGCGCGTGCGCCATCAGTTGATGGCCGTAGCAGACGCCAAACAGCGGAGTTCCCGTGGCCATCGCCTGGCGAATCCAATCGGCGGTGCGCTCGCTCCAATCCGTCCGATCGGTCACCATCGCCGCGGAACCCGTGATCACCGCACCCGCGATTTCCTGCGGCTCCGGTAGCGAGTCGCCGCGGTCCGCGCGCACCACCAGCATCTGCTTGGATTCGAGGCGCATTGCATCGCGGAACCAGTCGGCGAAACCGCCGAATTCCGCGCAGATCGCTTCCGGCGCTTCGCCGGTCTGAATCAGCAGCAAGGGGCGCATCACGTTTTGCCTGAAGGTTGTTGCGCGAAGCATATCGGTGCGTCGGTGAGGATGGGTATCGACATCCCTGTCCTTTTTTCCGTCCGCCTCCCGGGCTGACGGGCCACTTTTGTTACGGCAAAAGTGGCCAAAACCATACGCCCGGCACGACGGTTTCGGCAACGCCGTGTTGCCTCAACGTCCCTGCGCTTCTCGCGCCAAGCGGGCCGGCGCGAACTCGCACGTCCCTGTGCTCGGACAGGCGCGCCTTGCTCCCGCTTGGCGCTGCGATGCTCGGCGTCGTGCAA